>JBEKIV010000112.1:0-13017 GCA_050011595.1 Tepidisphaeraceae bacterium
TTCGATGATCCCGATGATGTGCATCACTGCGGCTCCGATGCCGCAGGTCAGCACGCTGACGAGCAGCATCGTCGTCCCGGCGCCGTTCATGCCGAGGATAAATTTATGGATGCCGAGCGCGCCGAGAAGGATGCCGCAGAGTCCGGCGGCAAGCTTTTTGCTGTTATCGGGGGGCGGGTAATATTGAATTGGATAGGGCGCCATTGGCGCGTAGGGATAGGTCGGCGGCGGCGGTGGAGCCGTCCGCTGAAAGAGCGGCTGTAGTTCCGGAATCGAATCGGCCCGCTGCCACTGCGGCAGGCCCTCGGCCCAAACCAGCGTCTCAGGCCGAATGCCCTTGGCCGCAAGTTGGTCCACCGGAAACGGCCCCTGCTGGGTTCCATTAACGTCGGCGAAATAGTAGTTCACGCGATCCTCCGAACATGGCTGAGATTCTCGCATGCCGTCCGACACTTGCAACGCTCAACGTTGAAGTAAAGAAAGTCACATCCGCCGCACAACCACGATGGTTTGATCGTCGTCGGGTTCGAGCTTCGCCTGCCATTGCTGCACGGCGGAGCGAAGAGTGGCGATGATTGTCGCGAGCGGTTGGCCAGCGGTTCTTTCCAGGATTTCCTTGACGCGTTCGACGCCGAACATTTGGCCGTCGGGAGCGTGGGCTTCGAAGATTCCGTCGCTGAAAACGACGAGCGAGCCGCCGGGGGCGAGCACCAGGCCGGGGAGGGGCGAATCGAAGAAACAATCGGGTTGAATGCCCAGGGGCAAGCCGGTGGAGTCGATGGCGAGCATTTCGGAGCCGGGGCCGGGGCTCCAGTACATGGGGCCATGTCCGGCGCTGGACCAATCGAGAATTCCATCGGGGCCGAGGAAGCCGAGAAACGCGGTGACGAACCGGTTGGGTTCGAGATCGTCGGCGAGCCGGCGGTTGACGCGGTCGAGCAGACCCTGGGGATGCGATTCAAATTCGCAAAGCGACCGGCAAAGCGTGCGGACCTGGGAGACCACCATGGCCGGGGCAAGACCGTGACCGGAGGCATCGGCCAGAAGGATGGCGAGCCTGCCGTCGCTTCCAGGCCGACGATCTTGGGGGCCTTGGCGGGGATTAGCGCGACCTGGACCTGGCGGGCGAGGTCCATTTCCTTGCTGATGACGGCAACCTCGATGGCGACACGGTTGCGTTCGACGTTCTCAATAATCAGCCGGTCGAGCGTGCAGCCGGCCCAGACGGTGAGCATGGCCACGGAAGGGCCGGCCAGGCCGACGATCCATTTGTGCCAATCAAACAGGATATATCCGTTGAACAGCGCGTATCCGAGGAGAAGCAAAAGAACCAGGAAGGAGGCGCGCAGAGGTTGAAGGCGTCCCTGCACGACCGCGGCGGCCATGCCGAACAGGATCGTGAGCAGAACCGTTACCCAGGCGGGCGCCATTCGCCACCAATGGCCGGTGAGGACGGCATTGACGATCACGCCATGCACGACGACGCCGGGGCAGTGAAGGTGAAGGCTGGTGCTGACCTGGTCCTGAAATCCGGTGGCGGTGAAGCCGATGAGGACGCCTTTGCCGCCGATCTGGGAAGCCAGCCATCGTCTTTGCGTGTCGATCTGAATGCGGAGCTGATGACTTTGGGTGAGGGTGTATTTGAGCGCGCTAACGGCATCGTTCAAAAGAATCTTTTGCAGCCGTTCTTCGGGGCTCAATTCCTTGTCAGAATGATGGGCGAAATAGTCGAGCCAACCCGCGCCGTTCAAATCGTCGAGAGTCTCAGCGGCCCATTTTTCGCGGGCGAGGGTGTCTTGCGGGTCGGGCAGGGCGGCAGCGTACTTCTTCGCCAGCGAGGGATCGACACCTAGTTTGTCTTCGCGATCGTTGTCGAGAATGTTGGAAATCGCCAGATCGATGGCGGCGCTGTTCTTGGCGATCTTCCTTTCAGAGGTGTAAATGTCCCAGATGCTGGCGATGGAGATGTGGGCGGCGGTATTGAGATGATTGGGCCAGTCGTACATCGTTTCCCATTCCCGCCCGCCGAACCAAGGCAGCGCCGCAATGAGCGGAACGTCACGCCCCAGCACCTTGGAATGGTAGGTGTAGGTGGGGATGGAAATGGCTCCGGCGGGCGCGGGGATGACGATCTTGTCGCCGTCGAACCGAACCGCGGCAGGATCGGCGCCGAGCATGACGCAGGCGGTGGCAAGCCCCATCTGAGCGTAGAGGCGCCGGTTGTATTCGACGAACAGCGGGATGGCGCGAATGGTGGCGTTGTCGAAAATGTCGTAATTGGCGAACGCGCAGCCGGCGGCGACGTTGCTGAATCGGGCGAGAGGCACGACGTTGAAAACGCCCTCGGCCGGCGGAGCCGCCAGAGTCTGGCGGGGAGCGCCAAATCGGTAGACCGCGCGCTCGGCGCTGGCGACCTGATATTGGTCCAAAAATAGGTTTCGCAGGGGTGAATTTTCGTCGGGACTCGTGTGGGGTAGGAGGCGTTTGAACAGCGCGTCCCTGCCGATATCGCCGGTCCGGTCCAATTCGCCGTCGATTCTCGCTTTCATTGCTTGGCGTCTGGAAATGATAAAAAGCTCGTTCAACGCCTGTGCGGTGAACGGTTCATTGCCCCAATCCAGATGCTTTTTGAGTTCTTCAGGCGTCATTTCCAAATCGCCGGCGAGCAATTCCACGGCCCGCGACGGACCTGCCGATTGGGCTTCGCCCGATTCCAGTTTGAAGGAAGCGGCCAGGACGGTGTTTCCACATTTGCGCAGGGCCTGGGCAAGCTCGGCATCATCGTCGATGGTCCGCAACTTGCCGTCGGATTCCTGGATCAACTGCGGCTTCTGAGGTTCGGAGAAAAGGATGTCCAGCCCGACGGCGCTGGGCCCGGCGCGGTGGACTTCGTCGAGAATTCGAGCCAGATTCTCCCGCGGCCAGGGCCAGCGGCCCAAGGCGTCGGGGGAGACCGAGGCGTCGTCAATGTCGAGATGGACGAAACGGTTGGTGGGCGCCGGCTCGGCAAGTTGGCAGTGAATGGCGCGCTGGTCGTAGAGCCAGTATTCAAGGGAATCGAGCAGGCCGAATGCGTGTACGGCCAGCACGATGAGCGTAAGGAGTGCGCCGATGACGAGGCTGCGGGAGAACACCCGGCGTTCGAGACGGGTCATATCGGCTCAGGCGATTGCCATAGCTTCGCCGCAGAACGGGGAGATGTAAATATGCGGCTATTGCCGCCGTCGGCGGGCCGCCAAGCCGATGGCCCCGATCGCCAGCAGGGAGGCGCCAGTGGGCTCCGGAGCGTACGATGGGTTGATGCCGCCGGGGCCGGTGGTATCGGTGTTGCCCTCGGAGTCCTCAATGGTTATGGAGCCGCCGGGGTCGCCGGATGCGCTGTAGAGATCGGGAACGATGACTGGAGTTCCTTCGAGCGGGACGAGATTGAGTTCGAAGAAGTTCTGATCTTCGGTAATTGGCAGGGCTTCGTTTTGTTCGCTTGGTATGAGCGAAAAGTTGATGTCGTCCACCGCACCGGCTTCAATGCCGTTGGGCCCGGGATCGGTCGATGGCGTAATTGTGTCAACCGTCGGGTCCGAGGTCGCCTCGACAAGGTAATAGCCGACAGTGTCCATCACCTCAAAGCTGGTGACCTGAAAGGGGGGGATGCCTTCAACGCTATAGCCGAGGCGGTAGCCGGGATCGGTCAGGGTTGGCGTGCTAACGGAGGGATCGATGGCTAACTTGAACTGGTTTGGATCATAGGTGTTATCCAGCACACCGCTGACAGGGATGTAATTACTAAGTACGGGATCGGAGCTAAACGGGTCGGTTTCCAGCTTCCAGATATTCATTGTGCTGGTGGGTTTAAGCCCGACGCTGGTGTTGACCTCATGGAGTGCCACCTCCAAAGCCGCATTTGCGGCAGAAGTCAATAAAAGGCAAGAACCAACTAAAATTATCGAAAGCCGACGTGCCGTGGGCATAATGCTCTCCCCAACAGGGTAGTTCTCCCAAATCCAATTTACACAAGCACTAAATTAAAGGCAGATCGGCGTGAATCAAGGATAATCTTGACGGAATTTTAAGATTTTTGCTTCGCGATATACGACAACAATAGGGATCGTATACGACACTGACCGCAGTGTTGCGTGCTGGAGAGGACTTGGAGATGGTTTATTTAACCTGGCGTGCAGCGGGGGTGATCGATGCGGATTGTTGCCGAGCCGTCTTGGCGCCGATGGCGATGGCGCGCACGGCGGGCAGAATGGCGGCGGAATTGACGCCCGGTGGATTGATGCCGGGGTTGGGATTGCCGGCGGGATCATCGGGGATGATCAGGTCGAGCAATGGCTGGTCTGGAATGGCGACGAGGGAGCCGGCAAACTGACCCGGCCCGATGCTACGCGTTTCCTGCGTGCTTTTGACGAGTTGCGTGAAGCCGTCGAGGGTGGCGAAGTAGAACATTTCCACTGGCTGGCCGTTTTCAAAGACGTTGAACGTGTAGGAGGTGGGGACGCCGGTGATGAACTGCACGCCGATTCCATAGAGACCGGAGGGATGTGAACCGAGCCAGTAGGCGATTTCTTCACCGCCGAAGGGTCCGCCGACGTCGTCGTAGGGAATGTGCCCGCCGCTGGGGGAATTCTGCAGGCCGTAACCGGGATAGAGGAACTCGACCTTCTGGAATCCGTTGGCGATGTTGGTGAGGGGATCGCCGGGATCGACGCCGACTTCGAGGTTGAGATTGGCGTCGCCGGTCCAGCGGAGCACGAAATCCAGGGTTCCTGGGACGGTTGCGGCAAGCCCGGAATCATAGGAGGGTCGGCCGCCGGAGACGGTTTCGATGCCGGAGATGGGGTTGTAAGAGATGACCGCGCCGCGGGCGACTTCCGTAGCCAGCAGTGCGGCATCAGTGGCGGTGAGGGATGCGGCATACCGGGGATCGACGACGGTCTCGGATAGACCGGTGGAGGCCGAGCCGTCTGTTCCGCCGCCGGCCTTGGCGTAGGAACCGTGCTTGGTTCCGACGTTGATCGTGTAATGGCCGTAGGTGAAGAGGGCGCGGCCGGTATTGCTGATGGCGTATGGAGTGAAGGGAACCTGGTCACAAAGCACGACGTCGGTGCCGCGGACGGCCAGCGTGCTACTGGGGCTGGTGATGGTGGATTCGTGTTCCAGGCCGGCGCCTTCAATGTCGTAATGCGTGCGGCCATATTTCATTATCAGATCGGTCTTGACCTTATTTCCGTTGCGAACGGCGTCCTGCACGCGGACGGTTCCCAGACGGTCGAGAGTGAATGTTTGATCGGGGGGGATGACGCAGGTGATGGAACTGTGTGGCCCGGTGCGCAATTCAGCCCCTTCGGAAAGGACCATGTGGGGCAGGGCGGTGACCCAGGGTTGCTCGTCGCCGGTGCGAATCTGGACCAGGCCTTTGACGGAAAGGACCGCGATCTGCATGGACGTGCCGGAGCCGGGCTGGGAAGCCGCGGCGACGGCGGATGGACGGGTGGCGGCGGCATTGGAAGCCAATGCGTTTGGCGCACAGACCGACGCCAGGCAGATCAGGCCAAGGGCGCAAAAATGGTTATAAACGCGCGTGGATCGCATTGGGAACGTCCTTTCACCGAACGGAGGCGTCGGCGACAACGGGTTGCTGGTAGTCGTCGAGTTTACCGATGACGCCGACAAATTCGGCGCCGCTGAAGGTTTGCTGGGGGCTGCTGGGCGGGAAAATACCGGCATAGACGAGTTCGCGGACCGCGTATCTTGGGGTTGGGCCGAAAATGTGCATGACCCATCCGCCCTTGATTCCGAGAAGATTGACGATGGCGACGGCCAGATCGCCGCGCCTGATCGCATCGTTTGCCGGCTCGGAGAACGAGGCCGCCAACAGACCTCGCGATTTGAGGGTGGCGACGCGTTTGTCGTAGGTGTTGGCATCGTCGCGGCCGTCGGCATAGAGGAGCAGGCCATGCAACGCCTCGTCGTTGCTGGTGAGGTGTCGGTTGGCCAACTCATGCCAGAAGTTTAGCTGGGCATCGGCGTCATTTCCGGAAAATTTTGCGGTGAGCGAAGAATTCACGTGCGCGGTTTGACAGCCGGCGCAGACCACGGTCAGGGCGCAAAATGCCCAAGCGATGGCCCTGGCCGCAATGGGTGGATCAGAACGCAATGATGGCTCCAGTATAAAAGAATTGCCGGGCCTTGTCGTCGGGAAAAGCCCCGGCATTGGGCATGAAAACGCCGTAGCGCAAGGTGAGGGTCAGATCGCTGAGGACCTCATAGTTGAGGTAAAAGTCGGGTTCCCAGCCGAGATAGGTGGCGTTGTTGGTCGGTTCGTCGATGGGAGCGGCGGCGGAGGCTTTGTTGAACCAATAGACGTCCATGCCGACTTGCAGTCGGCGAAAGCCCTCGTGAAGCACGAAGGGGAACGTGGATGCCCCGACGCGCATGACGGCGAGATTGGAAACGGGAGCGCCGAAAGCCAGGCCGGTGGAGACCAGGCCGAAGGCGTCGAAAGCGCGGTCGGGGGTGTTGGGCGCGTTTCCGTTGAAGGTGGTATTGGTGAGTCCGCGATTGACGCAGCCGGTGGCGAAGATGCCTTCGAGCGTGATTCGGCTGTTGTATACGTCCTGCGGGACGTAATCGACTTTGGCGTCGGCGGCCCAGGCGTCGATGTTGTCGCGGGTCTGCTCGGCCTGGACGAGTTGGAATCCGCTGATGGTGGAGCTGTTGGACAGGGTGTTGCCGCACTCGAAGGTTCCTTCGATGCCGTAGTGGATATGATCGGTGAGAGACCCCGTGGAGCCGGCGCCGATGTAATCACTGTCGTAGGCGTAGCGGGTGATGATTCCATCGGTGGTGGAGAGGTTCTCGGTGTTGTTATCGCGTTGGACCAGGCCGTAGACGTAGGGGTGGTTTGATCCGATGGCGACGCTGAGCATCGCGCCGTAGAAGCAGCGTTTGGTGTTGTCGTCGAATTCGGGCCGGTCGGGTTGGATATCGACGGTGCGCAGCGGGGTGATGCCGGCAACGGTGGCCAGGGTGAGCGGTCCCCAGGAAAAAGTGGGCATGACGCCGTCCACGACCTCGGCCATGGTCAGGCCGTTTCCCCAGTAAACCAGATCGCGGCCGCCTTCGAAATTGACGTCGTAATTGATCTGCTTGCCCTCGTAGGCGGATTCATAGCGTTGAAGGTCGAAGCGATAATACGCGCGGTCGAAGTCGGGGTTGATTAGCCGGCTGCCGAATCCGTCGAAGCTGTCGCCGGTGTTGTAATCGTTGTACTCGGTGCTGCCGCGGAGGAAGATTTCGTTGGCGCCGTCGAAATTGGCGCGGAGATAGGCGACGAGTTGATATTGGCGCAGGCCGTGATTGTCGTTGTTGGAGTCGTCCACGGAATAGTATTGGGGCGAGAAATAGCCGCCGAAGTCGATGAGGGCTCGTTGGCCGGGAGGGATATCGGTATTGGCCAGGAGCCGGGTATCCAGATCGATTTCCTGGAGCTCCTGCAATCGTTGCTGGAGTTGCACGTCGCGCGCCGTGTCTGATTGGGCAAAAAGCGGATGGCAAAATGCCGTCAGGATCGCCAAGCCGAAGATTAAACGGGTTTGCCGCAACGCTTCACCCTCGCAATTCAATTTGAGGGACCAAAATGTGTGCGGGGATCCTGCCCGCGGCCCGATCAGCCGACATTCCCTGGCCGGCGTCAAGATGGCAACCATATCGACCTGCCGGGCCGCGTGCAAAATCATGCGGCGCAAATGCCAGGGATGGGCGAGGTGGAGGACGCCGGGCGGGTTTGCGGGGGGGGGTCGTTTGCAGAACGGATGGCGGATATATTCCAGGCAACCAAGGGAAAACGATGCCGGAAGCTGGCGAACGGGATTTGCGATTGGCCATCCAACACCATCAGGCGGGCCGCTTGGAGGAAGCGGAAAGGATATACCGCCAGGTCCTGACGCAGCAGCCCGATCATGCCAGTGCGTTACATCTGTTAGGGGTCTTGGCCGCACAGACGGGCCGGCCGGATGCCGCCGTGGAATTCATGCGGCGGGCGATCGCCAATTGTTCAACCAATGCGCTTTATTACAGTAACCTCGGCAGCGCACTGACGGACCTGGGGCAACTGGACGAGGCGATCGCCGCCTGCCGGCAAGCCATTCAGCTCAAGCCTGGTCTTGCCGAAGTACACCACAACCTCGGCAACGCATTGAAGGCCAAGGCGCAATTTGGCCAGGCCA
The DNA here is from genome assembly GCA_050011595.1 of Tepidisphaeraceae bacterium. GTDB lineage: Bacteria > Planctomycetota > Phycisphaerae > Tepidisphaerales > Tepidisphaeraceae > PALSA-1353. Next base: position 8,232 of record JBEKIV010000112.1, read on the forward strand.
TCGATTCCTATCGCCAGGCTATTCGGCTCAAACCGGGTTACGCCGAAGCGCACAGCAATCTGGGCATCGCGCTGGCGGAAGTTGGGCAACCGGACGAGGCCATTGCTTCCTTTCGGCAGGCCATTCAGCTCAAGCCCGAGCTTGCCGAAGCACACTACAACATGAGCATCGTCCTGCAAGGCAAGGGGCAACTCGACCAGGCCATCGCAGCCTTTCGGCAGGCGATTCGGCTCAAGCCTGACAACGCCTCGGCACACTGCAATCTGGGCAACGCACTAAAGGACAAGAGGCAACTTGATGAGGCCATCGCCGCCTATCGACAGGCCATTCGGCTTAAGCCTGGTTTTGCCGAAGCGCACAACAATCTTGGCAACGCGTTGAAGGACAAAGGGCAGCTTGACGAGGCGATCGCTTCCTATCGGCAGGCCATTCGGCTCAAGCCTGATCTTGCCGAAGCGCACAACAATCTGGGCAATACCCTAAAGGACAAGGGACAACTTGACGAAGCCATCGCTTCCTATCGGCAGGCCATCCGGCTCCAGCCCGGTTACGCCGAAGCGCAAAACAATCTCGGCGCACTGGCGGACACGGGGCAACTTGACGAGGCCATCGCTTCCCAACAGCAGGCCCTTTGGCTAAGGCCTGATTACGTGAGACAGCACAGCAATCTGATCTTCACTCTCCATTATCATCCCGACTACGACGGCAGAATGATCCAGGAGGAACTTCGCCGCTGGAACCAACAGCATGCCGAACCGCTCAAGAAGCTGATTCAGTCGCACGCCAACGACCGCGACCTCGACCGCCGCCTGCGCATCGGCTACGTGTCGGCGGATTTCCGCGGGCATGTGGTTGGCCAGAATCTGTGGCCGCTCTTGCGCCAGCACGATCATCGGCAAATGGAGATCTTCTGTTACTCCGATGTTCTCTTGCCTGACGCGCAAACCGAAGTATTGCGGCGCTACGCGGATGTCTGGCGCAGCATCGTGGGGATGTCCGATGGCCAGGCTGCCGATCTGATCCGGCAGGATCGGATCGACATTCTGGTGGATTTGTCGCTGCACTCGGCGAACAACCGTCTCCTGGTTTTCGCGCAAAAGCCGGCCCCGGTGCAGGTGTCCTACCTCGGCTATTGCGGCAGCACGGGCATGCACACCATGGACTACCGGCTGTCCGATCCCTTTATGGATCCTTCGGATTCGGATTTATCGCTTTACAGCGAGCAGACGATCCGGCTGCCGGAAACCTACTGGTGTTACGGCGTGGCAGGCCCGACTCCCGATCCGGCGCCGCCGCCCGCGGCGACAGTTGGATACGTCACCTTCGGCTGTCTAAATAAATTCGTCAAGGTTTCGCCGCCCGCGTTGGATTTGTGGGCGGAGATTCTGCGGGGCGTGCCCCAGTCGCGGCTGATCGTTCATTCCCATCCGGGTGCGCATTTGGATGCGGTGCGCGAGCGATTTGCCGGCAAGGGCATTTCGCCGGATCGGTTGGAGTTCCCAGGCTGGCAGCCGTGGGCGCAATACGCGCGAACCTACGGCCGGATCGACATTGCTCTGGACCCCTTTCCCTGGGGCGGGGGAATCACGACCTGCGATGCGCTGTGGCTGGGGGTGCCGGTCGTCAGTCTTGTCGGCCGGACGGCCGTGGGGCGCGGGGGGGCAAGCATTTTGGCGAACGTCGGCGTGCCGGAACTCATCGCCCCAGCGCCGGAACAGTACGTTCAAATCGCCACGGAACTGGCCAAGGACCTGCCGCGGCTGGCCGAGTTGCGCCGGACGCTGCGCGGGCGGATGCTGGCGTCGCCGCTGATGGACGGCCCGCGTTTCGCCCGCAATGTCGAAGCCGCCTACCGGCAGATGTGGCGGAATTGGTGCCAGCACGGCGGAAATTCGAGCTTACAATGCCCGGCCCCATGACCCTTCAGGAGCAACTCGAATCCGGTCTGTCGCATCATCAGGCGGGCCGACTGGCCGAGGCGAAGAGGATATACCGGCAGGTCCTGGCGCAACAGCCCAATCATGCGGACGCATTACATCTGTTGGGCGTCCTGGCGGGACAGACGGACCGGTTGGACGAGGCGGTGAATTTGATCCGGCAGGCGATCGCGATTTGTTCGACCAATGCGCGCTATTACAGCAACCTCGGCAAATTCTTGAAGGACATGGAGCAATTCGATCAGGCCATCGCTTCCTATCGGCAGGCCATTGGGCTCAAGCCGGATATTGCCGAGGTTCACTACAACCTTGCCAACGCATTGAGGGAGACCGGGCAACCTGACGAAGCCATCGCTTCCTATCGAGAGGCCATTCGACTCAAGCCTGATTACGCCGATGCGTACAACAACATGGTCTTCACTCTCCCGTTTCATCCCGGCTACGACGCCAGGATGATCCATGAGGAGCTTTGCCGCTGGAGCCAACAGCACGCCGAACCGCTCAGGAAATTCATTCAGCCACATACCAATGATCGCGACCCCGGCCGCCGCTTGCGGATTGGCTATGTGTCGCCGGATTTTGGCGAGCATCCCGTGGGCCAGAATCTGTTGCCGCTGTTGCGCGAGCACGATCATCGGCAAATGGAGATATTCTGTTACGCCGACATGCTCCGCGCCGATGCGCATACCGAGCAATTCCGTCGCCACGCGGATGTCTGGCGCAGCATCGTGGGACTATCCGATTCCCAGGCCGCCGATCTGATTCGGCAGGACCGGATCGACATTCTGGTGGATTTGGCGCTGCACACGGCGAACAATCGTCTCCTGGTTTTCGCGCAAAAGCCGGCCCCGGTGCAGGTGACGTACCTGGGCTATTGCGGCAGCACGGGCCTGGACGCGATTGATTACCGACTATCCGATCCATACCTGGATCCCTCGGATTCCGATTTGCCGTTTTATAGCGAGCGGACGATCCGGCTGCCGGAAACCTACTGGTGCTACAGCGTCGCCGGCCCGACTCCCGAGCCATCGCCGCCGCCCGCGGCGACATTGGGATACGTCACCTTCGGCTGCCTGAACAATTCCGCCAAAGTTTCGTCGCCCGCGCTGGATTTGTGGGCGGAGATTCTGCGGGGCGTGCCCCAGTCGCGGCTGATCGTTCATTCCCATCCGGGAGCGCACCTGGATGCGGTGCGCGAGCGATTTGCCGGCAAAGGCATTTCGCCGGATCGGCTCCAGTTCCCCAGCCGGCAGTCCTGGCCGCAATACGTGCGAACCTACGGCCGGATCGACATTGCCCTGGACCCCTTTCCCTGGGGAGGAGGGATCACGACTTGCGATGCCCTGTGGATGGGTGTGCCGGTCGTGAGTCTTGTCGGCCGGACGGCCGTCGGCCGCGGCGGCGCCAGCATTTTGGCGAACGTCGGCGTGCCGGAACTCGTCGCACCAGCGCCGGAACAGTACGTTCAGATCGCCACGGACCTTGCCAAGGACCTGCCGCGGCTGGCCGAGTTGCGCCGGATGCTGCGCGGGCGGATGCAGGCTTCACCGTTGATGGATGCCCCGCGTTTCGCCCGTAATGTTGAAGCCGCCTACCGGCAGATGTGGCGCAATTGGTGCCGGCAGGGCGGAAATTCGAGTTCAATGTCCGGCCACATGACCCTTCAGCAGCAACTGGAATCCGGTTTGTCGCATCACCAGGCGGGCCGCCTGGCGGAGGCGGAAAGGATTTACCGCCAAGTTCTGGCGCAGCAGCCCGATCTTGCGGACGCATTGCATCTGTTGGGGACGCTGGCCTTACAGGCGGGCCGGTTGGACGAGGCCGTGGAATTAATCCGGCGGGCGATCGCGATTTGTTCAACCAATGCGGTCTATTACAGCAACCTCGGCAAAGCCTTAAAGGACCGAGGGCAACTCGATGAGGCGATCGCTTCCTATCGCCAGGCGATTCGGCTCAAACCGGATTTTGCCGAAGCCTACAACAATCTGGGCATCGCACTGGTGGACGCTGGGCAACTGGATGAGGCGATCGCTTCGCAACAGCAGGCGATTCGGTTCAAGCCCGAGCTTGCCGAAGCGCATAGCAATTTGGGCATCGCACTGATGGAAGTCGGGCAACTCGATGACGCGATCGCCGCGTGCCGTCGGGCGATCGAGCTGAAGTCCGACTTAGCGCACGCGCATTGGAACTACGCCGGGCTGCTGCTGATGTTGGGCGAATTCGAGGAGGGTTGGAGGGAATTCGAATGGGGACTGCGGGTGCCGCGGATACGGCTGGGACGGGACTTTCCCCAGCCGCGCTGGACCGGGCAGGACGCACGCGGCAAAACGATCCTTCTCTTTTCCGACGCCCGGTTCGGCGATGCCTTGCATTTTATCCGCTACGCGCCCCTGGTGGCTGCGCGGGGGGCGACGGTGCTGTTGGAATGCCAGGCCGAATTGGCGCCGTTGCTGGGTCGGGTACGTGGAATCTCGGCCGTGTTTGCGCGGGGAGAGCAGCTGGCGCCGTTCGATTGGCAGACGCCGCTAATGAGCCTGCCGCTGGTTTTTGGCACGACGATGAAGACGATTCCCGCCGACATACCCTACCTTTCGGCCCCGCCGCAGCACATCGCGCAATGGGCCAGACGGCTTGCGGACGATTCATCGTTCAAGGTCGGTCTGACGTGGGCGGGAAGCCGCGGGCGTGATACGCGGTCGTGCCCGCTGGCGGCGCTGGCGCCGTTGGGCGCGATTCCGGGAATCGCCTTCTACGGCCTGCAAAAAGGTCCGGAAGCGAATCAGCCCGTTCCACCGGGCTTGCGGCTGATTCAAGTGGGTGATGAGCTTGGCGACTTTGCCGATACCGCG
>JBEKIV010000113.1:0-12041 GCA_050011595.1 Tepidisphaeraceae bacterium
CCCGCCCTGCTGATCGGGGAGCGCCAGCGTGGACTGGTGCCGTACGTGATGAGCCTGATGAACGGGGCCCGGGTGGGCATCGCCGCCCAATCGCTGGGCATCGCCGAGGCCGCCTTCCGCGTCGCCCGCCGCTACGCCTCCACGCGTAAACAGTTCGGCGTATCCATCGAGAAACTGCCGGCGGTGGCCGAGATGGTCACCGAGATGAAGATCGCCATCGAAGCGGCACGGGCCCTGGTGTACGAGACCGCGCGCATCTGCGATCTGGAGAACAACAATCTGCGAGTTCTGGAAACCCGCGCCCCCGCCGACCCGGAGGAACTCAAACGCCGCAAAAACGATGCGCGAGTTTTCAAGCGGCTGAACGGAATGCTCACGCCGATGAGCAAATACTATGCTTCGGAGATGTGCGTGAAGGTGGCCAACGAGGCGATACAGGTTTTGGGCGGATCGGGATACATGAAGGATTATCCGGTGGAGCGGCATCTGCGCGATGCGCGCATCACCACCATCTACGAAGGCACCAGCCAATTGCAGATCGTCGCGGCGGTGCGCGGCGTGTGCAGCGGCGCCTTCGAGAATCGCCTCGAGGAATTGGAGCAGAAGGCCCACGCCGACGACGTTCTCAATCGGCTCAAGGTGAAACTGGTCGAGGCCAGGGAACTGGTGCTCAAGGCGGTGGCGTTCGCCAAGGAAAAGGGCTCGGGATACATCGACCTGCACGGCCGACGCCTGGTCGATTCGGCCATCGCGGTGCTGGTGGGCCATCTTTTCCTGGCCCAGGCGAAGGACAGCCCGCGCAAGCAAGCCGTGGCCCGCCGGTTCATCGAGACCCGCCTGTCGATTCTCCGCCGCGACTTGGAGTTGGTCACCAGCGGGGATCGCAGTCCCCTGGACGACTACGCGACTCTGGCCGGCCCCGTGCCGCCGGTTTCGTAGCCGCCCTCGCCCGCCAAGTTGCTTTGCCTTGCTATCCTTGACGCTGGCAGCATTGAGTCCTTTCCAAAGGCCTGAAACGCGGTGGTCATCAAAGCACCGCTTTCTTGGCGAACTTCCAGAAGGCGTTCAACAGTTGCATCGCACGTTTCGCTCCTAGGCTAATTCTTTGGCGCATCGGCGCGGTTCCACCATCCGCCGCCGAGAGCCAGAAAAAGCGCGGCGGTATCGGCGTCGGGCAATATTGGACCTGTCCCGTTTCGTTAATCCGTCCCGTTTCGTTTTCCGCGTTCGTAATCACGGCAATCGGAACAGATAAATCCGGTCCACCGCAAATCCGTTCGTGCCCGCCCAAAAACGGAATTCGATTTGTTTTCGCTGCGGAAGTGTAAAGGCCACAGGCACATCCACCCATTGCGTGGGTTTCAACTCCGCCGGCTTGGGGACATACGAGGCAATGAGGTTGTTGCCGCCGTTGCTTTGAATCTCCAAGGTGCACGATTCGATTCCGTTCCATCCGTCCAGCGGCCGAAGACGGTAGACGGCGACGTAACTGCCGCTGCTCCAGTATTCGTAAATGCCCCAGAATCCGATGCCGCCGCCCGGATGGCACCACTGGACGAGTGGCGAATAGGCGCCCGGCATCGGTCCCTTCCCGCCAGGGCCGGCGCGGTTCATTTGAGTGCCGGTATGGAATCGCACCAGCACCGCTTTACTAGCGTGAGCCACAACGTCGGGATAATTGGCGCAGATCGAAGCAAAGACCTCGTCCGCCTCCGTCGCGCCCGTGAAGTTGGCCAATGGGATGGGAAGGTTGCTCGGCGGGGGAGTCGATGCGGTCACGACTGGCGTCTGATCGGCGGGCAAATCGAGATACGCGACTACGATGGCCACCGACAAAATCAGAGTGACGAGCACCAACAATGCAGCCGGCAATGCGTGCTTTGGCATGGTGAACTCACCGGGATTTCCGGCATGGACCTTTGCCGACGAATGGGGTCGGCAATTTTGCGTAGGATACCGAGGCGTGCAGTTTGGACAAACGTTTTTCTTGGCTCGCGGCCGCCGGCGATCAAACAAGCTCGGACTACGGCTGCGTGGTCGGTTGAGTCGTCGAGGCGTCGGCCGCTCCGCGCTTGGCCTCCCAATCGTTTTTCGTGGGATCCTGGTCGCCGAACTTCACGTCCAGCGTTCCTTTGATCGTGTCGCCGCTCAGCTTGCCGTCGTAGTTCACCGTGATCGTGTCGTCGTTGAACGGCCGAACGACCGTGAAGGAGACTTCGCCATCCTTCACCTTGCCATCCTTGATGTCGAACGACTTTTGATCGAAGCCGTCCAGAAACACGCCGGTCAGCTTCTGGCCGTCCTGCGTGAGCTTGGCCGACATGTCAATGGAATTGCCGTCGGGGGTTTGGATCGTCCATTTCCAGGAGCCTGTAGCGTCGGTGGCCGGTGAATCCCCCGCCAGGGCCGGCTCCAGTCGTGCCAACCAAATCCCCAGCATTGCCATCACCGCCAGGCAAACCGTCATATTGCGCATGGGGTCCTCCATCCGTTGCCGTGAATGAAACTGTATTCATCCGGCCGCAGTTATGCAATTCTTTTCTTTGCTTCTCAACCAGGCTGAAAAATCGGTCGGCGGTTTCATTCGGGCCGAGCCTAGGGCTGGGAACCGGGATTTCCCATGCTGGAGATGAAGGGGCAAATACGTCTAAAGAGTTTTCACCCGGCTCCGGCGCTCAGAAGCCGAAGGCGATGTGCCGGGACCGGGACCGTGAGCGTGTTGTTCTGGGCAGTCAATACATCTCCGCTGACGCCGTCTTCCCAGGCTCCACCGGTGTTCGGGAACTTCACATTGCCCGGCTCGTCGGACACGTTTATGGCGGTAAGCGCCATCCCCGCGTTGCTGGTGAACCGCCAACCCGCAGCCTTTGGGAAAGGCGTACGCACCAACTCCACCGAGCTCCCGTGATCGACGAGCGGAGCGAGCTTCTGTCTGGCGGTCATTATCGCCTTGACGTATTCTGCCGGGGCCGGAGCTGTCCTGCCCGCCAGCGCGTTATCGATGTCCGCGGCACGAGGGCGCAATCCCTCGCGCACTCCACGCAGCGTCGCTCCTGCTTGGATTCCAAAGGATTTCAGCAGAGCAATTTCAAAGTTCAACGCGCTCGCGACGATGGAGCGATTGGCTGCGGGGCCTGCACATCGGGTGATTGTTGCTGGTTGGGCGAGGCCTGGGCGGCTTCGCTGACGAAACCTGTCGCGCGTGTGCTGAGCCATTGGTTGGCAAGATCGGTTGCCGACACTTCCGTGGTCGGCTGGAAGCGATCCGACGTCATGTAATTAAGCAGCGACCGCTTTAATGAAGCAGTTCCGGGACGGACGGATGACAGGTTCAAGCCGCACACCATCAGCTTTCCCGCGCCCATCTTGCACTCATAGATGAGGCCGAGTTTGAAGTTTCGATTCCAGTCGTCGATGGGCTGCACGATCGGTTGCAGTCCGCGCGGCAGGTGATCCAGGTTGATCGCCCGCGCGCCGGCGAAGAGGTCGGTCCACTCCCAGTCGCAATTGGCCTCCGTTGGAAACCCAGCCAGGGCCGGATTGCCGGCGTCGCACCACAGACCGAGGAACGCCGTGCCGTTCGGGTTCATCAAACGATTCCAGAAAATCGGCGTCATGCTCAGTCGCGGATTGGCCTCATCCAGATCCTTCGCGGCCGGCGTGAAGAGCACCTTGCCGCCGGAAGCCAGAGCGCTTTGCGCCGCCGGCCACGACGCGGTGACTACCACGTCCGCCGGCGTGGATGCATCGACAACGGCCGGGTAGAGCCAGAAGTTCCAGTCGTTCTCAATGCCGGTTCCGGCTAGGCCGACGATCAGCTTGTATCGTCGCGGCGCCGGGAGCTTGGAGAGATCGACGGTGATCGTGCCCAGCGAAGTTCCCTTGCCAATGGGAATGATTTTGCTCGGCAGGCTGCCGCTGGCCGCGACCGCGCCCGCGGAATCAACGATTCGCCATTGCGCCATCGCATTGTTCAGCGGCGTGGGATCATAATGCGCGATCTCCACTTCGGCGGTCAGCGTTTGCGCGGTCGTGAAAACGCGGCTGGTGAGGCGTGCCAACGGAACCGTCGTATTGCAAAATCGCCTCCATTCGTCCGCGGTGACATAACCCTTGCTCTCCCAAAACGCGTCCAGTACGCCGATCAGCGCGGTCCCCTGGCCGAGATAATCATGCAGGTCCAGCAATTCAAAGCCGCAGTAGCTATTCGTGCGCTGATTGGCTTCGATCTCCTCCTTGTAACATTGAACCTGATATCTCCCCGAAGCCAATGCGAAGTCCTTATTCTTCTCCAGCAGCCCATGCGCGGCGGCGGAGTCGCGGTAGATTTCGTAATTGCTCGGCTGGAGATAGCCGGTAAACTTATTGATGACGTTGAAGTCGGGATAGGCGGCCCATTGGCCCAACTCGTGAGCCAGCGCGGGAACCGGCAGCGCTCTAATCACGGTTTCATAGTCGCGGCCAAACCACCCGCGCGGACCGCGAGCGCCAGTGATGAGAAAATCATTCCCCTTGTCCGCGCCGCCTGCCGGAATTGACGGTCGGCCCGTCCCGGTGGTGTAGAGCCGGCGAGGGTCAGCGGCTCGCCATTTGTTCACCCACGTCGGCAATTGCTCCGGGTAATGCCCGGCCGGCTCGTTCGTGGGGGCCAGCAGCAGAAACGACGGATGATTGCCGTATGCCCGCAGCATGCGCTCGGTCTCTTCGTTCAAAACCTTCAGCATCGTGCCCCCGGCGTCGAAGCTGTTCCACATGCCGCATTCCGGCTGAAGATAGAAGCCCAGTTCGTCCGCCGCCTCGAACGCTGCTTCCGGCGGACACCACGAATGGAATCGCATGCCGTTGAGGCCCCACAACTTGCACGTCGAGATGATGCGCTTCCAGTTTTCCACGTCCATGGCCGGGTAGCCCGTCAATGGGAACCCGCCGCCATCGTGTGTGGCGCGGATTTCCAGCGCCGTTCCGTTGAGGAGCATCTGTTTCCCGTCGTCCTTGATCTGGCGCAGTCCGAACGATATGTCGCGCTGGTCGGCGATGCCGGGCCCGGCGAGCTGAACCGTGAGGTGTTGCAGCACCGGATTAAACTCACTCCACGTCTGCGCGTCAGGGCCAAGCCGCACGGTCAATTCGGCGGCAGCACCGTTGGCATTCCACGATACCGGTGTCGTTGCCGAACCGACCGTCAACGTGCCGGTGCCCGCTTTGCCGGTGACGTTGCCGATGGTCAACTTGATTCGCACGGTCTTTGCCGCGACGTCCGGAAATGCCTGGGCGTCGTCGATCCAGACCTGACTGGTGTTGGCCAACTCGATGCGTCCGACAATGCCGTTCCACGTGGCTCCCTCGGAATCAGAGACGCTGTGCCCATCCGGCCGATAGGGGGGCTGAATCTTTCGAGTATCATTATCGATGCGGATGCTCAGGCGGTGCTTCCCAACGCTGAGCAAACCAAGATCAAAAATGTGCGGGGCCACGAAGCTGCGATAGGAGCCGATCTTGCGATCGTCGATCCAAACCGTGGACTGCCATCGCGTTCGTTCCAGCGTGAGCACGAAACGCCGTCCCTCGGATTGCGTCGGGATGTCGATGTCCCTCTGGTACCAGGCCACTCCCAGGTAATGCCGCGGCGGTTGGGAGAGATACGGCATTTTTACATTGCCCGGCTGTGTATACGCCTTGTACTGCGGAAGCAAATACCATCGCATGTCGCGCGGCAGGGCCGCGACCCAAGGCGTGTTGATTGAGATGTCGTCGCCGTAGCCTTGCCCCTGGAGGATGCCGGGGAGGTTGATTTTGTCGGCGAGCGTTTGGTTGTACCACTGCCCGGAAACGCCGGCGTCTTTGGGGTCCATGGCGAATCGCCATTGGCCCGATAGGTCGATCGTCGCAGGCGCGGTGGTCTGCGCCCGGGCGTTCACCCAGAGGAACACAACGACAGAAAGGCCGAACAGGAAGCGGTTCACGGTTGGCTCCCTGGTGGCGACAGATGTCGGTTCTCGTCCAACTCTAATCGCACGCAATCGTAGATGATGCCATTGTTGATCGGACCGGCGGGGACGGTCAGTGTCAGCGTGTTCTTGCCGGCATGCATCAGTTCGGCGTTGAAGGCCAGCTCGCGGTCGTACCAGATGCCGCGTATGTTATGCCGGAGAATCGTCGAATCGCCGCCCGGCAATTGTTCAAAACTGCCCGCGGATTTCCCGTTCACCTTCACCTCCAGCGTCCGAATGCTGGTGGCGCATATTCCCAGACTCAGCGTGGCCACCCCATGCGGTGCGTCGGGGAGATCGAAATGAATCGCGTAGGGCGTCGCTCTCCCGTTTCCGATCACGCCGAAGAACGGCGAGACGCGCGCGGCGGGGTTTTCATTGTGCGGCACCTGTTCAAAATACCAGTCCTTGGCCGGATCGCTCTTGCCAATGATGAAATTGACGTCGTTGGGAAAGAGTTTTGGATACTGCAGTTGGGTGTCCATCTCGAAGTATCGGTCGCCGTTGACGAATTCGGCGGCGGTGCGGTCGGGGATGCCGACCTGCCAAAGCTGTCTGCCGTGCCGCACCGGTGTCCATCTTATGGAGCCCAGATCAACGGGCTTACCGCCTGGCTCGATCGTCAGGTCAGTGCGGGCGAATTCGCCGAGCACGCCGTCGGCAAAGGCGTGAAGCGTGTATGTTCCGGGTCGAACGCTGGGAATCGTGAACTTGCCGTCGGCCGCGCCGTGGACCCAGAATTCATAGTGCTTGGCATCCGTCTGCCAGTCGATGTGCGTCGAATTCGCGCCCGGCCCGCCGCGCGACGACGCGGCATCGTATGCCGGATACGCCAGGCCGACCGTCAACGTGCCGGGGAATTTTCCGTCCAAAGCAACAGGGTCATCCAGAACGAAGCGGCCGCTCACGGTGGAGCGCTGATCGCAATGCGGATAATCGACGCCGTTGACCCAGTCGTAGGGCCACAGCCGCGCCTCGGTTTCGGCCATGGCGCAGGCATCATTCCACAGCGCCATCGCATCGCCGCCGCTGTTGCAATATAGAAAGAACGGCCCGACCACCTTGGTCCACCGCTCGCCCTTTGCGACGTTGACGAAGGACCCGCCATAGTGGCTGGATCTCCAGTAATTCAGCACGCAGGGCGCTTCGACTTGAGTTGTATCGTGGTGGCAGAGAAACTCGATTTTGGTTGGACCGCCGCTCAAATATTCGATCGTGGGATTGACGATCCACCAGCCGACCTTTTTGGTCGTGCTCGACCAGCCGTAGGCCAGGTTCTCGGATTGGTCGGCGGTGTAGACGTACTTGTCTTCGCCGCGTAATTCGCGCGGATAATATTTGTTGCGCTTGGCATCAACGCTGATCCAGTCATACGTGCTGGCCAGTTTGGCGCAGAATCGCGCTTCGCCGATGGAACCGGCCGGATAATCGGGCTGATGCGTAAAAGTGCAATAGGTGTAAACCCCAGAATCCCCGCTGCCGAGGCACCAGCGGATTTCGATGTCGGCCGGAAAATCGCCGTCCGCCGAGCTGCCGGCGGGGCGGCCCATCTTCTTCCCGCCGGAGATGCCTTTGACCGAGACTTCGCCCCGATCCCCGTTGGTCGACTTGGGATCAATGGTGACCTGGTTAATCGTCCCTACGCCGCCGGAGGCATCATGCGACCAATAGGCGCCGGCGTGGCCCGATTGGTCGGTGAGCGTTTCCATGTCGTTATATTTGAGCGAAGTGAGGTCGCCGGATCCCTTGGCAATGCGCGCCGTCACGATGCCATTGGACAGCACGTAGGAGGCGTTGTCTTCCTGAAGAGTCACGGGCGCCGAGGCGGCGGCGGCCGGACCGGCGATCATCAGCAATCCGCACGCGGCGACCCTCAAAACATGGTTCCAATTGATCGGCATGGCACGTTCCTATTTCATGTTTTGCTTCATCCACTCGATCACATCGTTCTCGACCGCGGTGGGAAGCCGGTTGTAATCCCACGGTTCCTTGAGCGCCAGTTTGTCCACCGCGTTCTGCGCGGCGTAGATTTTCCTCGCGGATTCCACGGCGTCACGCACGTCCGCGGGCATGGCGTCGCGGTCGAGCCGCGGCTGCACCACCAGCGCCGGCCGCGGCGCAATGGCGCCAAGCATATCCGCATAGTCGTACGGAATCCTGGATTCGTGTCCGATGAAAAAACCCAGCCGCGGGATCAGTGGGCGCTCGATTGCATATCGCGCGATGCCGCCGTCGCCGTTCTCCGGCCTGTCGGTCCGCATCGGAGTGAAGCCGCAGATCGACACCATGCCGGACACGTGACTGTCCAGCGCCGCCGTATACATCGCCACCGTGCCGCCCAGAGAGTAACCGAACAGATAGACGTGGTCGGAATCGACGAGACTGTCCTTTCTCAGCGCATCGACGGCCGCGCTGGCGTCGGTGACCAGTTGCCCCATCTGCGACCAATGAGGGAAGCGGTCGTAGAATGGCGCGGATTCCTTCATGCGGCTGCCAAATCCGCTCTGGTCAAACGCCAGCACCGCATATCCGGCCTTAACCAGGGCGAGCACCGGATGCAGATCGCGGTGGTAAACCCACATATATCCGAGCGGGTAGCTGTACCCGTGCAGCCAGACAACCGTCGGCAGTTTCTTGCCCGGCGGCGCGTTCTTGGGGTAATAGAGATCGCCGCGGACGTTGTAGCCGAACGTGAAGGGACGCGAAGCGGTTTGCGCGTACTCCCCGGCAAACCACCCGAATTCCTGCGAGCCGCCGACGCTGCGCTGAATCACCCAGTTGACTAGGTCTGGGACGGCCTGGCCGGGATTTCCATTGATCGCCGGCCCCGTGGTCGGCCCAGCTCGGCCTCGGCCGCCAAACCCCCCGCGCAAACCACCTCGCTCCGACGGCATCGTCGGCGGCGCCGGGCCAAGCATCCATTGGACCGACGCACGGACCTTGGCCGGATCGGAGTTCACCGGCTCGTCGGCACGGTGGTCCGGATAAGTTGCCAAATCCACCGATTCCCCGCTCTGCCGCTTCCATTGCTCCCAGTCCCACGGGAAGACAAGCTGGCTGCTCCAGGTGCGCGGCGAGCGGCCGAACTGCATGTCGAGGAAATCGAGGCAGACTTCCATGTCGTTGGCGCCGTGGAATCCGGGCACGCGATAAAGCCCGAGCTTGTCCGGCGCTCCGAGCAACTGATAAACTTTCATTGCGCTGTGCAGCGACTGTTCGTCGCCCCAGGTGTTGGACACTTCGTCGTTGTATCCTGACACCATCAGGCAAGGTCGCGGCGCGATGGCCGCCAGAAGAAGGTTGCCGTCCACCGGCAGGCGATCTTCGCGGCCGCAGAAGAAACGCAGCCGCGGATTGAACCAGTCGGGGAACATTCTCGTAGTCGATTCGATTCCCTCGGCCTGATCGCGTTCGCCCGCCAGCCGATAGGGAAGCAACCCGCCGACGCCGGTGCTGCCGGCAAGCACGGCCTTGATTCGCATGTCCAGCGCCGCGGCGATCACCGCCTGCTTGCCGTCGCGCGAATAGCCGAAAATGGCGACTCGCCGCATGTCCGCATCCGGCCGCGTCTGGAGATAATCCAGCACCGTCGAAGCGGCCCAGCCGCGCCGCGGCAGCGCTCCGAAATCAGATTGGGGATAGAGCGATCCGATGGCGCGGGAGTCGTCGTTGCCGTCGTTGCCGGCATAGCTCGCGGTGATGTAGCCGCGCCGCAGGATCGCCGGGGCCGAGTTCACAAATCCGCCGATCAGCCCCGGACCCATCACCACGGGGAACGGACCCGTGCCCTCGGGGATGATCAGGCTGACGTGCATGATCCCTTTGCCATCCGGCCCCACGTGCAGCACAACCGCCTGGGAACGGTATCCGGGGCTCTTGGTTTCCCGCACGTCGGCGCCTGCCAGCGCCGGATGCGGCGGGATCGAACCCCAAGCGTATTTCTGAAAGAGGTCAAGAATCTCGATGCGCCGGGCGTCCCAGTCCTGCGGCGTTGTCACCGCGCGCCCGTCGAAGAACGTGAGCGGATCGGGAAGCCCATTGTGCCGCGGCAGGACGTCGAAGTCCGGCGGCAACTCGTTGGTCTTCTTCACCCAAGCGTCGAAGGCTGGAACGTCCGGCAGGATTCGGATCAGGTTGTCTCGGTATTGCCGCCGCTCCTGGGGCGTCATCGGCAGCGCCGCCTGGGCCGATGCCAGCAAAGTGGCAACCGCGACAAAAATCAAACCCTTCATGCAGCTCTCCGCGCGTGTTCTTATAGCATGATGCGCCTCGGTTGTTAAAACCAGCTGAGAATCCGACGTTGGTCGTCTGGGTAATGCTGCTCTTTGCCTGTAGAATCGTCAAAACCTCGGCGACATTGCCGAGGTCAATCCAAAGCAAAGGAGACGATCATGGCCAATCCACTGAAGCTGCTGAAGCTCAAACCCACCGGCTTTCAATCCATCAAGGAACTGCCGATTCAGGCCGCACCGAAAAAAGTCTGGTCCTCGCTCATCAACGTCGAAAAATGGTTCCGTTTTGATCCCGACCCGAGCAAAGCATCCAAGCAAACCCTCGAAGCCACTGCCGGCGGCCGCTGGTTGTCCAAAACCTGGGAAGGCAACACCATATTCCTTGCCACGGTCGCCTACGTCGAGCCGGGGAAGCTCCTGCGCCTTGTGGGACAGTTGGGCATGACCCACCTCCCCATCACCACCGTCTTGATCTTCGAGCTGCAACCCAAAGCTGGCGGCAAATCCACGCTGCTGCGTTTGGGCCAGCGCAGCTTCGGTTTCATCGACGCCGACATGAAGAAACGCTACTCCAACATCTGGAAGCATCTCCTGCCGCAGCTCAAGGAACTGGCCGAGAAATAACGGCAGCCGACCGCGCATTAAAAAATCGGCCTGGGCCTGTATTCCCCCCGATGGCGGGCGTGACAGGCGTTCGCGTCCCCCCGGCCAATGATTCACTACATCGACCACGGCTCGGCATGCACGTCGGTTTCGTCGGACCAGCGATACTGCAGCCCAATGATTTCCAACTGAATATCCTTCGGCAGCGGTTTGATGATCTTCACCGCGTCGAGAAGCGCACACAGGTGTTCCGGCCGGCTGGTGGCGCCCACCGTGGCGCGCAACTGCGGGAATCCATAGGCAAATCGTACGCAGAATTCGGGCCAGCTCTTGCACCCCGATCGTTCGTACAGCGGCGCGACTTCAACGGCGCGCTGCCGCAGATAGTCCTTCCACGCGGCGCCGGACACGTCGCGCAGACGATAAACGTCGCCGCCGGCAACCGTCCGCATCCCGACGATCGGCTCCCCGCGCTCCTGCAATAAATCCCACAATTCGTTCGACGCGAATCGCTGAAGCGGATTCAGATAAAAGATGTATCCGTCGACCACGCCGTTCGGATATCCCGCCCGCAGCGCCTGCAGGGGTACGTGACTCGTCCAGGGAAAGACCTCCAACACCAAGCGATGGACAAGCCCTTCATCACGGAGTTTGCGGAAATCTTCATAACATTTCCCGCCCGATGCAAACTCCTCGGCCAATTTGCCGCCGAGGCAGAGTTGACCGATATCCATCTGATCGACGCCTAACGGCTCGATGTTCAGCCGGATCGTTCGGCGCAATTCCTCAATGCTGCTCCAGCCGATCTTGAAGATCATCCGCGGCATCCGTTTCCGATCGGCGTCGAACGCCGCCCGTAGAACCTTCAGCGCATCGCCATACTGGTGGCTGGTGTGAAACCAAACCCCGGCTTCCATTGCCGCGTGCGCCATCATCACGCGATCTGCAAACGGAATCTTGTCATCGCCAAGGCGCGTGGTGCCGTAAATCAACTTGGATAAATCGGTCAGCCCGCCAGCCGGTGGTTCGGAGGATAATGTTGTCATGCCGCGACAGGATAAGGCCGGGGCGAAACGCGGTCCATTCGGCGGCGGCAGAACGAGCTCTGTGTATTACCTTCGCCCAGCGCCCGCCCCGGCCGGCGCGATCGCACGGAACTGTGTCATAGCTACTTCAGCACCCAGACGATCAGGATTACCGCAACGCAGATGCCCAC
>JBEKIV010000114.1:0-12020 GCA_050011595.1 Tepidisphaeraceae bacterium
AGGTTTTACAATGACCACCGTACTTTCCAGCGTTCGGGATATCAAACACGCTTCCATTCCTTCCGAAGCTGCCCTGACCGGCTTTCAAGAGGACATGGCCGCGATTGAGATTGAAATGGCTGACAGGGTTGCACAGGACGCCCAGCTTGCGGAAATCAATGAATGGGATTCCGTTCACTGCCGCCATTGCGGCCATGTAACGGCCGGCATGTCGATGGCCGGATCGCACGTTCAGCTTTGCGATTCGTGCATCGTCGAATTGGTCCGCGAACAAATCGGCGTGGCCGTATGAACTGGTAGGTATTGCAACCACCGGGGCGGGCCAGAATCCCGCCCTTTTTCATGCGCGGGTGGTGGCATGGCGCGGGCCGGCGGTAAAGCGGCGGATTGGGCCATCGGCACAGCCCACCACCCGTCCGATAGACGGTGTTATCACCACTTGGCACGTTTCAACAGCTTCGCAACCTCGCGCGCGGACAATCCCGCCCGCGCGCCAATTTGGGTGAAAAGAGAATCAGATTTATGCGACTCCTGGCAGCTTGTGTACGTCAAGTTGTAACAGTGCCGGCAGCCGAAATATTTCCCGCCGCCGGGTAGGTACAGTTTTCGTACCCGTCGGCTGCACGCGCGGCCATTTACCACGAGCGGGCAAATGAACCACCACCGGAGTTTTCCCCACGGCGTTCTGGTCGTTGCCAAGCGGACCGTGTAGTCCATTGGAATTTTTTCACCCTGACGGGTGATGGTGTAGTCCAGGTGGACCGTGCCGGCGGTTGCATTGCACTCAGATTGATAGCCGATGCTGGCGCGCTCTTCCTTCGTAACCGGATCGGACCAAATCCAGCGTCCGCCATAACTGGAACAAAACGGCCGGAGAATGCCTTCCTGCTGCCAGCGCGTGGCGTCAATGTTGCGGCATTCCTCTACCGTCGTTTTCGCCGAATACCCATCGCGTCCACTGCCGAAGCCACCCATGCCATAACTATACGCGCAGATTTCCCTAAATCATCGGGCTGATGTTAGCTTTTCTTAGCGTCTGGCCCCTCGGCGGGTGTCGTATCCGTTCGCTTCAAAATCCCCGTCAATTCCTTGTCTAACATCTGCGGATCGCGGCAGACGTGAAAATGCCATTGGCCCAACTCACGCCAGTTGTTAACGGCATCCACCCATCGCCGGGCGGCGTTGTGCTTGGCCTTGGTCTGGTCGTCTTCGTAGCCTTTGACTTCCAACACTACCGTCAAATTGTTGACAAGGCGCACGAGAAAATCTGGCTCGTAAGCATGATCGACGCCCTGATATTCGTAGGGGATCGTCAATCCGAGATGATCGTTGCGGGCGTAGCATTTCACCGCCTCGCATTGCTCCAGGCGAAATCCGGCGCTGGACTCCCACGTCTGAGTGTCCAACACAATTTGATCTATGTGGCTCTTTTGTGTCGGCGAGCACGGGCGCGTCGTTTTGAAATTGACTTCCGCCGTCGTGCCCAGCGGCTTGTATCGGTTCAAGATTGGCAACAGCGGCGGCTCACCCGCCTCATCATCGGGCATGATCGCGTCGCGCAAGCGCTCAATCGTCCGCTTGACATATTTCTCCAAGCCAAGCTCGCACGGATTTTCCCCCCGAAAGTCCACTTTGCGCTCAACGTACTGCCGCACAAACTGCAACACCTGGGGGAACAGTTGATGCCGGGATTGGAGCTTCAGC
Source organism: Tepidisphaeraceae bacterium (assembly GCA_050011595.1). Taxonomy (GTDB): domain Bacteria; phylum Planctomycetota; class Phycisphaerae; order Tepidisphaerales; family Tepidisphaeraceae; genus PALSA-1353. The sequence continues at coordinate 1,705 of JBEKIV010000114.1, forward strand.
GCCCGTCGTTTGGCATCCGAAAGCGAAACGCTGTTTCCGGTGAGTTGATCGACGATCCCCTTGGCGATTTGAAATTGGATTTCCTGCAAGTGGGTTTGGTTGTAATACGCCTGCCGATTCTGTTTGACGAATGGGAATGGGCCGGCTTGTGACGGGCTTCCCTCTCGGAATCCCACGGTCGATTGCAAAAACGTCGCGGTTGGTTCCCGGTTCGGCTCAATAATGAGCGGCTCAATCTTGTCGATATCGCACCGGATCGCATTCCGCCGCAACGCGAAAGCGTATCCTTCCACCACCGGAAACCGCATTTCAAATTGCTTCCGAATTTCCAGGGCTTTGACGTGATTCTTGGGCCTGTCTTCTGGCTCCGCCTGTTTGATCGGCCGGCCCTTAAACGGAATCACCGAAAACGGGATGCCGTACACGTCAACGTATTCTTCCGTCAGCAATCCCGTCTTGGGGTCCGGCGTGTAATCCATCCGCCGCAGCCCGCGCCCGACAACCTGCTCGCACAAAAGCTGGCTCCCAAAGGCCCGGATGCCCAAAACGTGTGTGACATTGTTCGCATCCCATCCCTCAGTCAGCATGGCAACGGACACAACGCACCGGACGTGTTCGCCGGGTTGACCCGGCTTTCCCACAGTGGCCACAACGCGCCGCAATTCTTCGGCTAACTCACGACGCTTCTTGTTCGGGTCATCGCTTTCCGCTTCCGCCAACAATTTCGTGTCGATGCGGATGGTGCGTTTTTCAGTCGCGGTGTTGGAAAAATATTCGGGAAAGACCGCACCCTTGCCGTAAACGGTGCGGGTCTTCGGCTTGGCTTTCTTCGCCGCCGGCTCCGATTCATCGTCGGCCGATTCGTCATCGCTTTCGCTCAATTCCCGCACGTCGGCTTCAGTGGCGATTTCCTCCTCCCTTTCGCCGCTGATTTTCTCAAAGAATACTTCCGCGATATCGGTGTTGTCGCAAACGATGATGAGCACCGGCGGCACGCGCTCCTGGCCGGGTGACGCCTGTTGTATGTATTGGAATCGCTCCACCCATTGTCCGGCGATTTGTTGCAGGGCCGCTTCCGCCGCCAGATACACGACATCCGGCTTGGGTCTGCCAAGCCGGCCCGGTAGGCGCTCGGCGGGCTGTAGTCCATCCGTTATCGCCCGCCACAACCGGAAGTATTTCGGGTCCGGCCTGCCGGTCGTGTCCAGCACGGGCAATCGCGGAATCTTCACGATCCCACTTTCAATTGCATCGACCAATCCGAAATCGCTGACGAGCCACGGAAACGGACTGCCTTCCGGGTGCCCGCTGCCTTTGATGTAGAACGGCGTGGCGGAAAGATCGACACACAACGCGATACCCGGTGTCTTCGCGCCATCGGCGATCGAATTATTGAGCCAATCCAATCCCCTCGCCCAAACCCGCGCTTCCTCAGCTTCGCCCTCAAGCTCCCTTTTCTCATCGCCGCTCAGCGATTCATCAATCGCCGCCGGTCGCCAGCAATGGTGCCCCTCATCGTTCAGCACCATGATCGGCATCCGCTCGTACAATTTCCCCAGTACACGCTGCGCAAACGTCTGCGGCGTCTCCGGTCCCTTGTTGACGACGGCGTAATTCTTGTCACCCTCCTTGTGCTCAGACTCCGGCGCGAAAAGGTGCCAATTCGTCACCAGCACCTTGCCCACCTGTAATAGCGGCCGGTATTTCACCGGCACAATGTCGAACGCGGCATAATAATTGTCTTCCGTCTCCGGGCGCAACACCTGCAATCGCTCCTTGACCGTCAGGTTCGGACAGCAAACAACCACTGCATTGGGAAACTCCCGGCTCGCCAAATTCTGCCCGCGATTGCAAAACGCCCACGCGATCAGCATCGCCATCACGACTGTTTTCCCCGATCCCGTCGCCATCTTGCACCCCAACCGGCGCAAGGCGATGAAATCGGCTTCGGTCGATGGGTCCACCAATGTTGGAAAGAAATCCGCCGCCGAAAGGTCGAATCCGGGCTTCTCGCCGCAAAGCAGCTTGCCAAGGTCTTCATCGCTTAGCGGGAATTTCTGAAATCCCGTCCGCGCTGATTTGCCCGGAATCCGCAACTCGGCCAGATAGATGATCGTCTCCACGGCCTCGCGCTGGCAGAAAAACAAACGTCGCGGCTGTCCATCCACCATCCGATCTTCTTTGGCCCAATACCGCAGCAAATCCTTGGTGACGGTGCTTGCCCCTCGATAATCCGCCTCGCGCCAACGACGCACCTCGTCGCGCAGTAGATTCACCAGTGGCAAATCGTCGCGCTCTTCCTCGACAAACAACTGCTGCTGAGCCGATCCGGTTTTCTCCGTCTTGTACCAATACCCGGCCGGCCGGCGCGTGCCGGCGTGCTTGGCCTGACCGGTCCCCTTTTCGTAAATCCAATGATCGTTCGGCTCGATGTATGGGTTGCAGAGAATCGGCCGCTCGACTGGCTGGATGGGGATATTATCGCCGTTGCTCATTTGGCCATCCGCGTCAACTCCGAGTCGGGTTTCGGGGTTGTGATGAAATTGAGAAATTCATCGCCAAGGGCGGTTGTCTGTTTTCGATGACCGGGCGACGAGATTGTGACCGTACCGGGTGGCGGCTGTGTGATTACAAGCCCTCGCTGTCGAAGATCGCTCCAAATCTGGTCGTAGAAATCCTGCTGTCTTTGCAAGTCAGGGAACGCGATTTCAATTCCGTGCCTCACCGGCGTACTATATCCGAGCTGTGGCAATCCTTTCCCAAGGCTTGTCAAATACGCTTGCGGGTTTGCGAAAAACGCCAGCAGCTTTAGATGCCAAACAGTGAAAACGTCGATGAAATGCAAGAACATCTGCCGCTTCGACTCTGACGGAGCGTGCGCAACTGCGGAGTTGGCAATTGCGTTGCGCAACCCCTCACGCTTTTCCGTTTGGTGATTTCGCAACCCGATTTGTATCGCTTGCATCAATACATCAAAAAACGCGGGGTTGTTTTGCAACGTTCTAAGGTCGATACCACGATTTGCCTGCAAATCTGCGAGCGTCTCCCCAAATAGTTCGATCAATTCTTCGAGTCGCCTATCATGCGGCGCTTTCACAAACCAATTGAAAAGTTCGACGGAGGCGGGTCCGACATACGGCACAGAACCAACAATGGCTCGCACGACTGCAACGGCAGCGTCCCCTGCACTGCGCGTCGGCAATCTTGATCGCTCGTCGCTCATAGCCGATGCACCCTCATCACTTCATTCCCCCTCGGATCAATCACCTTCACCGCCGCGCACTTATACTTCCCCGCCGGGAACGGCAGGGATTTCGTGCCGGATAGCGCCTCAAACCGCTCCGCGTCAATGACGCCGCCGGGGCCATTTAATGCTTTGCTCAGCTTCTCCCACGCGGATTTGTCGGGGAAAAACGCTTGGGTGATACAGAACGTCCGGCCGTCGTAATCGCCGTCGAGAAACCACGCGGCAACCTTTTCCGCATCCGCCTTGGAAATGCTGTTGTCCACGGGATTGTAGATTACCACCCCTTCCATCGTGATGGTGTATTGCCCTTTGTCGTCCGGCCCGGCCAGCGTGGTAATCGGCTCGCCGAACACGGTGAAAAATTGGCTGCCCGGCTGTTCCTTCAACAACCCGCTCATGCCGGGATTCACGTCCGGGCGGATATGGGCCATGTGAATGCGAAGGCGCGGATTCTTCGCTTCCTCAATCGTCGCCTGGGCTGGCCCATCGAAACTGAATCCCGCGATCACCAAATCGTCGTACCGGCGGCCGGCGGGTTTGATAAGCTGCTCCACCATCGGCGCTGTCACCGGGCCGTATTGCGGACCAAAGACGACGCAAACATTGTTCGGCCCATCCAGGTCCGGATCGTTTTCACCGATGCCGGCCCAGCGTCCCTCGGCATGAAATCCCGAAGCGCTCCCCGACGTATACAACGGCTCCAATCGCGTGAACCGCATTTGCTTGTTGTTAGGAAATCGCACACCATCGGTTTTCAGCAGCCGAAACATCTGACTCAAATAGGCTTCGACGTTCTGCGCTGATTCGCCCACTTCCACCGGGCGCACCGCAAAGGTCTCCAATGGATTCGGTTCCCCGTCAAACATTCCTTTGCCCGTTGGTTCCAACGCATCCCCCAGCGACATTTCCGGCGGCTGTACCGCTTCCACGGTAAATGGCCCGCTCACGCGCACCACGCCGCGCCGGATTTCCGGTTGATCGACCAATTCTTCTTGTTCGGCATTGGCCGCGATACACGCGTTGACTTCATCCATCTTCGCGCGCCACGCCGCTCGATAACCCTTCACCGCCTCGGCCAGTGCTGGCGGATAATCTTCGTCAACATCGAACGGCACCTGCCAATGTTCCCATTTCGCCGGCCTGCCCTGAGCCTTGTCGAAGGGCAATTCCCACCGCCGCCAATCGGCGTCTGTGATGGATTTCTTGCCTTCGTTTTTCTGCTTGACCAGCAGCTTGCGCTCCAATGTTTGCCGCGTATCATCGCTTACGTTCGCCAATGCCTTGTTGGCATCGGCCAGTTTCGCGTCCAGAATCGGTTCATGCTTGGCGAAGATCGGATCGAGGTTGGCATTCTGCGCGATGCTCTTGAGAGTAACGTGCGGCACGGTTTTGTACACGAATCCGCGAGCCGGGGATTCCGGGTCATTCACTGGCAGCACGCCTTGTGGTGTTCCCGCGCGCCCGCCATCCAATTTCAGTTGTTCACCCCCCACTGCTAGCGCCGCAGGCGGCCTCAACTCGTAATAATCGAATTTCGCCGTCAAGAGCCGCTGCCGCGCAATCGAAACCGCCACGCGGCTTGTGTCAATCGTCATCCACCGTCGGCCCCATTGCTCGGCAACGTAGGCGGTGGTGCCGCTGCCGCAGGTTGGATCGAGCACCAGATCGCCGGGATCGGTAGTCATCAGCATGCATCGCTCAATGACCTTGGCGCTTGTCTGAACCGCGTACAGCTTATTTGAAGCGAATCCGGCTATGACAGTGTCGGACCAATTGTCGGCCAAGGGATAAGCTGGAAAATCGTCGATAAATCTGACGTAATAAAGATTCTCTCGTCCCGTCGAATCGACGCGCTCTGCACCGAGGAGTCGTGGCATCGCCTTTTGGTCAGTCTTCCAATAGCCCTTCGGATGATATGTTTCGCCATGGAAGACCACGGGGTATTTTGAGCCAGGGCTTTGCGCAGTCAGGTTGTCGAGTCGCCCAAGGCGGGCATCCGCTGAAACGTCAGAAATAGCCTTGAGTTCTTGTTCCGTTGCTGTTCTCGTCTCGCCGCTGTACTCGTATACCCGACGATAGGCCGTGGAACCGTCCTCCCCGATATTTTTGAGCCGAAAGAGCTGTCGGTACTTCATTGCGGCGCGATCTCGCGCGTACCAAATCAGGTAATCCGAGACGGATGCCAGTCGGTTATCCGTCTGACTGGTGGTCTTTGCAAAAGTGATGATGGAGCAGAAGTTCTCTCGACCAAATATTTCATCCAGAAGCTCTCGGAGATGGTGTAGGTTCTCATCGCTAATCTGCACGAAAATGCTGCCAGTATCCGCCAGCAATTCCTTCGCCGCGATCAACCGATCGCGCAGGTAGCTCAAATACGAGTGAACGCCAAGCTGCCACGTGTCCCGGTAAGCCTTGACCATTTCCGGCTCGCGGGTGAGGTCTTTTTCCTTGTCCTTCACGTCGCGGTTGCCGATTTCGGGCTGGAAATTGCTGGCAAATTTGATGCCGTAAGGCGGGTCGATGTAGATCATCTGCACCTTGCCGGCCAGGTCTTCGCGGCGGGCCAGGGACGACATCACCATCAGGCTGTCGCCAAGGATCAGGCGATTGGTCCACGGAATGTTGTGCTTATAGAACTGGACGGCCTCGCGGTATTCCTGTTCCGGATCGGCAAAGAGCCAGTGGTTGATATCCTGCCGGGCCGCGACTTTGAGAATGGCCTGGGCGCTGACGCGCTCGTGAATGTGCAGCGCGACCGGATCGACTTCAAACGATTTGGCTTCGCGCTTCCCGGCCCATTCCAGCCAAGGCTCCTGCACCCGCAGCGCCGCCGCCAGCTTGGCCGCTTCATCTTTCGTCAGCGGCGATTTCGTCGCCTTGGCCAAAAGCTCCGGCAGCGCATCGGACTTCCCGGAAGGATCAAATCGAAGCTCCGGCGGCAATCGCGGGCTGTAGGAATACTGCGCCTTCGGAATCGCCGGCACCACGCCTTCCGCCGCCAGCGTGGCCGGGGGGTTGTTCTTCCGCTTGGCCGATGGATGCCGGTAGTCGGTTGCGACGTCGCGCCCGCCGCCGTTCCCGCCGTTGCCGTTTCCTGTCCGCCTCTTTCGTTTCGCCATTGCCGTTTATCTTCCCAAACGTCTGCCGATGCCGATACGATACCGCCGAGCACACCTCCGGCCAAATGGCGCCGCGCAGTGTAACGGGGTAAACTCTGTGAAAGGTGTCTTGGGGAATCGGCGGAATCAACCTTGAGGCCATTGCGACCAATGGCTTAGGTTTGTAGCGTCGGCGGGAATCGGCTGATAATCCTCACCCGAATAGGGCCTAAATTCTGGGGGCCAGCATGACGCCACCAGCCGACAAAGCAATCGCTGCTGAATAGGTTCGTTTGGGGGGTTCACCCGCGCCGCAAAACATTCGACAATTTGGCACCAATTCTGAAGATTAATCGCATCGCCGACCAAATATGAAGGAATATTACCAACGGCGATTCCATCTTCGGTCATGAGTGCCAGCGCTGGTCGGCCGGCGCTGTGCTGACAATCATCAATCCTCAATCGCTCATCGGGCTGCAACCGCGCGATGCGAGCGAGCGATTCAGTCGGGAGAGACCCCAAGCCGTGTGCCAGGAAGTGAACACAGTATGGATATACCTCAAGTCGGAGCCGAGGCACCTCGAATATCTCGATGGAATCCGTCGTTCGACCGCCACCGCTACGCATCAGAATCGTCAACGGATCATCCGTATCAGGGTTTAGCGCCAAATTTGTCACATAGCGGCGGTATTCGGGCCTGCTGCTTGACATTACTCGATTCTGAAACATGGGAAACAATTCGGTAGAGCGATACGCTCGATTGGCATCGGGGAATGACGGGAACAATTGAAAGCCGGCTTGCTGGGCCCGCTTCACGCCAAATAGATAGCAAAACTCGTAATTGGGCTGGTCTGGTGCTAGACCTCCAACTAAGCGCCCCACCGGGAAATACTCCCGGCTGGTCGGTTCCTGCCAAGTGACGTACAGGGCTTGAAGTTGCTGTTGAACCGTCTGCATCATTGCTCCAGACCTAGAATTATATCCCGGTTCCGCCGCAAAAGGGCATGGGCGAAATCACGGGCTGGTTTGGACATACGCTCTGCCGGAACGCGGTCGATAATTTCCCGGAATTCATTATCGGCGATTCCCCGCAGACGATCAATCCACGCCCGCCGGGCCAATGGGCGGTCTTTCGACATCTCGGCAAACGCCGCCAATGGGGTAAGGGGCTTGTCCTCGCCGACCATATATAGCTTTGACATCGCCTTTTGGGCAAATGCCTCAATGGAGCGATTCCGCCCTGGTGTCATTCGGTCGATCCGCTCCGCGTCTGACAGGTTGAACCCAAGGCAAGACGCATGATCGAACGTAGGCGCGAGCCACGCTCGACGCTCGGCAAGGATTATCGCCCAGTTTTCATGGTGACGATCAGTGTTTCCGATCAGCGCGTCAAGCATCAAATAGCCGGCAAATAAGTCTACAGCGCTCACGATCCCCTCGATTGCAGCATAGTCGGCGGGAGGAACTACCCACTCCTGACTCAAAATGTGGCGGACGCTCTGTACCGTGTGCTCGGTGACCTTGTAATTCTGGTCCTTTGGATACTGCGGGTTGACCAGCCTGACCAGCAACTCGTTTCCATGTATGAGAGGTAGCTTTCCGCGTTCCGTGAAGTCACGTGACATGACGCCACGACTCGCTTCAAAAGTAGCCAGTTCAACATGGGCGTGCGGGAGTTCAAGTATTCCCGCGACTTCGCAAGCAATCTTCTCCGACCAGTCATCGCCGTGGCCGCGCCGATTGTATTTGAACAGCCACCAAGAGCTATCGGTGTGTTTGAACCAAAACTTTTCCTTGGTTCCCATTTGCTCGACCCTACTGCGGGCGTCGGGGAGCAGGATGAAGATTGGATATGGCTCATTCATGCAAACGGGTACTCTGACTCGTAGAATCGTCGCCGAAGGTGGGCACCAAGTAAATTGTTTTTGCCGACAGATTTTCCTAAATCATCGGGGGTAATGGAAAACGGAATCGCTGGCGGGGCCGGCATTCGGCATTCCTCGCAATTTTGCCAAACAAACCCACCGGCCCCTATTCCTGGGCCGCGCCGGACACGTTCACGTCCACGGCCATCGGTAACGGAACGGCTTGCCCGTCACGGGCCGCTTGACGCCGCTCAAGCTCATGCAGGGCTTTGAACAGGCTTCGTTCCAAGGTGGTTTCGTAGCGGTTCACCTTTTCCAGCGTAGGGGTGTCGGGTAACAACAAACCCCGGCGCTCGCGATCAAAGTCGGCCAGCAGCTTGTCGCGTTTCTGCTGCGCTTCCTTCAAGGTATCGCCGACCGCGCGCGTGGTATCGGCAAGTAGTTCGTCGAGCACAACACCGGCACGCGCGGCGACCATTTCCAGGCATTCCAGCAGCCGAGCGGCTGTCCAATCAACTTCATCCAAACAGCTTTGCACGTACCCCGGCCATTCGATCCCCTCATCTTCGTAAAGATCGACACTTGCCTCATCGGCGGCTTTGGCCAGAGCGTTTGCGGCGGCATCTGGATCAAGTTCCGTTTCCGGCGGAAGCGTTCGCAATTCCCCCGCCAAGGCCACGACCACGTGCGCCTTGCTGATGGATTGCTCGGCATTCTCAAGTTTCGTTCGCTTTCGCGCCTCCGCGTGTTCCAAGGCAACGGCAGTCGCTTCGCGTTCATATCGCGCCACGCGACTTAGCCTCCACAACAACAACGCCGCGCGCTCGGCCAACAGGATTTCCGCGTACCCAACGGGGGCGAGCGATTCAAGCGTCCGGTCCAAGTGGGCGTCCCAATCTTCAACAGTTTCCAAGCCGGGGATTGTGGGCTTCCAGCTCAGCAGGCCGTGGCGGATCGCGTTGCCGGAAACGATGGCTTTGCCTTCGGCGGTCTGCGGTCCGGTGGATACCATTGCGTTTTGGCGGTTTGCTTCAATTTTCAAAAGTGTGGTCATAGTGGTCATCCTTTATCCCCAGCCGATGCGATCCACCGATACCGCGTTGCCTTCCGCTCGTTTCCGCGCTCCATCGCTTCAATCGCACCGTCGCGCTCGAACATCCGTAGAAGACGCCAGACGCCCATCGGTTTTAGTTTCAGCCGTGGCGCTGCGTCGTGACAGGAAAGAAAAAAGCGGCCCGCGTCGTTTAGCCGGCTAAGCTGATAGCACAAGCCAATCAACTGCCGCGCCGGGATGCTGTCGTAGCTCGATGCCACGTCTGGAAGGTCGCCGGGATCGACGTGCAATGCCGCTTGGTCCACGAAATCAACCCCCAACGGATAGCGCGCACGGTCGAATGCGTGAAGAAAATCGGCGCGGGTCGTGTCAAAGTCTTTTGTCCCAACAATCGGCAGGGCCAGTGTATGCCACCGGCGAAGCAGCTTCTCAAGGGTGTCACCGTCGGCGTTGGCCAGACCCGCGTTGAATTTCAGCCCGCGCGCCAGATTCAGGATGCACGAATTTCTTTCACCCGGTTGCGTTGGCAGCGTCGAATTGATGATGGAATTGGGGTCAGGGTGGGGTGGGGTGGAGGATGTTACAGAGAGTACAGAGAGTGCAGAGGATACAGAGCAAATGGCTTCTGTCCCCTCTGTAACATTTGCCCCGACAAAAACTGCGGAGTTCACTTCCGGCAGTGGTCCTTTTGGAAGGGGGTTCGTCCAGTCATAGACCCCGCCTTTGCGCCGGGAGTGTGGAGCAAGTGAGTAACCAGCGCCCCGGAATTCTCCATCCCCCAGGTTGACGATTCCCTGTCGGTTTGAACGAAACCAAACGTGAAAGCCGCGGTCAGTCCGGTAGGTTGGCAGCGAACGCGCCAGTGCAGGATTCTTCTCGCGGAAAGATTCATACCCCGCGATGGTGTCGAAATCCCTGTCGGCCAAGCCGCCGGATACGCCGCCAAAAACAACCGCCACCCCCGTCACACCGCGAGATGAAAAGAACCTGCGCAGCTCATCATCGGTCGGCCGTCGCTCCTGAAACGGCTTCCATTTCACAGTCGGCTTTTT
>JBEKIV010000115.1:0-11933 GCA_050011595.1 Tepidisphaeraceae bacterium
CGGCCTGACCAACTTCATCTGGCCGCAGGTGCGCAAATTCGGATCACTAGTCGACGCCCGCCCCGAGCCCGAGAAATGAAGTTCATTTTTGCCAAAGATGGAAATTAGATGCACCCAGCGCGGCATGATCGCAACCAAAAATATTACCGCGAAGGAGCGGCAAAGCGGGCGTGGTCGTGGCGTTTACGCCGCCGCGTGTTCGCTGATCTGGCCCTGCGAATCGATCTGATCGAACTTCACCGACACGCGCTTGCTCACGCCCTGCTCCTGCATCGTCACGCCGTACATCAAATCCGCGATCTCCATCGTCCGCTTGCTGTGGGTGATGATGATGAACTGGCTCTGATCCAAAAACTCCTGAACGATCATGTTGAACCGCTGGTTGTTCGCCTCGTCCAGGGCCGCGTCCACTTCGTCCAGAATGCAGAACGGGCTGGGCTTCGATTTAAAAATGCTCATCAGCAACGCCACGCACGTCATCGTCTTTTCGCCGCCGGAAAGCTGGCTGATGCTCACCGGCTGCTTGCCCGGCGGACGCGCGACGATCTCGATCCCCGCATCCAGAATGTCCACCTTGATCTTCTGCGGCGGAATGGGCTGCCCCGCCTCGTCCAGTTGCACGGGCGCATTCTTGGGCGGATCCAATTCCGTCTCCAGATAAATGTCCGCCTTGCCGCCGCCGAAAAGCTTGCGGAACATCCCCTGGAAATGTTCGCGCACGGCGTTGAACGTCTGTTCGAACCGGATGCCGCTCTCCGCGTTGATCTCATTGATAAGCTGCTCGAGCTGCGCCTTGGACGACGTCAGATCGTCCGTCTGCGTCTGCAAAAATTGCCGGCGGCTTTCCAGCTCGTCCAGTTCGCCGATCGACTCGACGTTGACGTTTCCAAGCCGTTGAATCTTCTCGCGCAGCTCCTTGATCTGCTCGGCCACCGCGTCCCAATCCATCTGGCCAGGATCATACTGCTTTCCATCGGCGGTCAGTTCCGCATATCGCGCCGGCAAATCCAATTGCGATTCCTCCAGGGTGCGTTGCACGAGCGTTTCGATCCGCACGCGCACTTCGCCGGCCTTCAACTGCAAATCGTGCATTTCCTGCTCGACGTTTTCGCGCTCCTGGCGCGCCTTTTCCACCTTGGCCGAAAGCTCGCCGACGCGCGTTTGGGCCTCTTCGATTTGCCCGGCCAATTCGGTTGATTTCGCCTCGTCGGCGGCGACGCTTTGGGTGAGGGTTTCCTCCTCGTGCGCCGCCGCCTGGCGCTGTTGCTGCACGTCCTGGCGGCGTACCGCCGATGCCTCCGCCGCGCGATCCACCCGCTCCATCTGCTGTTTCAGTTCCGCTTGTGCCGCGGTCTGCCGCTGCACGGCCTGCCGCATCGAGAGCTGTTTTTCTTCCACCTGTCCGAGGTGGACGCGCAGGGCGGTCAGCTCCTCGCCCAGGGCGTTCAATCGCGCGGCGATTGCCGCTTGCTCCTGGGTCAGCCGCTGCACCGCCGCGCTCGCCGCCGACTGCTCCGATTCCAGTTGTCCGCGCTGCTTCATCAGCGCATTGTGGTCTTCCTCGAGCCGCCGGCCCTGCGCCGCCAGGGTTTCGATCTCCCGATCCAAGATGGGCAATTCGCGCCGCAGGGCATTTTGCCGGTCCGCGTTCTGCGCCGCCGCGCCGCTCAATTCCACCTTGGCCGTATTGGATTGATATACCGCGTTGCGCAGCGAGGAGATGTCCTCTTCCAGCGACCGCACCTGCGAATTTCCCTCGGCCAATTCCCGGCCCAGCCGCTCGATTCTTCCATCCACTTCCGCGATCTGCTGGCCCAGGACTTCCAACTCCGATCTTCGCGAAAGCAATCCCATCGCGGCCGTCAGCGGCCCGAGGCGCACGACCCCATCCGGCTCCAACACTTCCCCATTCATCGTCACGTATCGATACCCCGCCGGGCCCGCCCACGACAATTCCCGCGCAACGTCCAGATCGTCCACGACGATCGTTCGTCCCAGCAGATGCCGCGCGATCGCCGCATCGCCCGGCTCGAATCTCACCAGGTCGATCGCCAGCCGAAGGCGATGCGGATGCGCGTTCCAATCGTAATTGTCCTCGGCCTTCTCCAGCCGATCCGCGCACAGTACGTTCACCCGTCCTTCCAGGTCTTCCATCGCCTCGCTGGCGGCCAGGACGTCGCTGGAATCGTCCGTCACCAGAAATTGGTCCCGTCCATCCAGCGCCGCCTCGATGATCTGTGCATGCTCGACATCCACGCGCAACACGTCCGCCACCAGCCCGCGGATAAACGGAAAATCCGTTTCCCTGCGCCGCAGCACGGACTTGACGCCTTCGCTGACTCCCTGGCGTTTGGCCTCCAAGTCGGCCAGCAATTTCTGCCGCGAGATCAGGCCGGACCGATGTTCCTTGGCCGCTCCCAAACGCTCGCCGACTTGTTCGATTTGTTTTCCCAGCTCCGTCGCGCTGGCGCGTTTTGCTTCCAATTCCGCCTGCTGGGCGGCGATGCGCTCGGCGGCTTGGCGAATTTTCTCCGCCAGTTCCTCGCCGGCCGCTTGCAGCGCTTGAAGCTCCTGGCGCACCTGCGCGGTCCGCTGTCCCAGGCGCGATTCCTGCGCCGACGCGTTCTTCCGCTCGATGTCGATCGCGCCCAGCCGGCTCCCGATCCCGGCCAGCTTCCGCATCGCATCCAGGATTGCCGACTTCTGCCTCTCGATCTGCGACCCCGCCGAGTTCAATTGCAGTTGCCCCTCGCCGAATTCCTTTTGCCGCCGTTCGATCAGCTCGCGCTGGTTCTGAAGTTCCGCCGTGAGCGACGCCAGCGACTGCGCATCGGCCGCCAGCGACTGCGCCGCCTCCGTCAATTTTCCTTCGATTTCAGCTTTATCGCGATCGAAGCCGGCCAGTTGCTCGGCGATCTGGTCCAGTTGCTGGACCGCGTATTGCTGGCGCTGCTTGGCCGACTGAATCTGCGAGCGAGCCTGGACGAGTTGATATTCCAGCCGCTGGCGGACCTGCGACAGGCTCTCGAACGCCTCTTTCTTATCCGCCAGCCCGTTCTGCGCCGATGCCAGATCGCCGCTCAGGTCGTCCAGCCGGAACTGCGTCTCCTGGCGCGACGCCTCCAATTCCTTTTGTGATTGGCTATGCAGGTGATATTCCTGGAGGCTGTAGCTCAGCCGCAGTTGGGCCAGCTTCGTGGAATGTTCCTGGAACGTCCTGGCCCTGCCCGCCTGAACTTTGACGCTGCGCAGGCGCTTCTCCACTTCCTGAACGATATCGTTGACGCGAAGCAGGTTCTGGTCCACCCTCTCCAGCTTCCGCTGTGATTCCTTCTTGCGCGCCTTGAACTTGGAAATTCCCGCCGCCTCCTCGAAGATCAATCGACGTTCCTCCGGATTGGCGTCCAGCATGGCCGCGACGCGGCCCTGCTCGATGACGCTGTAGGCATCCACCCCGATCCCCGTATCCAGGAACAGTTCGCGCACGTCCTTCAATCGCGTGGATGAATTATTGACCTGGTATTCGCTGGTGCCGTCGCGGAAGAGCCTTCGTCCGACGGACACGTCGTCCGTCTCGACGTTGAACGCCCGCTTCCCCGCCGGCCCCGGCGGGTTGTCAAACACCAGCACCACTTCCGCCATCCCCGCCGCCTTGCGCGTGGACGAGCCGTTGAAGATCACGTCCATCATCGCATCGCCGCGCAGGCTCTTGGCGGATTGCTCCCCCAGCACCCACTTGAACGCATCAACGACGTTGGATTTTCCGCACCCGTTCGGCCCGACGATGCCGATGATCGGCCTGTCGAACACGAATTCCGTGCGGTCGGCAAAACTCTTGAAACCGTGAAGGATTAGCTTTTTCAGGCGCATCGGCGGCGATCCTCCATGACCAACCCGGCGGCGGCCAAATCCCTGGCCCTGGAAACCCACGGCGTCGCCGCGGGCCTCGCCGCACGAAATATAATTTTATCCGGCCACATAATCAATTGCCAATTGTCAATTATCCATTGACCTCAATTCCCCTGCCCCGCCAAAACGCTTCCGTCGCCTTGCGGACGCCCTTCCCGATTCTCGGTCGGAACGCTCGTCCAATCGTCCGCCTCCTGGCTCGGATGTTCCAACTCAAAGAGGCATTCGCGCTGGCCGTTGTTGTCGGGCTGGCCGTTGTCGGCCACGCTCGCTCCGTACACGTTATGCTGCGACACCAACTGTTGCGCGATCGCCACGACGTCCCCGAAACTGAAATCAAATCGCTGCTGGGCATCCGGCGGTCCCTCGCCGCCCAGCCGGGCCAGAATCTCGGGCAAATCGTTGTGAGTCTGGGCCTTCTCCGGCTGGCGCGCCAGCGGATCGCGATAAAACATCGTCAGCAGCTTGGTCGCGTCGCTGGACGTAATGCTCAGCCGCGTGTCCATCGCCGTAAACGTCAGCGGCGTCCGCAGCGAAAGCTGATGCCCGATCACCGCGATCCGCGGCACCCCGGTGCTGGCCGCATAAATCATCGGCGGCCCCTCGCTGGGAACGATGTCCAGCATAAACCGATGGTTCACGTCATAGCTCAACACCCCGTAGTGCCGGGAAACGCCCGAATCGTCGTTCTCATTCGACCCGCTCTGCAATTGCGAATTCGCCACCAGCAACCGATACGCCTCGATGCGCACGTCGGCCCGGTCCGAATCGAGCAACTGGGCGATCATGTGATCCACGTCCGGTGAATCCGGCAATTCGCCCAGGACCCGCACCGCGTCCAGTTGGTTATGTTGCCCCGGATCCAGCGCCATCTGCACTAGCGCCTGCCGCGCGGGCGCACTGCCCAGATACGCCGCCGCTCGCGCCGCCGCGAACGCCACGTCGGGATTGGCATCGGCGATCAGCGGCTCAAACACCGGCAACTGCTCGTCTCCCATCGCCTCCCAACACAGCGAGATGTCCGCCAGCGGCGCGCCCGGCTCCTTCGCCAACGCCACCAACTCCCGAACCTTCCTCGCCTGAAACTCCGGCGACTGATCCAAATACAGATGCGAGACCACGCCCAGAAAATGCTTCCAATTCCCCTTGTACTGCGGCGGAACGAACGCCTCCACGAGTTCCTCGTTCTCCGCCTTGGCAACGATGTCGCTGCTGTCCGCGTGAACCAGGCCCATCTGCGTCGGCGCTTCCCAACGCTGGGAGATCACCTGCTCGATCAACCGCGCCGTGCTGGCCTGCGGCCGGCGAATCTGCAAATTGATCGGGCGGTCAAACCGGCAAACCCCGCCGTTCAAAACCGTCCCCGTCCGCAACGACGCCGCCGCCCCGGGCGCCGCGCCGGCGCCCTCGCTCAGCGCGTAGGCCGGATTCACAAAAATCGGCCCCCCAGGCGCGTACGCCTGCTGGCGCACCCCGATCGACTGCGGCTCCATCAGTCCGATGTCGCTCAAATCCGTCTCATACAAATCGCCGTGCGCCAAACTCTTCGTGTTGTTATGCTCCATCGCGCGCACCAGCACGTCGAAGCTCTGCCCCACCCGCGCCCCCACCGGAATCCGGCCCTCCACCACCACGATCGCCACCCGCTTGTCCCGCAACATCTGCTCCGGCGAGAGATTCTGATACGTCCCCAACACGGAACTCTCGAATCCCCGCAATAACATCTGCTTGACGATGTAATCCCGCACCGCCGTCGGCGCCCGGCTATCCCCCGTATAGTCCAAATTCACCACCAGGCCGTACCCATACACCGGCATCTCCTCCAGCCCCGTGAACCGCACCTGCTCGTAAAACGACCCCCTCATGAACCTCGGCACCTGCTGCAACGGCAAGTTGGGATACAGCGGCTCCTTCGGCGTCGGCAGCTTCTTCGCCGCGCAGCCCGCAAGACCCGCCAATATCACCAGGCACCAACGCCATCGCCGCATAAATTGGCCTCCAAAATTTATCGGACTAAATGGTCGATAGTCATTAGTCATTGGTCATTAGTCATTTGTCACTGGTCACTTGTGACTCCAAAAGCTCGTGACTTTGATTGCAAATGACGAATGACCAATGACTAATGACCAATGACTATTGACCAACAACGGAAGGAACTACCACCGTCGCCTGCTTCCCAAGCTTTCCCCGTCTACTCCGCCCCTTGCTCCCGATTCCATTCTCCCCATCCCCATCCTGCGCCGGCGGCGGTTTGACATCCACGAACAATTCGCCCTGGCTCGGGTCCTCAAACCGCCGCGATTCGATCACCGCCTTCGCCTCCTCCACCAACTCCTCCAGCGTCTTGAACTGCTTGTAAACGCTGGCGAATCGCACGTATGCCACCTGATCCACCCGCCGCAGCTTCTCCGTCACCAGTCTCCCCACCACGTCCGAGGCGACCTCCCGGTCGTATGCCTTGAAAACCTCCTCTTCCACCTCGTCCACGATCCTCTGCAATTCGCTCTGGGCCACCGGCCTCTTGAAGCACGCCCGCTCCAACCCCACGTAAATCCTCTTCTGGTCCCACGGCATCCTCCGGCCGTCCTTCTTGATGACGCTCAGCCGGATGTGCTGCTCCACCTTTTCGTAGGTGGTGAACCGCTTCCCGCAGGCCACGCATTGCCGCCGGCGGCGGATCGCTTTCCCCGCCTCGCAACTGCGAGAATCGACAACCTTCAGACTCTCCTTCTCGGCCTCGCAAAATGGGCATTGCATGAAGCGCCTAAACCTACCAAAATCTTCCGATAAATCAAAAGAACTCCACAAGACCCGCGTAACTCTCAGCGGCCTGCCCACTTCAGTAGACGGGTCTTGGTCAATAGTCATTGGTCATTTGTCATTGGTCATTGGTCATTAGTCATTTGGCATTGGTCATTTGTGGGAAGCTTGCCCACAAGCCCCTGCAAAACTCCACTGGACATCCCGTAGAATACCGGTGAGTCACAGGCCCACCGTCCAATTGCGATCGGCCGCCGGATGCCCCCCGCAAGTGACGAATGACCAATGACTAATGACCAGTGACAAATGACCACCATTGAGGCCGCATGCAAAGTAAACTCGAAACTCGAAGCAAGAAGTGCAAGCCGCAAGTACAAGTTGCAAGCACGAACTTGCACTTGCAACATGGTACTTGCAACTCGCCCGGCACTTGCAACTTCCTCCCCGGCTTCACCCTCACCGAACTCCTCGTCGTCATCGGCATCATCACGATCCTCATCGGCATCCTCCTGCCCGCCATTGGCCGGATTCGCCGCGCCGCCTACATCGCCGACACCCTAAACGAAATCAATCAAATCTCCAACGCCTGCAACCAGTATTATTCCACGTTCCACGCGTATCCGGGACCACTGAGCAATGACCAAATCGAGAACACCTCCGGCGGTGCGAGCGGGCCGCTAACGGAGCTATACGGTGGAACCCCAACCCCAATTTACGCCAAATACGGTCCGTATTTTGTTACCGGCTCCGAAAATCTGGTCCTGGGCCTCATGGGCGGCTTGCGGCTGGATACGGGAACATCGTCCACTGTAAACGGCCAAAGTCTTTCATACTCCCTCGCGTTCGCCCCCAACGAAGTCGGCCTTGGCCCCCTTAGCCTAAGCGCATCTTTTCCCGGTCGAACTGCCTCGTTCTTTTCCGCTGGCTCGAATTATCTGATGTGGTGCGAGACCAACCCCAATGGCGTGTACAGCCAAATCCTAAGCACCAACGTCGGCCAGACCGTGCAGTACAACGCGGCGCAAACGCCGGAGCCCTTTACCGATCAAGCCGGCGTGACCGCTGTCGATAGCCCGATTCCCGAATTCGTCGATCGCTTTCCAACACCCGGCCCGATGCCGATCCTTTACCTCCGCGCCAGGACCGGAGTCCAGGGCGTCATTTCTGATGGAAGCAGTACGGGAACCTCGTTATACCAATACGATCTTCGCGACATCGCAGCTTACACTTCTGCCAACGCCAACAGCGCCAGCATTGGCTAGCCGTTACCGCCAAGCGGTTCAAAGTATTACCACAACCTTTCGGGATTGGGCAACGTCTCGTGGCCCCTATCGTCGCCTGCGGCATACTTCCACTCTGCAATCGTGCCCGCGGGACCGCCTAATCCCAACCCTGGGGCCACCCAGACGATCACTACCAACACAAGCAGTATTGGGGACGCATTCTCGTATTTCATCAACACGGCAATCCCGCCGACCGACACGTCCAGCACCGCGGCCATAGACAACACCGGCCGTCCGCGGGCGGTCGATCAATTCATCCTGATTTCCGCCGGCCCCGACGGGATTTACGGAACTTCCGACGACATCACGAGTTTCGGCGATGTTTCGCAATAATCAGTTGTCCATACCCTTGCCCGATCCACGAGACAACACGAATCATTTGGTAGGCGGAAACATGATAGCCGAGTTGCCAAACACGAGTTGCGAGTTGCGAGTTGCGGGTTGCGAGCAAAGGTCCCAACGCGCACCCAGCAACTCAAAACTCGAAAATCGAAAATCGAAAATCGAATCAAATTCAAAATTCAAAATTCGAACCAATCCGCGTTTCGTCATTCGGACTTCGAATTTGATTCGTCATTCGGATTTCGATTTTCGAACTTCCCGCGCAGCGGGCTTCACCATGATCGAACTGCTCGTGGTGATCGGCATTATCCTGATCCTCATCGGCCTCTTCTTCGCCGGCGCCAAGCTCGTCACCGCACAAGCCAAGGAACGCGATACCAGGATCATGCTCGAAACCGCCAAAACCATGTTCGCCAATTACCAGCAGGCGACGAAGCTGTATGTAAACGTATCTACGTCAAATTCCTATCGCATTTACATTAAAGGAACGCAACTCCCTATCCAGGTCTCAAACGGTGTTGCATCACCTTCGCTTGTCTGGTCCGAAGGACAGGAAGTCGCTCGGAACACTCCGCAGCCCTATATGGTTCCGGGCTACCCTTACCCTATCACTAGTTTGATGTCCCCTGACAGTTGCGGAATCCTCGTCCCCGGTCACGATTTTAACGGTGGCCTTGATCTTTCCCTGCGCAACACGGAGGCGATCATGCAGGCAATGTTGAGCGTTCCCGAAAATCAGACAATCCTCAATAACCTTCCCGCGAGCAAACGCGTATTGGACGTTTCCATGAATATTCCCCTTCTATTGGACGGCTGGGGCAACGTGATCATATTTTGCCCCGGCGGCGGCCTGACAGGAGTTTGGGTTGACCCGTCCGTCGGCAGTCAGGAGGTCATCACCTCCGAGGGAGTGCAGACCAGCCCCTACCCTCAAAACGGCTTCACGACCGGGGTTCCGGTTAATAACAAGCCCTTCTTCGCCTCCGCCGGCCCCGATGGCGATATGAGCAACGCGCATGCCTATACGTCCGGTACTCCAACTTCCGACATGACCGACGACAACATTTACTCCTTCCAGAACTGATGAAAAGCCCGTTGAACAAACTCGAAACTCGAAACTCGAAACTCGAATCAAATTCAAAATTCGAAGTTCGAAATAGCCCCCATTCGGTCATTCAGGTTTCGGATTTGACTCGTCATTCGGATTTCGGATTTCGAATTTCCGCGGCCTGTCGCCGCGGCTTCACTCTCATCGAGATGATCACCGTTCTGACGATCATCATCATCGTGCTGGCCATCGCCATTCCGGTTTGGAACGCCCTGATGGGCGGCACCAATCTGGCCGCCGCCCAGAACCAGATTTCCGCCTTCCTAAGCAACGCCCGCACCGATGCCATCTACAACCGCCAAACCATCGGCGTCTTCTTCTTCATCGACCCCAAAACCACACAAACCGCCATGGCCGAAGTCCAGGTGCAAACGCTGTGGCAGATTCCCTATCCCGGCACCGGCGGCACCAGGACCTACACTTCGCTTTTCCAACCGGGAAGTTGGACTGC
This sequence comes from Tepidisphaeraceae bacterium, assembly GCA_050011595.1. Lineage (GTDB taxonomy): Bacteria > Planctomycetota > Phycisphaerae > Tepidisphaerales > Tepidisphaeraceae > PALSA-1353. Next base: position 9,854 of record JBEKIV010000115.1, read on the forward strand.
CGGTCCTCCTCCCACCTACGCACCCTCTACAGCCGTCAACGGCCAAGTCAATTCGATTGAACTCGTGAACAATCCGGACCCCAACACTCCCGGCAACTACATTTTCTACCGGGACATCGTCCTTCTCCCCAAAGGCGTTGGCGTCGCTTTGAACAACCGGACTTATGCCTACAACAACTACAATAGCGCCTCACCCCCCCAATACTCCCCAGGCGTGTGGAACCCCGCCAGTTTTCCTCTCCCGCTCGACCGTTATCTTCGCCTCGGCGTCATCATGTTTAACCCCGACGGCACCCTGGCAAACATTCCATTCGCCATCCCGCTATACGAGTATTTCACTTCGCAGCAATACACAAACAACCAGTATTCGGAGAACCTGCTCTGCCAGCGAATCGGGATGTTCAATTCCGACATCGCCAGCAACGTACCTCCGCCAGCCGGAAGCAGTAATCCAAGTGTTTTCCCTCTGTGGTCCTCTGTCGGACTCGTCGTTTACGATCACGATGCCTATTTGAACCAACACGCCACGGCAACCACACTCGTCCCGGGCGATGGCTTGCAATTCACTGACTGGGATATGAACTATTATTTGTACACAGCCGCCTATCCCGGCGGCGTCCCCCAACCATCCGCCGCCGACAAATTCATCGAAGAATCCTGGATCGATCAGAACGGCACCGCGTTGCTGGTCAGTCCAAACAGCGGCTCATTGTTGAAGGGGAAATGATGAAGGAAGTTGCAAGTACCAAGTTACAAGTGCAGAGGAAGTTGCAAGTACCAAGTTGCAAGTGCAAGTCCACGCTTGCAACCCCCAACTTGCCACTTGCACTTGCCACTTGCAACTTCCTCCCCGCTTTTACCTTCATCGAGGTTCTTTTCGCCGTGATTCTGCTCGGCATCGGCTTCATCATGATCGCTGGCGTATTCCCCGTCGCCATCCAGCAAACCGCCGCCGTCTCCGATGAAACCCAAGGCACCCTCCTCGCCCACGACGCCATCAAGAAAATCCAGGCGGTGGCGGACGGCATGGTGAACGGCACTGCCAGCACCCTGACTCTCTTTCCCGCCACCGGCACGAGCGCCGCTCCCCAAGTCTGGGCAATTACGACCAGCAGCCCGCCGACTTACATAATGACCACTCCTTTCACGGGTCTCATGGCCGCACTCGGCGCCGATTCCTTTTTCACCGCCGACCATCGTTACGGATGGGTCGGCTTTTATCGCCGCGATTCGATCACCAATCCCTTTGCTCAGGTGTACGTGATCGCATTGCAAAACCCGAATTTCGCGAATTATCTCTACCCCGTCCCATCTTCAGGCCAGACCACCATCTCCGGCCCAGTCCCCCCGCCGGTTCCACCAAGCACTTATGGTTACTCGCCTATTTCTCCCCCGACCGCCGCGACCTCCATTCAGGCGTCCTTCTACTACAACACCGATGGAACAACGACCGTGGTATTGGCTTACCCCACGGGCCAAGCATCGCCTAACGGCACAACTGGCGCCTATGTGCTCGTCGCCACCAGCGGAACCTCAAACATGGTTGGTCGATTTTTCCGCCTCGGCAATGTCAGCGCGGTCACTCCCGGAAGCACTCCACCGAGTGGGCTTTACCAAACATTTGTTCTTCAATCTGGCTCGGACATCACGCCCGCCGACGGATATACGCCCAGCGCGACAACGGCCGCTTTTACCGGGAGTGTCTGGCTCATCGGTGCCGCTCCCATGCCTGACGCAAGCGGCGGATTCACCGGCCCCTTTTCCGGCCCCAACCAGGACATCGGCGTCGCAACCGGTTTCATCCGCGTGAACACGGCGAATAATTGAGAGAAAAATGTCATTAGTCATTGGTCATTTGTCATTAGTCAATCGTCATCGCTCGCCGATCGCTCGCAATCGGCCTTCACCAATGACCAGTGACAAAGGACAAATGACATCTCGACCCGCGTTTACGCTGGTCGAGCTCATGCTTTCCCTGGCCATGGTGCTGATCCTGATCGTCGGCATCAACTACGTTTTCCGCAGCGCCACGGACGCCGTCGGCGCCGGCAACGCCCTGAACAACATCAACAGCGACAGC
>JBEKIV010000116.1:0-11913 GCA_050011595.1 Tepidisphaeraceae bacterium
CCGACCGTCCTGGCAACCGGCCAGCCCTCCGGCGCCGGCCAACCCGAATCGGTTACTGTTTCCGTCACGCAGAACCAGCTTCTCCTTCTGAAGGTATCGGGCGTCTCCGGGGCCACGGGGTCGTTTACCCTCGCTTTCACCAACCTCGATCTCTTTTCGGCCGGTTTGGGGACCTCGCTGGCGTTTCCGGCCGGGGACGGACCCTCCCAAGTGGCCATCGCCGACGTCAACCACGATGGCAAACCCGATCTGATCGTCAGCGACGCCCTGGATAATACGGTCAGCGTTCTGCTCGGCAACGGCGATGGCACGTTTCAAGCGCCGCGCCAATATTCCATTGGCGCAATGAACACGCAAGACGCCGCTACCAGTTTTAGTGAGTTACCCACCTACAAGCGCGGGCTGGCCGTCGCCGACCTGAATGGAAATGGCAACCTTGATATCGTCGTCACCAATCCGACCTCCGGGGATATTTCCGTATTAATGGGCCGCGGCGACGGCACTTTTGCACCTCAGGAAAGATTCGACGCCGGCCCGGCACCGAACGCCATCGTCATCGGTGATTTCAACGGCGACGGAATCCCCGATCTGGCCGTCTTGTCCGCCTCGGCGGGGTACTCGACCCTCGCGATTTTGATGGGACGCGGCGACGGAACTTTCCTTCCGGCGCAGCTCATCATCACCCCTGTCTTCAATAGCCTCTCCTACGACAACCTCCAAGCCGCCGACCTCACCGGCAACGGCAAACTCGATCTGCTCGTCACCGGCGGCGCCGATCAGATGACATACGTCTACCTCGGCAATGGCGACGGCACGTTCCGGCCGGCATCAAGCTTCGTCGGCGGCGGGCCTGATTTGGCGGTCGCCGATCTCAACGGAGACGGCATCCCGGATGTCGTGAATGCCAACATCTCCAACAGCACGATCTCCTACGTTTTGGGAAACGGGGATGGGACCTTCGGTTCCGCCACGTCCGACAATTCGGGAGAGGCGCCTCTGGCGGTGGCCGTGGCCGACGTCGGCAGCCAAATCACAAATCCCGACGGCTCGACCCAGTTGGGTCCGCCCGACGGCCACCCGGACCTCATTGTCGCGGACAGTGGCCTTTCTCAAACCGACTTCTCCGGACCCGCCGAAATCGTCGTTCTTCCGAGTATCTTCGACAGCGGCGGGTTTGAAGGCTTCGGCTCCCCCATCCGCCTCGCAGCCGCAGTCAGACCGCAATCGCTCGCGGTCGGCGACTTAACCGGCGACGGGACGCTCGACATCGTCTACGTCGATAATGACGGCGTCCATATCATCTTCGGCAAACCGCCGGTCATCGCTCCCAACAACACGCCGCAGACCGCTCGCGACCTCGGGGTGGTTGTCCACACCGTGGAGCCGACGCTGACCATCGTCCCGGGCCATGAAGACGCATATTACACCGTTACCGTTCCGACCGAAGCGGCGCCCGGGTCCGGCCCCGAAGTCATCGACTTCGCCGGTGACTTTGAGGCTGTCGCCGGCGCGGGCCTTTCGATGCAAGTGCTGAACTCGCAGGGAGCGCAATTGGGCTCCGGGCAGAAATTCGACGTGGTCGCCGCTCAGGGCCAGGCGTTGACGGTGCATGTTTTCGGCACGGCCGGCCCAGGCGGGACGCTGGGCGCCGGGGCGTACACGTTGGACATAGATGTATTGCCGCAGGTCACTTCGGTGCAGTCCGAGTCGCCGCTGCCGGGCCAAGGGGAACCGGCCAGCACCCTGGTCATCACCTTCCAGGGAGATCGGCTTGACCCGGCAACCGCCGGCGACGCGGCAAATTACGTTGTCACCTACCTGGGAAACAATGGTTTGCCGGGCGACGTGGACGAACAAATCAACCCCATCGACGCGGTATATGATCCCAGCGCCAACGTGGACGTGACCACTGGAATAACCTATCCCACCGCGGTGCAGCAGACGGTGACGCTTTTGTTCGCTCAGACGCTGCCGGCGGGTTCGTATCGGATCGCTGTAAATCCCAACGTTGATTCCGAAGCGCTCAGCGCGGACGAGCAAAGCATCCTCATCGGCGAAGGCGGGTTGGCCGGGCACCCGGTGGCATCGATTGTGGATGGGGAAATTGTCGCGGGTGCGCAGCTTGAAATCGCCAATTTGGTGCCCCGATCCGGCGGCGTGGGCAATTTCAATACTTTCCAAACCGGCACGCCATTCCTGAGCCAACTCGACGCGGACCTGAGCGCCGTTCTGGATGCCAACCTGACCGAAAACGGCGACCAGCCGCAATTGCAAACTGAAACCTTGATTGGTCAGGTCGTGCAGCGGCTGAAGCCGGCCCTTTCCTCCGTCGGAAGCGGCGTGCCTCCGTTCCTGGTCGTTTTCCTGGACCCGGTCTCGCTGGATTTGGCCGACCCGGCCGGGCAGCGAATCAACTATAGCCTGCAAAGCGGCCAACTTGAGAATCAGGTTTCCAACGCCTTTGTCAGTGTGGCAAACAACGTCGAGGTCGTCGTCCTGCCGATCGAGTCGGGCGAATATAATCTGCAATTGAGCAACGTCGCTCAGGACAGCCGCGGCGGCGTGGTCATCGTGGGAGCGGATTTACAGCAGACTCAATCACTCACGGGCGCCATTCGTTCAGGGACGCAGGATTTCCAATTCGGCATTCCGAGAATAGCGGCCAGCTTCATCGAATCGACGCTGGCTGCGGCCGATTCAGCAACTCCTGCTCCCCAAGCGGATGATTCCACTCTGTTGGCATGGGCCCCGGACAATCCGGTCCAGAGTTCAGCCGGCACGGACGCCGCGGTGTTGGCATCGGCCGCGGACAAACCCATCCAAAGTTCAGCGGGCAACGACGCCGTCTTACCGCCGGCGACGCCTCAAGACGTTACACTCCCGGTCGGCGCCAGCGAACAAGACCAGCCGTACACCGGCATCGACAGCAACGGCGGCGTTACGCCGCCGACCACTCGGCCGGACTTCCAGGCGGCCCCGGTGGTTCCCGCTGTTCCGGCGCCCCCGCCGCCCGGCAACCCGGCCCCTCTTCCTCCGCCCCCGGAGCCTGGGCCGACGACTCAGCAGTCGCAGGATTCGCCCAAGAACGACACGCCTTCAAACGGCCAGCAACAAGACCAGTTCCAACATGCGGCGCGGAAGGCCTCCGCGGATAAGAAGGACGATACTTCGGACAATAAAGGTTCAGGTCCGCGTCCGATCGGTCTGGGCAATCCACGGCAGGATTGGAAATCGACTTTGCAAACTTGTCTGGGCCGGTTGTTCCCGGTGACCCTGCTGGGCGGCGGCAACTTTTGGCGGAGGCGCGGGCGCTTGCGAGCGCAATCCAGGCAGCGCCGTCGGCGGCACGTTGGGTGGTGATCGCACCGGAGAATTTCGAGGATGATCGACGATGCAGGATGATACGGCAAAAATTCCTTTGGACCTGTCGGACCTGGACGTTTCCGAATCGCCGACGGTGCAGCCGCCCACCGCCTGCGGGCCGGACCCAAAAGGCTCCCAAACACCCGCCCCACCCGACGCGCCGCCGAGCCAGGCCACCTACCGCAATCGCTACATATTGACCAAGCTTCAAGGCCGCGGAGGAATGGGCGAAGTATGGGTTTGCCAGGATGCTCACCTGGGCCGCGAGGTTGCGCTCAAGCGGATGTTGTCCGCCGGCCAAGGCGCCAAGGAACGATTTTTGGCCGAGGCCCAAATGACCGGCCAGTTGGAACATCCTGGAATCGTTCCGGTGCACGATATGGGCGAGGACGACTCCGGCCGGCCGTTTTACGTCATGAAGTTGGTGCGAGGCCGCAGTCTCAAGCAGGCCATCAAGGAATATCATTCCCCATCCGTCAAGCCGCAAACTCCGCGCGAAATGCAATGGCTTCGCCTTTTGCAGGTGTTCGTGGACTTATGCCACGCCGTGGCTTACGCGCATAGCCGCGGCGTGCTGCATCGCGACCTGAAACCGGACAACATCATGCTGGGCGCGTACGGCGAGACCGTGGTGTTGGATTGGGGATTGGCAAAACTACGGGGAGAAGCGGCCGCGGTTGACGGCCCCTCATCGGTCTCCACGACCGGTGGAGGAACCAACACGCAGGCCGGCAGCATCATGGGAAGCCCGCTGTACATGCCGCCGGAGATGGCCGAAAGCCGGATTCCCGATACCGACGAACGTAGCGACGTCTATCTCCTGGGCGCCACGTTGTACGAGATCCTCACCGGCCGCCCTCCGCGCGAGGGGAAAAGTCTTGAGGCGATTCTCGAGTTGGCTCGGACGACGGCTCCCGTGCTTCCGCGCCCGTTCTCCGGCATTCGCAAGGCCCTCAATGCGATCTGCCTCAAGGCCCTTTCAAGCCGGAAGGAGGACCGTTATGCCTCGGCCATGGAATTGGCCGACGACGTGCAGCGATACATGGCCGGCGAACCCGTCTCGGCCTGGCGCGAAAATATACTGATTCGGGTCTGGCGCTGGGCCAAGCGGCATCAGTTGGCGCTGAAGCGAACCGCGACCGTGGCCGTGATCCTGGCCGCCGCCGTAGTCACCGAGTCAAGAGTCCGCCAAGCCTCGGTGCTTCAGGCGCGGGAGGCGGCACGCACACAAATTCAAGACTTCGACGCGCTGGCCGACGAAGCGCGATTCTATGCCTCCAATACGGACTCCACCGCCGAGCACGCCCCCTACTACGATCCGGAAAAATCGCGCATCGCCTCCCGCCAGGCATTGGCAACCGCCGCGGTCTGGGGACCGACATTCGAGCGCCTGCCCTTTGGCGAGGATCGCCAGCGGCTGCGGGAGGAGATGTATGAATTGCTCCTGCTGATGATCCAGGATGCCTGCCAGTCGCCTCACTCATTTGCCGCCGCCGACGTTTCGGGCCTTCTGGATCGCGCCCAGCAGATGATGCCCAAACCCTCCCGGGGCTATTATCTCCTGCGAGGCCAGTATTGCCGGCTCTTGAACGATCCAGAGGGCGCCGCGCGACAGGAGAGGTTGGCCAATGCCCCCGATACCCCTTCGATCGCGTTTGACTCCTTCCTGCTCGGCGAGGAATGCCGCCGACGCTCGGCCAACGAGGCCGCGCCGCCGACCGCGCCGGATGCCGTGTCTTCCCGGCAAAAAGAGGATTTGGCCCAGGCGATCGACTTTTATCGCCAGGCGGTGACGCGAGACCCCAGGCACTTCTGGGCGCACTTTCAATTGGGCCGATGCTACATGAGCGCCGGCAGGATGCCCGAAGCGGTCGAGGCTCTGGGCACGTGCGTGGCCTTGCGTCCGGATGCGCCGTGGGGATACAGCGCCCGGGGCCTGGCGCTGGGGCTGTTGCACCGCTTCGGCGAGGCGCAAACGGACCTCGATCGCGCGATACAACTGAATTCGGACTTCCGGCCGGCTTGGCTCAATCGCGGCGTCGTCTACTGGCTCCAAAACAACCCGGAGCAAGCCCTGACGAATTTTGACGCGGCTTTGCGGCCCCCCGAAGATCGAAAGCTGGTTGAAGGCGCGTATTACCGCGCCCAGGTGTACTTGCAGCAAAACGATCTGGTTCGCGCCTTGAGCGATCTGAACATGGTGATCGCAGAACGGAAAGACTTCTATCCCGCGTACCTGCTGCGGGCGCGTGTTGAACTATTGCGGGGATCGCAGTCGGCGGGGTTGGAAGACCTCAACGCCTTGCTCAAGCAAGGCACTGCGTCGGGCTTGGACTTGGCGACGGCGGATGGACTTGGACGGCGCGGGCGGATGCTGCGGCGCGTCGCGGCCCAATTGCCGGACGATGCCGCCCAGGCAACGCTGCGGCTGGCTTGCCACGACCTGGAAACGGCCATTTCGCTGGGCGGTCGATCGGCCGAAATCTACACAGACTTGGGCGCGGTTCGAGAACTGATGGGGCAAGCCGACCGTGCCGTCGAAGCGTATTCCGCCGCATTGCAACTGGCGCCGCAGGATGTGGGTACGCGAATTCATCGCGGCTGGCTTTTCCAGAAGCTGGGGCTGTACGACGACGCAAGCCGGGATTTTTCCCAGGCAATTGCGGCGGATGTCACGCAGGCCGAACCCCACGCCGGCCTGGGTTACGTATTGGCCTGCCAGCAATCGTTCGTCCCGGCCCAGGAAGAGGCCGCCAAGGCGCTGCTCTACGGCGCCGACGATTATCTGATCCTGCACAATGTCGCCTGCATCTACGCGGAGATGTCCCGGACGGATCTCCAGCGGCAAACCGAGCACCGGAAACTGGCCATCGCCACGCTTGGCAAAGCCGTGGACCTTTGGCATGCCGGGGGCGCCGGTCCGGACGAATTGCAGTTGATCAAACGAGAGCCGGCGTTTGGGCCTGCCCTGCGCCAGTCGCTGGAATTTCAGCAATTGATCCACAACGTCGGCCGCTGAATCGGGAACCATCGAACGACGCCAAACAGAATCGACGGCCTCGCTTCGCGTGCGCGGTCATTTGTCGAAAGCTACCTTCCAGTTTCTCCTTGAATCCGGAAACATGTCGCCAACTGAAACAATTCGCCTGTGCGCGATTCTTGTACTTGACGGCGATTGCGGCTTTGCGTAATTTTCATTGCGTATGTACTCGAATTGTGCCTGTTCGTCCATGAAATGTCTCCGGCCGGAGCCTTGTGACGAGGGCGGCGTTCTGCCGTGCTATTGGCTGTAACTCTTTTTTAGGAGACTGGATGCAAATTGAAATTCGCCTTAAGAAACTGCTCGCGGATCACGGGCTCGATCACCACGGCATCACCCAGCAAATCGCGGACGAGATCAATCTGCATCGCCACACGGTCCGCAAGCTCTATAACAACCGGCATCGCAATCCATCGCTGAACGTGCTCGGCCGGCTTTGTGACTGGCTGATGGAACACAAAGTGCCGGCAAACATTCTGCCCGCGGCACTCTTTGGCGCCGAAGCAAGCGGCTTGCCGCAAGCCGCGGCGGCAGCACGCAGGGTCACGATCTATCTTGGTGAATATAAGCAAATGCACGCGCTGGCATATATCCCATGGATTTCGCGGAGGGACGCATCGGTTGAAGCCGAAATTGTGCGATGGCTTTCCACGCCCGGAGTCTGCGGGGATTTGCAGCCAACTCTTGACACCGCGTATCTGCCCTTCCGCGTCGATGTAAGCGCTGAACGCATCCGGAGAAAGGACCTGGAACAAGATCATATTGCGGCCATCCGCATGTACAGGCAGATGCGAACCGACCTGAACCGCTCCAGCGCGATTCTAATCGGAAGCCAAAGAATAAATCGGCTGGTGGAGACGTTGGTGGCGGATTTGTTCGGCTGCACGCCATTCGAGCCTGCGTCGGGAGAAATTCGCGTGCCATTTTATTTGGCATACCAAAGTCGGCTGCGCCCGGTGGAGAGCTGTTTCGGTGGGTTGACAAATCCGCCAGGAAAGAAGGGGAAATTCGTCAAAGGAACGCATTATCTGAACGGCGCCGGGCGTTGGGACTGCTGCCCATGGATCGACGGGAAACAGGATTCCGGCATCGTCATTACTTCGTCCGAACCAGGTTCGATGGGAATGCTGCTGGCGGTCTTTGGACTGTCCGGCCGGGCCAGCGAAGCCTTAGGCCGCTATCTGACCCGGAATCCATCGCCATTTTGGCCTCCCTATGCGGAGAAACGTGGGCGACGGATCGGGGTTTACGTTTGTAAAATCGCCTATCCGCCCAATGCGTCAGACGAGCCTGGCAAGCCGGATTTCGCGACGCAGGTTGAGATCCTGCCCATCGACGCCGCGATTCTGACGAAATACCTGAAGGCCAGATAGCAGCAGAAAACGCGGTTTGCGAAGCGCGGCGCAAGCCGTCCCCAAAGCGACCATTTCCCGGCGCAGGCATTTGCGTCCAGCACCGGAAACTTTTTTTCCACAAAATGTATCCAGGAAATCCGCCCGATCACACGGCGGCGACCCAAGACAAATCGTCGACAAACAGGCACGGAGCTTGTACATACGCCGCCGAAAAGGCGCCGGCGAATAGCATCAACATCACGTATACGGAGCGTGCCATCGCCATATTTTTGTTGACAATCAAATAGTATGAGGTACTTGTTGGATCGTCCATTGATCTTTGCAGCGCGGTTGGACGGGAGACGCGAGATGCTGGATGGAGCACGGGCACGCAAAGGAATGCCAAAAACCATTTCACGGCCACCTTTCGGGAGCCGGCGTGAGCGGAGCGGGGCGCAGACCCCCAATAGCAACCATTTCCCGAGCCACCCGGATGGTGAAGCCGCGCCAGAAAACGAGCCGGAATCGCTTCAACGAAAGGAGTTGCCATGCTTCCACCCTATCTTCCACCAGAAAAAAATGCGGTGACGAACGACGCCGCCGAGCTGCGGAGTTTTCTGGAAACGGATTTCGCCGTACGGTACGTTCCCGCGTCGCTCAGCGAACTCAACCTGCTTCCGGCGGCGATTTTAGAGGTGCGTGGGCAATCCTTTCCCTGCACGCAAACTTTTCTGGAAGACCTCGCGTCGTTCATCAGAATGCCGGCCATCTATGCCTACGAAATTGAATTCGATTTGTTCCAGCACAATTTTCGCGAACGAAAGCGGGTAAAAGATCAAGCGGTGCTGGTTTGCGTAGTGGCCGGGCGGGCCGTGGGACTTGCGCCGGGCGAATACCGACCGGCTCGCACTCTCGACGTGCTCGATGCGCTTCCTTCAGCGGAGGAAGGTTTCTGGAAAATCCAGAAAAGTTTGCTTTCTGATCGAACTGTGGAAATCGATCTGCTGAGCGAGGACTTCGTCGTCGAACCAACGCCGCGCGACGTAATTCGCGGCGGCATCCGGATTTCAAATTCCGAGACCGGCGGTTGCGGTCTGAAGGCGTCGTTGTATACGCATCGTCTGCTCTGCTCCAACGGGGCGGTAATGAGCGACAGCCTTGGGGCGGTGCGCTGGAGCTACGACAGGCGAGTGACCTACATTTCAAGCATCGCTAAATTCTCGAATGATCTGGTGAATCTGCGGAACCGGCAGAGCGGGCTCAAGAGCATTTATTCCAGCGCGATCGAGCGCCGGCTCAAGGAAGAAGACGTGACGCGGCTCTGGAGGCGGATTCGCTCCACCGGGAATTTCACCCTTGAGGATACCAACCGGATTCTCGGAATCACCGACGATGAGCGCCGTCGTCTGGCATCCGCCGTCGCCGGGCGGCAGGCGACGAACCAACCCGCCGAAGAAAGCGTCTGGGACGTGTTCACGATTCACAATCGAATTACCGCCGCGGCCAAATCGTTCCCCTTCGGAACACGCTCGCGCCTGGAACGCATCGGAGGGAATATGCTCAGTTCCTATTCGGCAAACTGAGCGACGGATTCAGAACGATCTCGCCACGGCAGGAGGAGGCCGGCGATGTCCGCAAAACAAATCCAATGTTTGACGTCGTTGCGGTCACTATGGAGCAATGCGGATTCCCATGCGAGGCATTTTTCAAACGCCCTCAGCCTGTAATTGGCGCACCTCGGCGTCTTCGCCAGGGAAAACCGGCAAAATCCGCGCCTGCCCGGCGGCTGATTGGGTGAATGAAATCCCCCTTTGGACGTGTCATTTTCGCCCTGTGTCATGTGTCTGGATGTCTCTAAACGAAACGAGGTTCCAAATGAGCGATGTTGAGAAAACACCGGCTTCACCCAGATGGGATTTATATCTATTCAAGAGCGGAAAACGCGCGCGACTTGATTGCCACCTACCGGGCGCTGCTCTGGCCACGGAGTTTTTATACGGACGATGGGCGCGGGTCATTTGTTTGCTTCAGCTCGCCTACGAGCAAGACGTGCGTCTCCCCAGCGATCTGAGAGGCTTTCGGCAGGCCAAGGAACTCGCCGAGGCCTTCGACGAAGATCGCAGGGTCGATCCGCCTTTGCCGTCCACGATCACAACTTACCTGTACCAACTGTGCGCAGTCCTCAAGACGCCGGCCTGCAACCGTGCGCCATTTCCTCCGCTCATTGATCGGGTCCCAAATAGCGGCGCGCGGCTGCTTTACCCGGTGAAAATTCACATCGTGGGCGGCCCGGCAAAGACCGATGGTGATTTGCCCTCGAGCGAGTTCACAAATGGCTAGTGGGCAGCCGCCAATGCGCGTTGCGCGACGTGCCCGCAACGCGCAATGCGTTTCCCGATCGAAAACCGCTTTGCCCATTGCGCCTGACCGGCAAATCGCGCAGTTTTTGCTCGAACGGATTTTCGATTAATTCCCACAAAGAATTAATTTACAGATCCATTTTTATTTGTTAAAGAAAAAGATTGATTTCCGGCGCGAGGTTATTATCCTTGCGTTGATGCTCGGATGTTACGAGCGCCGCAGTTCATTCATCTCTTTTGTGAGGGCTTGATCCATGCTTACCGAATTGGAAAACAAATTTATCGATGTCGAAGCGGTCAAAATCGGCGTGCGGGGATGGTTGGGGCTTTGCGTTTTCTTCGGCCGAATCGTGCCGCATGGGCTGGACCGGACGCCCACGCGGCTGGGCATGGGGGAGTCCGCCCGCGACCTGGATTTTGGGCGGATTCGGCGCGTCGGAGAGATTTTGCCAGTGCACGCCCGCCGCCGCGGGTAAGTCATTTCCGCCGCTTATCCTACGAATGAAAAACGGCGGGCGCGCGGCTCTTTCAACCGGCGCCATGTGATCTCGTGGGTTGGGGCGGCAAATGCAGTGATCAGCGATCAAACGATTCCACACAACATGGCAAGCCAGCAGTCCCCAATTCGCAAGTCGATGCACGGAAGTTCGCCGCAACGATGCCGTTGCCGCCTCGGCATGGTCGGCTCAGCGATGCGGGGATTGAGCCGAAACGATTGCGAGTCCTGTCCCGTATCCATGTATTTGCGCATCAAATCAGCGATGGCTTCGTCCGTTTCCGATGTGATACGCTGCGCCCCAGAGCCGAATCATTGCCGCCGTCGCGTGGCGGTGTTGACTGACGCTGAGAGGAGAATGTCATGCCGCGTCTTTGGGTCCGTCGCGATTTGCAGCAGTGGACAACGGTCCCGCTGGATCACGATCCATTTGAATTGAACGCTGATCCACTGGGCGCCATTGTCCCGACCGCGCGGGATGGCCCCGTAGTCCTGGCGCGCAAGGTGGACGACGGCAAGGACCAATGGGCACTGATCGTTCGCCCCGGCGAAGAGGCAATTGTCCACGTCAATGGGGATCGAGTGATGTTGGGCATGCGCGCGTTGCGGGATCACGACGCAATCCAAATCGGCGGCGGCGGACGAATTTATTTTTCCGCGGAATCGGCCCCGGTCATCGTGACCTATCCGGAAGGGAAGCCGCCAGTCATTTGCCCGCGTTGTTCCACCGAGATCAAATCCGGCGATCTCGTGGTCAGGTGCCCTAAATGCGAGACGTATTTCCATCAAAAACAGGAGCTTGAGTGCTGGCTCTACGACGACCGTTGCCAATGCGATCAGCCGACTGCATTGAGCGAAGAAAACTGCTGGCGACCGGACGAGTATTCAAATGAGTGAACCGCGCGAACATCCCGCAGCTCTAAAGAGCGAGAGCGTCGCCGTGATCGGCCTGGGAAACAACGGGGGCCAGGTCGTCACGCATCTGGCGCGGACGGCGCGGGTTAAGCGCCTCGTCCTGGTAGATCACGATTCCGTGCGTCCCGAAAATAGGTCCCAGGAATACCTGCCCAGCGACATCGGCCAAAAGAAGGCGATTGCCACGGCGCGGCGAGTTCGGCGGATTCGTCAGCACGACCCTGTGGAAGTCGAGGCAATCGTCGCTCGGGTTGAAGATGTGCCCTGGGGCCGAATTCGGGTCGGCGTGATCATCGGTTGCGTGGATTCAGCGCTGCCGCGACTTTCCATCAATGAAATTGCGTGGCGATTGGGTGTACCTTGGATTGACACTGGGCTACGGGCCGACGGTTCACTGGCACGAGT
>JBEKIV010000117.1:0-11768 GCA_050011595.1 Tepidisphaeraceae bacterium
CGCGGCCGCGAAATCGATCCCCATCAAAAGCGCCGGCGAGAATCGCCGTAAAAAAAAGCGAATCCATCGCCCCGAGCCGGCCCCCACGTCCAAAACCTTACCGCCGTTCACCCCGATCTTCAGATCGTGCAGGAGTTGTTCGTACACCGGATACAGAACCGCATCCTCGATTACGTTGGAATATGCCAGGGCGGATTCGTCCTGGGCCGATTGGTCGATTTTTTTCCAGGCCTGTTCGTAATGCTGCCGGATATCTTCCTGCATGAGGGGCATGGGCTCTCCATCGCCAATAGCGTGTAATATCGGACCTTGAACCAATGTCGGCCAGATGGCGGGCGATTGTGCAGTTTTCCGTCAAACGAGCGCCCCAAGGCTAGAAACTGGCCACGTCAGTTTACCGCACGTGCCCGTCGCCCGTGACGATCCACTTGTACGTCGTCAGATCATTCGCCCCCATCGGCCCCCGCGCATGCAGCTTGTCCGTGCTGATGCCGATCTCCGCACCAAGTCCGTATTCCCCGCCGTCGGCGAATCGCGTGCTGGCGTTGACCATGATGCTGGCCGAATCCACGCCCGTCACGAACTGCTCGATCGCCGGCTTGGAATCGCTCACAATGGCATCCGTGTGATGACTGCCATATTCGTTGATATGGGCGATCGCCTCCTCCAACGAATCGACCACCTTGATCGCCACGATCAGGCTCAGATATTCCAACGGCCAATCCGCTTCCTCGGCGGCCTTGGCGGCGGGGAAAATCGCCCGCGCCCGCTTGTCGGCTCGAATCTCCACCCCCTTGGCCGCCAAATCCTGGCAGACCTTGCCCAGCAGTTGCCCGGCCACGTCCTTGTGGAACAGGATCTTTTCCACCGCGTTGCACACCGCGCCGCCGGGATAGCCGGTTTTGGCGTTCACGCAAATCTTGCGGACCTGCTCTTCCATGCCGCCGGCATCGGCATGAACGTAGATGTGGCAATTGCCGGTGAAATGCTTGAGCACGGGGATCGTCGATTCCCCGACGACGGCCCGGATGAGGCTTTCTCCGCCGCGGGGAATCACCAGGTCGATGTATTTGTCCAGCTTCAGCAGCGGGGCGACCAGCGCCCGGTCGGTTGTTTCGATCAGTTGCACGGCCGCCGGGTCGATCCCGCTGTCCGCCAGCGATTTACAAATGATTTTCGCGATCGCCAGGTTGGAATGGATCGCTTCCTTGCCGCCGCGGAGGATGATGGCATTGCCGCTCTTGATGCACAGCGCCGCCGCATCGCTCGTCACATTGGGCCGGCTTTCGTAGAAAAACAGCACCACGCCGAGCGGCACCCGAATTTTGCAAATTCGCAGCCCGTTGGGCCGGACGTATCCTTCCATGATCTGGCCAACCGGATCGACCTGCGCCGCGATCTGCTCCACGCCGTCGGCCATTGCGGCGATGCGCTTATCGTTGAGCTTGAGACGTTCCACCAGCGCCGGCTGCATCTGGGCTTTCTGGGCAGCCGCGACATCCTCGGCATTGGCCGCCAGCAGCGCCTCGCGCCCCGCGCGCAGCGCCGCCGCCATTTTCTTCAGCGCCGCGATTTTGACCTCGCCGCGCAGCCCGGCCAACTGCGCCGACGCCTTCCGCGCCGCCTTGCCGATTGCCAGGACGTATTCCTGAGCTTCTTGCATGGACAGGATTTTAGCGGCATCCCCCGCGGGAGGCGAATCGTCAGTATTTCCCGAAAATCTGAATTCTGCGACAATCCGCGTGAATAAGCCATGAGAACGATTTACCGCCTGGTTGCATTCGTGCTGTTGCTTCCCGGGATTTCACAAGCAGCCCCGCAAACGGCCACCTATTCGACGAAGCTGAACGCCTCGGCGTTGCAGGCCGGCCAAACCGCGGTGGCGGCGGTGGTCGTCGACATCAAGCCCGGCCTGCATGCTCAGTCGCACGCTCCATTGACCGGCACGGGGGTCAATTACATTAAGTTTGAGGTGACGCCCGAGGCGAATCCGAACGTCGAGTTTCTCGATCCGATTTATCCCCCCGGCACGATCGAGAATTTCCCCGCCCTGGGGCCGCAAAGCGTCTACACCGGCGAGGTGATCGTCTATTTGCCGATGCGCGTGAAGATCGGGGCGGCGGTGGGGGACTGCATTGTTTCGGGAAAGCTGACCTGGCAGGCGTGCAACGATCGCGTCTGTTTTCCGCCGTCGCGGAATCAGCAGTTCCAGATCGACACGCAAATCGTCCCCGCCGCCGCGACGGTGACGCCGGCCAATCTCTCCCTCTTTTCCAACTTCGATCCGCGCGTTTTCGCCAGCCGCGCCCCTGCCGCGCCGGCTGGAACATCCGTCGATTTCTTCGGACGCACGTTTGAATTGGGGCCGTCGAACGTCCTCCTGGCTCTGGCCATCGCCCTGGTGGTGGGGGTGTTGTTCAACCTGATGCCCTGCGTCTTGCCGGTCGTCCCGCTGAAGGCCATCGGGTTCTTCGAGGTCTCGCAACACAATCGCGCCAGGTGCCTGATGCTGGGCATGGTATTCAGCCTCGGCGTGATCGCGGTGTTCGCCGGACTGGCAATCCTCATCGTGGCCCTGCGCGCGACGCTGCATTTCAGTTGGGGCGAGCAGTTCAAATATGGCTGGTTTATCTGGGCGATCGTCGCCATCCTGCTGGTCATGGCCGTGGGGATGTTCGGGCTGTTCGAGGTCGCATTGCCCAATGCCGTCTACAACCTAGCCCCCAGCCACGAATCGGTCTGGGGGAATTTCGTTTTTGGGATTCTGGCCGCGATTCTTTCTACGCCCTGTACCGCGCCGATGTTCGCCGGGTTGCTGGCCTGGGCCACGGCCCAGCCGGTCTATCTCGGCGTCTCGGCGGTCATTACCGTCGGGATCGGAATGTCTCTGCCGTATCTGATCCTCAGCGCCTTCCCAAGCCTGGCCGCTTGGGTTCCGCGAACCGGACCCTGGTCCGCCGTGCTCAAACAGATGATGGGATTTCTGCTCCTGGCCGTCGCCGTCTATTTCGCCGGCGGCCGATTGGCATCCAACAAGGAATTCTTCTGGTACGTCTTTGCCGTCGTGGTCGCCGCCATGGTCTTCCTGGTCGTTCGCAGCCTCCAGCTTTCCCGCCGCATCTGGCCGATCGTCGCATCGATCATCGCCGCCGCCGCTGTTGTCTGGCTCTGTCTTTCGATCACTCTTCGTCTCCTCGGCGGATTGGCCTGGCAACCCTATTCCGATGCCGCCTTCGCCGCCGCCCGCGCCACCGGCCAGCCCGTCCTAGTCGAATTCACCGCCAACTGGTGCCCCAACTGTCTTTCCATCGAAGCCTCCGTCTACCACGATCCGCGAACCGCCGAGGCGGTCAAGCGATATGGGGTAATCCTCATGCGGGCCGATCTCACCAGCGAAGACGCCCCCGGCTGGCCGAAGGTGAACGAGCTGAATCCCGGCGGCGGCATCCCGCTGACCGCGATTTTTTCCCCGCATCACGACCAGCCCGACAAGCTCACGAGCCTCTATACCACCCAGAATCTGATCGACGCCCTGAAACGCGCGGCCAACTTCTGATCGACGCCGGCTGAAACGCTTCATGTTTAGCGGCCGCGTTTACGCGGCGTTGGGAATCGTGGTTGCCTCGATGGACGGCCGGAACCGCCGCACAAGTGCGGCCGCTAAAATGTTTCCCAAACGAATCACGGCGGCGGGGCGTCCGACGGAATATTGGCCGACGAAACGTGAGCGGAAGTCGATTGCGGAACTCCCACGGTCGGTAATTCCGCCGGCGGCATCGCCTCGGTATGCGTCTGACGAATATACGAAACCGGACACGTGCTTCCATCCGCTCGGGCATATCCGCCAATCGTGAGGGTATTGGTGTATTGAATCGTGCGCTCACCGCCGTGCGCGGTCGCGGGCTGAACCACCGGCGCCGCCGCCGGAATCCCCTGAATGTCATTGGCGGCCCGGCTTAGCCAAACCGACTGCGCAAGCAGCAGCAGGGCATCATTGTCAAAGTGATCGCTTTCAACTTTCCCGAAATCCGAAGCCTCCACAGCCGCCCGCGAATAGCTCAGCCGAAACTCCGGAACCCTTTTTTTGCGATATTCCGCATACACCGTGAACCTGGCGGTAGTCCAGGTGAACGGTGATTTATATAGCGCCTTCTCGACGATTCGGCCGATCTGATTCATCGCCGCGTCCGCGGCCGCGCCGGCGTTGGGCTTGGTCGCCGGCGTCAGCTTCGTGTCGAGCGTCCAGGAGCGTGCGTCGATGGCCACGGAATCAATCGCGCAGTCTGCCGTCGCGCAATTGTCCGCAATGGTCTTGGCGAGGTAATCATTCAGTTGCCGCCGCAGATTGGAAATATTGGCCGCGGCTGTTTTCAACGCCTCTTGCTTGTCGAGCACCGTCGGATCGGCCGTGGCCGCATCGCTGTCCATCGCGTTCAGCTTGGCCTTGGCGTCTAATATATTCTTTGCGGCCGTTCTAAGATTCTCTTCATCGTGGTAGGTGTCGGCGCCAACGGACGTGTCCTTGGCAAGTTGGGCCACGACATCCTCGCGCGCCTTTTGCTTCTCTTCGACGTCGGCTTGAGCGCCGACATAATCCTGCGTCTTGTGAAGGCGATCGACGGCCGCCTTGCTGGCCGCCGCGAGATCGGACTGATCCTGCGCCAAGGCGCTCTGGGCATCCCGCAATTTCGCCTCGATAATAACGCACTCGGGCGGTGGCGGAGGCGGGGCAATAACGACCGGCTCCACCACTTGCGGCGGCGGAGGCGGCGGCGCTTCAACCACGGCCGGCGGCGGCGCCTCCTGCGTCGCTGGCTCTGTTGCCGCCGGTTGGACAACAACGGTATTCACAACCACTTTCGGCTTCTGATTCAGATATAGGGCGACCATTCCCGCCAAGCCAAGAAGCACCAAAAACGCCAACGCCTCGCCTTTGCGATTGCTCGTCTTCCGCCGCATGAGAAACCTCCAAGCCCGCAAAAACAGATAGGAAAGAAGATTCTACGCCTGCGTTATTTGCCGTCAAATGCTTGTGATTCATTCAGTCATTCGGATTTCGCATTTTCCGCGCAGGGGCCCATCATTGCCCCCGCGCCCGAAAATTCTTATGATATTTGGCTCGCCTGTCGGTGGACGTTCCATTGCGGGCGCCAGGGATATTGTGCCGCCGGCATCGCGTGGGCGCCGGCGGTGGATTTTGGGCCACGCATTTTACGAGGCATGGGCGAGCTTTTCCGCTCGCCGCATTTGGTTTTATGGTCGATTACAATCTGATTAATTCGCTGGGAAACATTGACGCCGACGTGGAAGCCGCCGTGGCGACGGCATTGGGCGACGCGGCCGACGATCTTACCAAGCTGGTTGCCGGCGACGAGGTCCAGGACTTCACGCCGGGGGCGATTCTCAAGGGAAAGATTTCCAGCACGTCCGGCGACGATTTCGTCGTCGAGCTGGGGCTGAAGAGCGAAGGGGTTTTGGAGCGCGCGGAGTTTGACGAGCCGGACAACGTGAAGGTGGGGGACGAGGTGAAGGTCCTGCTGGAGGACGTCGAGGGCGACACCGGCCTGGTCAGGATCAGCAAGCGCAAGGCCGACCGCATCATCAATTGGGAAACGATCATGCTATCGAAGAAGGAGGGGAATCCCGTCTCCGGCAAGGTCACCAAGAAGATCAAGGGCGGATTGCTCGTGGACATCGGCGTCCCGGTGTTTCTCCCCGCCAGCCAGGTGGACATTCGCAGGCCCGGCGAGATTTCCGATTGGATCGGCCGCACCATCGACGCCGTCATCCTGAAGATCGACGAGGAGCGTCGAAACATCGTCATCTCGCGCAGGAAGATGATCGAGCAGCAGCGTGAGGAGATGAAGCGAAAGACCCTGGACGGGCTACAGGTGGGCGAAGTGCGCAAGGGCATCGTGAAGAACATCGCCGATTTCGGCGCGTTCATCGATCTGGGCGGAATCGACGGCCTGCTGCACATCACCGACATGAGTTGGGGCCGCATCAACCATCCCAGCGAAGTCCTGAAAATCGACCAGGAAATCGAAGTGAAGGTCCTGTCGATCGACAAGGAGAAGGAAAAGATCGCCCTGGGCCTGAAGCAGAAGGAAGCCAGCCCCTGGGAGAACATCGAACAGCGCTATCCCGTCGGCAGCGTTCACGACGCGGAGGTCGTCAACATCATGTCCTACGGCGCGTTCTGCAAATTGCAGGAGGGCGTTGAGGGCCTGGTCCACATCAGCGAGATGTCCTGGACCAAGCGGATCAATCATCCCAGCGAAGTCGTCACCCAGAGCCAGCACGTGAAGGTGAAGGTGCTGGAGATCAACAAGGACAAGCAGGAAATCTCCCTGGGCATGAAGCAGGTGGAGGAGAACCCCTGGGAACGCGTTGCCGAGAAATATCCCCCCGGCTCCGTGGTCGAGGGCAAGGTGCGCAACATCGCCAACTACGGCGCGTTCGTCGAGATCGAGGAAGGGATCGACGGACTCCTGCACGTTTCGGATTTGTCCTGGACCAAGAAGATCGGGCATCCCAGCGAGGTGCTGAAGAAGAGCGAGTCGGTCAAGGCCGTCGTGCTCTCCGTCGATCAGGACAAACAGCGCATCGCCCTGGGCCTGAAACAGATGCAGGAAGACCCCTGGACGACCGTGATCCCCGCCAATTACCAGCCGGGCATGGTCGTGAAGGGTCACGTCACCAAGATCGCCAACTTCGGGGTATTCGTCGAGCTGGAGCCGGGGCTGGAAGGGCTGCTGCACATTTCGGAAATCTCCGACCAGAAGGTGGATAAGCCCGAGGACATGCTCAAGGTGGGCCAGGAATTGGAAGTGAAGATCCTGCGCGTGGACAGCGATGAGCGCAAGATCGGTCTTTCCCTGAAGCGTGCCCAGTGGGCGCAGGAGGAGGAAGCCCGTGAGACCGCCCGAGCCCAGCGGGCCGAGAAGCGCGGCCTCCGCGGCGGCCTCGAAGGCGGCGAGCAAACCCGCGGCCTGGGCGACATTGATCTGGAATAATGGTCATTGGTCATTGGTCATTTGTCATTGGTCATTTGGAAGACAATTCCGAATCGGCGATACCAATGACAAGTGATAAATGACCTGTTCGCACCCCCCCCAATCCCCCAATAGAACGCTCGATAACCCAAAGTCGGTCTGACCGCCGACCGATATGTCCCAAGGTACTGTCGCGCAACGGCTTTGAAACTCGGTACCTGGCGCGTCGCGTTCGCGAAATGCCCAGAACTGAGCGGGTCCGATAAGCGTAGTGAACAGTGCCGAACCTATGTCTACGACCGCCGTTCAATCGGGCCTACAGCTCTATCTGCGTCAGATCAACCATTCCCCGCTGTTGACCGCGGATGAGGAGAAGGACCTTGGCCGGCGGATTGTACGCGACAACGACCCGGAAGCACGCGAGACCATGGTCCGATCCAATCTCCGCCTGGTCGTCAACATCGCCAAGCATTACGTCAACCGCGGCCTTTCGCTCCCCGATTTGATTGAAGAAGGCAACATCGGCCTGCTCAAGGCCGTCGAGGGATTCGATCCCGAAAACGGCGCCCGTTTCAGCACCTACGCAAGCTGGTGGATCAAGCAGTCCATCAAACGCGCTTTAATCAACAGCGTCCAGCCCATCCACATCCCGGCGTATATGATCGAGATGATTTCCAAGCTGAAATATGCCATGCGCGAGTTGGAGGAGCGTCTGGGCCGGCTTCCGAATATCGATGAGCTTTCCGCGCATCTGAAGATGCCCGCCAAGAAACTGAGGATCATTCGCAAGGCCGTCAAGGCGTACCATTCGCCGACCCAGTCGGGAAGCGCCGACGGAGAGGTGACCATCAACGAACTCGTCGCCGATACCCACAATCCTTCCCCCGAGCAGATCGTTCGCGACGACGATGAGCTTCGCCATCTGGACGAGTTGATGGCCGACATGGACCCGCGCGCCGCCCGGATTCTCAAGCTCCGCTACGGACTGGAGGGCGACGACCCGCTGACGCTGAAAGAGATCGGCCAGCGCGTCGGCCTGACGCGCGAGCGGGTTCGCCAGATCGAGCACGAGGCCCTGGCCCGGCTTCGCGACGCCATGCTCGTCGGCGCCTGACGCCCACGGCGCTGCCGTGGGGAATCCCATTTCTACGCTCAATGAAGCAGCTGATCAAAAATCTCCTACTTTCAGCCTGGCGCACGCTGCTGCCGAAGCACGCCCGCAATTCCCTTCGCCTTTGGCTCATGCTCGACACCCCCGATTTCGCGCCCAGCCTCATCGAGCGGTTCAACGCCGGCCCCGTGGTCGTCCTCGCCCCGCACATGGATGACGAGATCATCGGACCCGGCGGGACGATCCTCCGCCATGTCCAGGCCAATGTGCCTGTCACGTTCGTGTACATGACCGACGGGATGTCCGGCGGCCCGCCGACCGATCCGCCGCTGAACGAAGTCCGAAAAGCCGAGAGCCGCAAGGCCGCCGAAATCGTCGGCGTGCGCGATCTGATCTTTCTCGACGGACCCGACGGCTCTCTGGATGATTCGCCGGCGATCGTCGCAGCCCTGGTGAAAATCCTCACCGAGCGTAAGCCGGCCATTATCTACGCCCCGGCGCTGACCGATCACCATGGCGATCACTGGGCCACCAATCGAATCCTGCGAAAGTCGATCGACGCATTGCCCGCCGACCTGTGCCGCAGCCTCCTTATTCGCGGTTACGAGGTTTGGACTCCGCTGCCCGCCAATCGGATGGCCGATATCACCCAGACGGCCGATGCCAAGCACAGGGCCATCGAGGCCTTCGTTTCGCAGACTCGCCTGTTGGACTATTCCCGAACGATCCTGGGCTTGAACCAGTATCGCTCGATGCGCCATCTTCACGGCCAGGGGTACGCCGAGGCATTCCTCGAAACCACCCCCGATGAATATCGCCGCTTGTTTGATGGGATCGGCCTCAAGAGGCCGTTTGCGGATAAATGAACCTCGTAGCCGTGGAAGATGCAGGACCGAACACAAAATAATCTCAATTCGCCGGCCCGATAACTCCGCCGGACGGCGCAGTCCGGTCGGAATCTGCCGATAGATCAGATGATGCGGGTTTCCATTTTCATCTCGGTGCTGGCGCTGATCGGCGGCCTGGCCGCCGGGCAAACTACTCGTCCGGACGCGGAAGTTCCAGCTTCGTGGGAGAGGCAGGTTAGTTCGCTTGCCGCCGCCGCCGCGGCGCATGATGGGCAAACGCTGCAATCCCTCGTCGCCCCGGATTGCCGATTTCGCCGATTCAACGCCGCCGCCGATACCGACGTCAGTGATTTCGTCGATTTCGCCACGTCCGGCTCGGTGCTGGGAGATCATGCCTATCTCTATCCGCCCCCGATGCTGGCCGCGGATATCGCCCATGACGTGGATTCATCCCCCGCGGTTTCCGAATTCGATAAAAAGACCCTCGCCCTGGACGACCAACCCGGCCAAACCGTCGCCATGCAGTGGTTGACTCAGACCCTGGGCGCCCAGGACGGCACGTTGGTCGGCATCATCGTTTTATGGGATACGCGCTCGGACGCTGACGGCCCTCATCGGCCGTTGTTTGTCTTGGTCGTGGCAAAGCAAGCGGCCGATGGATTCAAGTTGAGCCAGATCGTCTATGGCGATCCGTTGCAATGACCAATGACAGATGACCAATGACCCGGCGTCATTTCACTTCCAGCACGATGATCGACAGATCGTCCTTCGGCGTCAGGCTGCCGCTTTCCCTGTCCAGGCTATCCGACAATTCCTTCAATAACTGCTCCGTCGGCATATCGCCGCGCCGTTGAAGCTCCGCCCGCCACTGCTGCCTGTTCGACAACATGTCGTCGGCGAACGCCACTTCGATTCCGTCCGTGTAGATGAACAGCCGATCGCCCATCCGAAGCTGAATTTGCGAATCGCCGTATTTCTCGTCCGGGAATATGCCCAGCAGCGGGCCTTCTCCATGCAGGTTCAGAATGCTCCCATCGCCGCGGATCAGCAGGGGCGGCGGATGCCCGGCGCCGGCGTACCGGCAAACCAGCGTGTTGGCGTTCACAGTCCCGTAGACGGCCGTCGCGAACGTCGCATGCGTCAGATTCTGTTGCACCAGCGAGTCGTTCAGCCGGCCCATCGCTTCGCCGGGGTCCAGCAGCCGATACCCTTGTGGGGAAATCTGCTTGGTCACCAACGCATTTTTGATGAACATGGTCAGCAGCGCCGCGGGCATGCCATGTCCAACGGCATCCGCCATGTAAAAGCCCACGTGCGCCTCGTCGAGCCGGGCCACGTCGTAGAGGTCCCCGCTGACGTAACCCGCCGGTCGGAACAACGTATGAAAATGAACGGGGCCGATTTGCGGAAGCGTTTTTGGAAGGAAATCCTGTTGAAGCCGCGCCGCCAGCCGAAGCTCCTCGTCCAGCCGGTGCATGTAGGAGTTCAGCGTGTCATCCCGCCGGCTCAGCGAATTGAGTTCAGCCCCAAGAGTTGCCACCTGCGCCTGGAGGCTCGCGATCTGCTCCACCGCCTCCGCCGCACTCGTCACGGCCGGACTATTTTCCGTTGATTCAGCGCGCACCGCGTCTCCTAACACCATGTCGGCATGGAGCGATGGAAACTTGAATAACGCTCGTCCGTCGGGCCGGGCAACCGTAGTTTGTTGAGCCGCCGCAGTTGTGCGGCGTTTCCCACCGGAAAACGACCGGCAATCACGATTCCCAACGCCGGGCGAGCCTATTTTCCCGCCGGATTGACCGCGTCCTTCGGCACCTCCAGCCGATCCCCCAGCTTCAGATGAATCCGATCCACCGTGCCGGCGTTGAGCTCAATCGCGTATTTGGCAATCACGTCGCTTGACACGCCCTTTTCGTTGTAGGCTTCCAGGTGCTTGAGGCTCACCACCGCTCCGCCGGCGTCCAGGAAAATCAGATCCAGATTGAATCGCACGTCGTGGTTCCAGAAGGTTTGCACCTTTTCGTCTGCGAGAGGAAAGATCATGCCGTGATCCGAATCCATGCCGTCGCGATGCATCAGGCCGACTTCCTGATCGTGATCCGAAGCGGCGATTTCCAAATTGAAAGTCTCCGGCCCGATCTTCATCCGCGTGACCGGCAGCGAAGAATCGGCCGATTTTGAACCGCACCCGGCCGGCGCCAGGACCAGGAAAAGAACGGCGAGAATGGCGGCGGCGCGGCGCGTCATGTGTGGTCCGTCGATTTCCCGCCGCGGCGGCGGCGGAGCTTTCCGGTCAAATGGAGGTCCGCCGCCGCCAGGGCGACGATCAGCAGAAGCAGCAGCATGGCCGCCAGCCACACCGCCAGAAAGGCCGCCGGATTGCTTCGATCGTCGATCGAGTTGAAGCCCGCGAAGAACGCGATTCCCAGCAGAACCATCGCCACGCCGCAGACGCGCCGCATCGCGATGCGCCTGGCATTGCGTCGCGCCGTTTCCATCGGCAACAGCCGCGACGCGGACTTCGAATAGAACAAATAAAACCATCCCGCGATGCCGCAGGCCAGCGAAAGCATGTCAACGAGGGCGGATTCCATGAAGGAAATAATCTACCGTGATCAAGCAGAAAATAAAACGGAGATCACCGCGGCGCGGAAATCCGAAATCCAAAATCCGAATGACGAATGAAGCCCGAAGCCAGAATGACGAAATGAATCTATTCTCGGGCTTGGTCATTCGGATTTGATTCGTCATTCGGATTTCGGATTTCGGATTTCGCCGGCACGATTCGTGCCGCGCGCAGCAGTCTTGCCGTGG
>JBEKIV010000118.1:0-11693 GCA_050011595.1 Tepidisphaeraceae bacterium
TGCAACCCTTTGGGCTTGTGAACCCCGTCATTGTCTATTCACCCAATTCGGGAGGAGTGTGGACCAACCAGGTGGCCGTCAATGGCAACAGCCCCGCCGGCAACGTCCCGGGTTTAACAACCGTCCAAAAGGCTGGTGACTTCGACTTTTTTGACAATCTGGCCATCACCGGCACTGCCGTCGATCCAGTTTTGACGTTCGTCGCGGAATCTACCGATGCTGCCCAGGACGAGGGCATTCTTCAGTGGGACAGCGCCAGTTCGTCGCTCGGCGATGTGGCATTCACCAATGACACCAAGGGCTACAACCTCGCCAATAGCGGCACCGACAGCGGCGGTGGAACCTTGGAAATGCAGGTCAACGGATCGAGCCAGGTTCTCTTTCCGGCGCAGAATTCATCCAATACCAGCCTGCTGGTACGAGGCAACCCTTCATCACTCACAACCGTCTTCACCAGCACGGGCAGCCTTTCAAATGCCAACCTTCCTAACAGCCTCGGCCCCGGCGCGCGGATCGGCCTGGGCAGCGACAATTCCGGAGCTTCCCCGTTGTTGGGGACAGGTTCCGTAGAGGGCGTCTACACCATCCCCGCCACCCCGGGAAGCCCCACGTTAGTGTCCGGATCGGATACGCCCTCGACGATTTACCAACCACTATTGGGATACGCCAGCGGCAATGGACTCGATAACGCGACGTTGATGGTGGTGGGCGGTTCCAACTCCACGCAAGACATTGTTTTAAGCAGATCGAATGTAAATTCCGGCGTGCCGCAGTCGATTCTGGTGCATCCGTTCTCATGGCCCCATTTCACGTCGCTCCTGGGTCAGATGACGCCCAACGGGAAAATCGCGATGTACATTCCCGACACCGCCGGCGACACGATCCAATACGCCGACGCAACCGTGCTCAATCCGCAGGCCTCGGTGATCGCCTCGGTCGTTCCCAGTTCCGGACCCGTGCCCAACAGCGCCATCGCCGTCGATCCCGGCGGGACGAATCTGCATATCATCGCGCTCAATCCTGACCAGGATTGGGCGCCGCAGATCAATGCCAATTCGACGGTGGTCTTTTCCGCCGAGATTGGAACATCCCCCAGCGACGAGAATCAGGCCATGCTCCTCTGGCAACCCGGCGACGTAAGCCCGCAGATCGTCTTGTCATCCAGTGCCGATGACACCGTCACCGATGACGATACGGTCGTCATCGATGGTGTTCCGGAAGTGATCGCGGACTTCAACCTGAACCTCCTCGCAAACGAAAACGACTACTACAAGAATTCCCTCAGCGACAACTATCTGGCGCTTGACGTGGACTACTATCTCGGACCAGACACGACCGACACCGCCAATGCGGTGATCATCACGTCGCTTGCGGTCCCGGAGCCGGCCACGGTGGGCCTGTTGAGCCTGGCGAGCCTCGGCCTCCTCGTCCGCCGGAGACACGCCTGAGCACCTTGCCGAAACGGCAGAACACGCTGGTGGACTGTCGATTTGGCATCCGCCGACCGATCCACCGCCGGATGACTCGGACGGGGATATCTCTTAACTCTCTGTTTTCCAGCTATCTACGCCGTAGGTTCCGCAGCCGCCGCTTGGCACGAGCTTTGCCATTCATCAATGGTTTGCGACCGTATTAAGGAGCATATTTCATGGCAAAAATTATCGGCATCGATTTGGGAACCACCAACAGCGTCGTCGCCATTATGGAGGGCGATCAGCCTAAAGTGCTGATCAACGCCCAAGGCAGCCGGCTGACTCCGTCGGTCGTCGCCTTCACGGACAAGGGCGAACGCATCGTTGGCCAGAATGCCAAGCATCAGCAAGTCACCAATCCCAAGAACACGGTGTTCAGCATCAAGCGATTCATGGGCCGGCGGCACAGCGAGGTCGGCTCCGAGGAAAAGATGGTGCCCTATACCATCGTCGGCGCCCCGGAGGAGTTGGTGCAGGTGGAAATCCGCGGCAAGAAATACACCCCCGAAGCGATCAGCGCCATGATCCTGGGCGATCTCAAAAAGACCGCGGAGGATTATCTCGGCGAAAAAGTGACCGAAGCGGTCATTACCGTTCCGGCGTATTTCAACGACGCCCAGCGCAAGGCCACCAAGGACGCCGGCGAAATCGCCGGACTCAAGGTCCTGCGCGTGCTCCCCGAACCCACCGCCGCGGCGCTGGCCTACGGCCTGGACAAAAAAAAGAACGAAAAAATCTGCGTGTTCGACCTGGGCGGTGGAACGTTCGACGTTTCCGTTCTGGACGTCGGCGAGGGCGTCTTCGAGGTGCTCAGCATCAACGGCGACACCCACCTCGGCGGCGACGATTTCGACCAGGTCCTCATTAACTTCCTCGCCGACGAGTTCAAACGCACCGAAGGAATCGATCTGCGCAAGGACCCCATGGCCTTGCAGCGGCTCAAGGAAGCCGCCGAGAAGGCCAAGATCGAACTTTCCGGCGCGATGGAAACCACGGTGAATCTGCCCTTCATCACCGCCGATCAGAACGGGCCAAAGCACCTGCAAATCTCCCTCACGCGCTCCAAGCTCGAGCAGTTGATCGGGCCCCTGGTTGAAAAGTGCCGCAAGCCCGTGCTGGACGCGCTCAGCGACGCCAAGCTGTCGGCAGCGCAGATCGACGAGGTCGTGCTGGTCGGCGGTTCGACGCGCGTGCCCATGGTGCAGCGCCTGGTCAAGGAGCTGTTCAACGGCAAGGAACCCAACAAGAGCGTGAACCCCGACGAGGTCGTCGCCGTGGGCGCGGCCATTCAGGGCGCCATCGCCACCGGCGAGGTCAAGGACATCCTCGTCCTCGACGCCACGCCGCTTTCACTCGGAGTGGAAACCCTCGGCGGCGTGATGACCGTCCTCATCCCCCGAAACACCACGATCCCCACCAGCAAGGCGGAGGTCTTCTCCACCGCGGCCGACAACCAGAACGCCGTCACCATCAACGTTCTCCAAGGCGAACGCGAATTCGCCCGCGACAACCGTCTGCTGGGAACCTTCAACCTGGAAGGCATCCCCCCGGCGCCGCGCGGCGTCCCGCAGGTCGAAGTCACCTTCAACATCGACGTCAACGGAATCCTGTCCGTTTCGGCCAAGGACAAGGCCACCGGCAAGGAAAGCAAGATCACCGTTCAAAACGCCGGCGGGCTGAGCAAGGAGGAGATCGAGAAGATGAAACGCGACGCCGAGCAGCACGCCGCCGAAGACAAAAAACGCCGCGAAACCATCGACGTCAAGAACCGGGCCGAGGCCTTCGCCTACGAGACCGAGAAGTCGCTTCGCGAGTACGGCGACAAAGTCTCCGCCGACGTTCGCGGGAACATCGAAAGCGCCCTGAACAACCTGAAGGACGCCATCAAGAGCGACGACGGCGATCGCATCAAGAAGACGATGGAGGCCCTCCAGCAGGCGAGCCTGAAGCTCGGCGAAGAAGTGTACAAGGCGGCCGCCGCCAAGGGCCCCGCCGGCCCCGGCCCCGCGCCCGAAGCCAGCACCGACCGCGGAACCACGACCGGCGCCAAGAAAGACGAAGACGTCATCGACGCCGAGTATGAGGTGAAGGAATAGCGCATTTTCAGTAACTCCGCGGCAGCCGTGCCGGTTTTCAGCCGGCACGGTGCTGGTGGTGAACGCCCAAATGCCCTCACGTTCCGCCGCACAGTTGCAATAGACGCGCCGGCGGTCTTATCCTGTAGTCATGCTCGACAAGACGTTCGCCAAATGGTGGCTCGCGCGGGTCACGCCGTATCGGGACGTGCCGCCGGACAAACTCACGGCCGAGCGGGAGGCCGTCGAACGCCTCGGTGATTACAACCAGAACTACGCCGAATTCCTCAACCGCGCCGTTTTCCCCGCCGTCGATGACTTGGTCAAATTTCTCGCCAAGAGCGGGATCGTCCATCGCGTCAGCACCTGGGGAAACCAGCTTTCGCTGCGCATCCACCTGGCGTGGCGGTGGGGCGAACTGGTCATCATGCAAAGCCACGAGGACTGCGTCACGTTCGAGCACCACATCATCACCGAAGGCGAGAAACGCGGCGAGGACAGCGCCGAGGACCACAGCCATCAATATGACCTGCGGGATCCCATTCCCTCTCCGGTGGCGGACAACGAATTGCAGTTTTTCCTGAGCCGTGTGGCTCAGGACCTCGTGGAGCCCCCGCCCGAACCCGAGATCCCGCCGGGGGACGAACCGCCTTCCCAGATATGACATGAGCCATGGACGCCGCCGCCCAACCCAAACGAGTTCTGCTTGTCGGCCATTGCGGCCCCGATTCAAACTATCTTCGCATGATGGTGCGAGCCGTTCTGGGCCAGGCCGAAATCGTCTCGGCCGAAGACAACGCGGCGATGGATCGCGCCCTCCGGCAAGGCGTCGATCTGATTTTGTTCAATCGTGAATTGAGCTACGGCTTCGAGCCGGACACGGGGGTGGAAATGATCCGTGCTTTGAAGCGGAGCCATCCGGACTGGCGCATGATGCTGGTCAGCAATTATCCCGACGCCCAGGCCGCCGCCTTGGACGCCGGCGCCATGCCGGGATTCGGAAAACGCGAAATCGGATCGCCGCGGGTGATAAGTCTCCTCCGCGACGCAGTGGGAATGCACACGAATCCCTGAGATCACTTCGCCAGTTCCGCTTCGATCGCGCTGACCACTTCCGGCGTATCCGGCTTGGTCTTCGGCGTGAATCTGGCCACCACGCTTCCGTCACGCCCGATCAAAAACTTCTCGAAATTCCAGGTGATGGTTCCGGCGAACGGCTTGTCGGTGTCGGTCCCCGTGAGAAACTGGTACAGATCGCAAATGTTCGAACCCTTCACGTCCACCTTGGAGAACATGTCGAACGTCACCCCATAGTTCTTGGTGCAGAATTCGGTGATCTGCGCGTCCGTTCCCGGCTCCTGGTGTCCGAAATCATTGGAGGGAAATCCCAGGATCATGAATCCGCGATCGGCATATTTTTTGTACAGCGCTTCCAGCGGCGCGTATTGCGGAGTGTTTCCGCACTTGCTGGCGGTGTTCACCATCAGCAGGACCTTTCCCTGATACTGCGCCAGGTTCACGTCCTTGCCGCTCAGCGATTTCATGGTAAATCGCAGCACCGGCGGAACCGCTTCGGCGCTCGGCTGCGTCGACGGCGCGGGGGTCGGTTCCCCAGCCGCCCACCCGGCCATTCCCAGCGGCAACACCAATCCCAGACACCACAGCAATGAATTCATACGTTCTCCGGATAGAGCGGTAAACAGTATAGGCAACGACAGGCAGCAAGTCAGCGATCAAATTCCGGCCGAACAGCCCCGCAGTCTTTCCGTGAGATATCGCGTCAGAATCGGCTCGATGGCCCGCCGCAACGCGGGGTTGGCGAACGCCGCCCAGGAGATTCCGGTGGTGACATCCAACGGTCCATCCAGCGGCTGGCCGAGGCCGTCGGTCAGGATGACGCCGGCCTCTTGGGCGACCAGCCACGTCGCGCAGTCGTAGGGGTGGCAACACAAGCCTTGGGGCTGGTTTTGGATCCTGTAAAACAGGGGGCGAAGATCGGCATTGAAGCGGTCATGGCCGACGATCATCTCGTAAAACTGGCCGCCGGTGGAGATGTACTGGTCTTCAAACACCGTGGCCCGGTTGACGTCGACCGGGCCGATGAGTTGATTCACGAGGTGTTCGGCCAGATCGCCGGCCAGCACCTTGGTGCCGGGGAAGAAATTGGTGATCGAGGCGAAGCCGTGGTTGATGGTTTCGGCTTTGGACGGGTTGAGGGACAAGGGATGCGAGTCGAGGTTGCGAAGATCGACGCGAACGGCCTTTGCGCCCTGGCCCTTCAACGCCCACAGCACGTCGCTGAAGCCGGATTTGCTGGTGGGCAGTTCGGTCATGACGGCGATTTCGATGTCGCGAAGGCGAGTGCTCGGGCCTTTGTTGGGCGCGACGCCGGCCAGCGCCCAGGCGGGCCGCTTGTCGTACATGATTCCGCGCGTACCGTCGATGGGATCGAAGATGACGCGAAGGGCGGCCTCAGATTCGCGTGCGGAGGCGGGAAAAGTGCGGCGATCGACTTCGTTGCCGGCCTCGTCCACCAGCCCCTCGGCAATAACGATGATCGGGGTTTGCCGCCCCCATTCCTCGCAGAAGGATTCGAGGATGGGATCGACGTCGGCATCGATTTTGTAAATGGTGTCGGCCGCGCTGGACCGGCCGATTTCGTTCAGGCCCGATTCCTTGCCCGAGCGGACGATCATGTCACGCACGGTGCGCTGGAAGACGAGGAGGCGGTCAAGGATGGATTGGGGATTGGAGAGCAATATTATTCCCGCGGCCTTTGAGACGTCCGGCCGAATAGTCAATAAGATCTTGTTGTCGAATGAATTAGAATGGTTTCCTGGGCCAGAATGCTATTATAGTTTACGGCCGAAGTGTTTAATAACACGTTCCGCTATTAAAGCCAACTATTCTAAGCGGTTAGAGCGAAACGCGGCCCGTTCCCACTTCCCAGGCCCCCGGGCTGGAGCCGAGGAACGCTTCGGGTTTGCCGCCGGTTTGCTTTTCGTAATCGGACATGATTTGGGCCAGGGCGGCGTCGGTTTGGGGGCCGATGTCGGCCAGAACGGCGACGGTTCCTCCGCCGCCGGCGCCCGTGATCTTGGCGCCGTAGAGGCCGGCGGATTGGCGGCCGCGGACCAATTGCACCAGCGCGTCGCATCCCTCGTCGCCCAGCAGCGCGTCGTTGGTGTAGGACAGATGCGATCCATACATGAGGTGGCCGGCCTTGTCGAGCGGAAGTTTGCGTTGGGGAGAATCCTGCGGCATCCCCGCCGCCGTTTCCAGATGACGCGCAAAATTCCGGACCCTCATGGCTTCCAGCACGTGATGGTCCGTGGCTTGCAGGACATGATAGGTTTCATCGGGATCGACCGGTGCGGCGGCGTCCTCGATCGGGCCGTATTGCGCGAGGAATGTTTTGCCGTCGAGGCGTTCCGGGAGGAAGGGGCGGAAGAATCTTTTGAAGTCCTGGGGATCGAGGTTGGCCAGATAGCCGCGCATGGGATCGGATTGGAGCGTGGCACCGGCGGCGCGGCCAAGGTCGCGCATCTTCTCCAAGATGATGCGGCGCCCCATGAAGGCGGCGCAGCGCGTCTTGGCGAACATTCCACCGCCGTCACCGGGTTTGACGCCGCTGCTGATTCCCACGACGCGGATGCCGGGCGGAAGATGCAGCGGAGATGGAAGCTCGCGCGGCTGACAGACCAGGCGCAAGAGCGAGCCTTCCCGGCCGGCGCAACTGCTGAGTTGATCCATGATCCCGCAGGGTACGCCGACGAGGCGGTTATCCACTTCCTGGCAGAGCGCAGCCAGCACCATGGGGTCGCTGCCCCGAATCTGAAAATGGTCCATGAGGTTGATCATGGCGGCGACCTCGATGGCGGCCGAGCTGCCCACGCCGGCGTCCAGGGGAACGGTGCTGAGCAGCGCCAGGTTGAGTCCGCGAATCGAAGGGTTTTTGAGATCGACTTGCCGGCGGTGATGGAGGATGGCCAGGCAGCCGGCGAGGTATCCGGCCCATCTTCGGCCCGGCTGGTTGAACTCGGCGCACAGCGCGTCAAAGGAGGAGTCGGCCAGGGCGTCCAATGGGATGCGTAGGGTGAACGGCAGATGATCGTCGAAGAGGTTGAAGGAAAAGACCTGCACGTTGCGGTCATCGCGGGACAGGATGGCGACGGCGGCGGCGCGGTCGAGCGGGGCCTGGCAAACGAGCGAACCGGTGTAATCGGAGCTGCCGCCCATAACGTCGAGCCGGCCTGGGGCGCGGCTGATGCGGATCGGCTTGCCCGGCGGAAAATCAACGGCCAACTCGGCACGCACGCGTTTGAGCAGAGTGGGGATCGGCTCCAGAGAGCAAAGAGGATTAACCGGCGTTGGAGCTGGTGGTGGTTGGCTCACGGTTCTCCGGTTTTTGTGGCCGCAGGACGATCCGCGAGAACAGACGCGTTCCGGCCGCGGATTGATACATGGCGGTCAGAACGTAACTGTGATTCCAAAGCGCCTTATCGAACGCCAGGCGGAACGTGTAGGCTCCGCTGGCGGTTTCCCAATGGGCTTTTTGTTCGTCATAGGTGGCAAGGGAGGCCGTCCAGGGATTGGCCAGGCGGGGTCCGCGCGGATCGGGCCAGTAGGGCCGGTAATCGTAAAGCTCGAACATGATGACTCCGGCGGCCTTGGTGCGGTCGCCGAAGCGATCGTCGAATTCGATCAGCGCTTCGATTCCATCGGGGATGCCGTTGGCATCCCAGTCCTTGACCTTCGAGAACGTATCCAGCTTCATGGAAACGGGGCCGAAGAGTAGGTTTTCCTCGGCGGTCCGCGGCGGGGGCACGGCGGGCGAGGAACAACCGAACAGTACCGGCAGGATCAGCAGGGCAAGGCAAGCGATCAGTCGCATGTCCGAAATGTAGGAGGGGGCCTCGATGGTGTCAAAGGCGTTGGGATGAGCCAAGGATGCCGTTCTTATCGGACGCATTGCCGTTTTGCGCCGGCCATTTCACATTAAGGGCAAATGTATCGTACGCTGATGGCTGAGGAAAACTGCATGTGTGGGCGGAAATCAATCATGGAGATGCATGAAGAGGAACCGGTCTGGCCGCAGGATGCGGGGATGGTTTTGACCGCACTGGAGACGGCCGGTTGGGAGAAAGAGCGGCGGCAGCGGCGGCGGACCGCTTATCGGGTGAGGGCGACGTTGCGGATGTTTGCCGATGCTCCGGCGGCCAGGACGCGGGTTCTGTACACGCGGGACGTGGATCATCGAGGCATTGGCTTCATCACGCGCGAACGGCTGCCGTTGGGCTATGGCGGAATGGTCAGACTGCCCGGTCCAAAGACCTCCAAGACCTTGAACATTGCCTGCACGCTCTATCGGTGCCGGATGGCGGCGCCGGGATGGTACGAAGGCGCGTTGCATTTCAATCGCGATCAGGCGGAGTTTCTCACCGACGAAGCAAATCCGGGCGACAACGAATAAAAGACCTTTGGCGCGGCGGTTGTTCGGCGTACACTGCCGGGGATTTTGTCCCGGACAGTGCATGGTGCGACGGTTGGTGAGCCTGATGATTGTGCTGGCGGTCTGCGGGGCGGCGCGGGCGGACGGCGTCGCCGCGCCGGCGACGCAGCCCGCGGATGAGGGCGTCGGCCTGTTGCGGCATGTGCAGATCGACCTGAAAACCAGGCAAATCCGGGTGGAATGCCAGGCACTGAACGTTCACATGCCGCTGGAGTTTTTCTGCGTTGTCCGCGGCGGGCAGGAACACGAAACGGTCTTGCGCACCGATGCCAGGCCGTCAACGATTCACTTCGGGCTCTTGGCGCTGGGACTGAACCCCGGCGAGCCGGCGCATCTGGCGCCGGAGAGCAAACTGTGGTTCCCCCCCACCGGTCCGACGTTGAAGATCACCTGCCAGTATCAACTGAACGGCAAGACGATGGTGGTGCCGGCGTATCGGATGATGCGTTCGGTGAAGACCAAGCGGGAGATGGGCCCGATGGATTGGGTTTTCGACGGCTCGCGCATGC
The DNA here is from genome assembly GCA_050011595.1 of Tepidisphaeraceae bacterium. Lineage (GTDB taxonomy): Bacteria > Planctomycetota > Phycisphaerae > Tepidisphaerales > Tepidisphaeraceae > PALSA-1353. Next base: position 9,569 of record JBEKIV010000118.1, read on the forward strand.
TTCCGGATGGACGGTATGCGGCCGATCTGACGGGGTACGTGGTCAGCATCGTGAATTTCGATTTGACGATGATCGACGTTCCGGAACTGGCGAGCAATGCCAACGAGACGCTGGAGTGGGAGTACAACCCGGACGTGGTTCCCCCGCCGGGGACGCAGGTGACGATGATCATCGAGCCGGCCGGCGGCGAGGCGACGACCCAGCCGAGCCAGGGCAAGCCGGCCGGGCAGTACAATCCGGGACCCGGATTGAACGGCGGGAATTAAAGTTCAGCCGCCGATGGTTGCCCGGCGTTGGAAATGGCCGTTGCTGGCGAAACGCGAGGGCATTGTTTGTATCCGGCGGCAGGATTGGGCACAATGAGGGCGATCTCGCCGCCTAAAGCGGAGGCTTAGTGCATGTTGGTTAGGATGTTGGTGATGCTATCGATCGCGGCGATGGGGTTGGCGCTGGCGGCCTGCGCGGTAACCGGCGGAGCGCTGGCGACGGCGGCGGCAACGGATGCGGCCTCAATCGCCGCCACCCAGGCGGCCATCGCCGCCACGCAGGCGATCGAAGCCCTCGAATCGGCGTCGACGCAGATGTCGTCGGCTCAGGCGAATGCCAACGCCGGCTCGCTGCCGCAGCTTCCCTCCGTGGGCAAGGGCACATTGATCGTTGACACGCCCACCGCCCTGATCATCCAAAAGGATGGCAAGCGGTACATCTTCATCAAGCCTCCCCCGGATGATAATGGGGATGCGGATCGCTAGCCGTCACACCGCCGTCCGGCCTTCATACTGTCCATACATCAACCAGTGCTGGAAACCGTCGGGGAACAGGCCCGCCTTCACCGCTGCGGCAACATCGGGATTGTCCGCCAGGTAAACTGCCTCGTTGTAATAGTCCGAGGCGATGAGACCCTCGTATTGGCCAACTTCCACGAATTGCTCGAAATCGGATGAATAAGTCTCCCCGGTCACATGAGGAAGGATGTCGGGGTTATCGGCATCGTAGACCGCGGAGGAGAAGTACAGCATCGGGGCGCGGCCCTCGTATTGGCCGTAGAGCACGAAGTGCTCGAAGGCCGAGGTTATCGTTCCAGCCTTCACCGCGGCGGCCACGTCGGGATTGTTCTTCAGGTAATAGCTCGTATTGAAATAAAGCAGACCGGGGCGGTTTTCGTACTGGCCGTAGAGGTAATAGTGCATGAACCCGGAACTGATCTTGTGCGCCTTCACGGCCGCGGCCACGTCAGGATTCTCTTGCAGATACCAGGCTTCATCCCAATAAGGCGACGGGCTTCGACCTTCGTATTGGCCGTACTCAAGGTAGTGGTCGTAGCCGGTGGCGAATTCACCCTTGGCGACCGCGGCGGCAACGTCGGGATTCATTTCCAGATAATAGTGCTCATCAAACAGCGAGTTCTGGCTGACCCGCGTTTTGGTGGCCAGAAGCACTTTGTCGCCATTTCCTTCCACGAGATAGATGTAGGCGGTATGGCTGCCGACGCTGAGGACAGGGGTGGCATAAGTGAAGCCGTGGTTGGTGGAGCCGAGAACCGCCTGCAAATCCGAACGGGTTTCATCGGCGGAGAAGGTCTGCCCCTGCTCGGGTCCGCCGGAGATGAGGATTTCGACGTTGGCGGAGGCGGTGGGATCGGTGGGATCGTATGCCCAGCCGCTGATCATGTTCATGTTAGCCGTGTCGACCCAGCCGATGGGGGCAACCGAGATAACCGCGGTGGTCTTGTCAGCCACGGCGCCGTAACTGGCGGTGAGCGTGTAGTCGCCGGCGGCGTTCAAGATCACGTCGCTGAAAGTGGCGACGCCGTCGACCGCGGAGACCGATAGCGTCCCGTCAAGGGTTCCGCCGGCCGGGCCGCTGGCGATGCTCAAGGTGATGGTGGAATCGTCGGTGGTGAGCACGTCGCCGTTGGAATCTTCAATCGCGACCGTGACGGACGGAGAAAGGGCCTGGCCGACCAGGGCATCGGTGGGTTGCTGGGTAATGACCAACTGGGGAGCGGTGACCGTGAAGGAGTCGGAAATCGTGCTGACGAGAGAGCCGTCGCTGGCGTTGAGCGTGCAACTGCCGGGCGCGCTCGCGATGATATCGTTGAAGGTCGCCACGCCATTGACGGCCG
>JBEKIV010000119.1:0-11639 GCA_050011595.1 Tepidisphaeraceae bacterium
AAGGCATCATCTATCTCACGAAGACCGACGCCGAGTTTTATCAAACCTACATCGTGCAGAAGAAGGCGTGGTTCTAAGGGGTTGTAATATCGTCCGCGCGCGTCACCCGCAAAGCCGGCGATAAAGCGATTCGTACATCGGCACGATCACGTCGGCCGAGAAATGCCGCCGAGCGCGGATTTGCGCGGCTTGGCCCATTTCCCGCCGGCGGCCGGCATCCTCAATGAGACTCTGGAGCGCTTGGGTTAAGCCATCCGCATCGCCCGGGGGGGCCAGAAGGCCGGTGACGTTATCTTCCACCACTTCCGGAATTCCGCCCACCCGCGTGGCAACGCTCGGACAGCCAAAGCACATCGATTCCAAAATCCCCAGGCAAAAACTCTCCATGTCGGAGGTGTACAGCGCCAGATCGGCCGCTTGCAGATAGTCCTCGATTTCGCTGACTTTGTGGCGGACGACGATGCGATCCATCAGCCCCAGCCGCTGCACCTCGTAATGGAACGGTGAAAAATCCTCGCCCGCCAGGATCACCAGCTTGAACGAATCGCGCGGCCGGACGCGGGCGACCGTTTCCAGAAGCAGGTCGATTCTCTTCACCGGCCGAAGATTCGAGCAGTGCAGCACCATGACTTCGTCGTGCAAGCCCAATTCCCGGCGAACCTGCTGGGGCGATCGCCCTGGCGGGTGCGGCGAAAAGAAATTGTGAATCATCTCGATAGGCCGGTCGATGGCAAAAAGGCCGAGCGTTTCTTGGCGCAGATAGCTTGAAACGGCGGTGATCGCATCGGAGCATTCCAGGGCATGACGGATGGCCGGGCCGTAATCCGCATCGCGGCCCAGCAGCGTCGTATCGGTGCCGTGGAGCGTCGTCACCAAGCGCGGCCGACTATCGGCGGAAAGCATCGAGCGCGCCAGGATCGCCGCGGTGGCGTGCGGAACGGCGTAATGAACGTGCAGAACGTCCAGACGAAAATCGCGGCTCACCTCCGCCATCTTCACCGACAACGGCAGCGTGTAATCCGGGTATTTGAACAGCCCATAATCCGTGATCCCCACCCGATGAAACCGGATCGGCGATTCGCCGGCGGCCAGACGAAAAGGGCGCTGATAGCTGATGAAATGCACCTCGTGTCCGCGGCGGGCCAATTCCTCCCCCAAGGCCGACGCCAACACGCCGCTCCCGCCTATGGTGGGATGACAGGTGATTCCGATCTTGAGGGCGTTTTCGCGCGGCATGTCAGAAACTTCTCGCCCCCCTGCCGAGCCGCGCCAGCGAATCCAAGACAAGCGGATCGCCGGAGAAGAGCGGAATCGCATACTCGACGCCCGCGCTCAAGCCATGCAGCTTGGCGCGCGTCAACTGGAGTTGCCGATAATCGCGAGTGGCGGATTGCGAGGCATGCGCCGACATCGCCGCGGTCCATGCGGCCAGAACTTTTGCTTCAGAGACGTCGACTAGCAGCGGCGTGGCGTCCTTCGGCTCCGCCTCGGCCGTAATCGCATAATGAAGCAGCAGATCGATCGCGTGGGGCGCGTGTCCGCGCAAATCCTCGAATCCGCCATAGCGCGCCAGGCGGGCGGCATCGCGCACGATGCGGCCCAGCTTCGGGTGGTCGGGATGCTGATTTTCGCTCGGGCTTGGGGCCAGAACGATTCCGGGGCGGACGGCGCGGATAATTTGCGCCAGCGCGATCGCGTGCCGGGCGCGGATTTCCAGCCGGGCATCTCCGTCAAGTTCCACGAACTGGAGGGTCGCGCCCAGAATTTTGGCGGAATTTTCCGCTTCAATGGCGCGCTGCTCGGGCGTTCCATGGCTGGCGGCTTCGCCGCGCGAGCAGACGACGAAATGCGCCGCCCGGCCCGCGCGGGTTTCCCTGGCGACAACGCCCCCGCAGGCGAATTCGATGTCGTCCGGGTGGGCGCCGAAGGCCAGCAACGGCGCGAGCTCAGGCGAGTTCGGTGTAGGCTTCATTGGGACGGTCTATGGTATCACGATTCACGTAAGCGATCTCCGGCGCGTCCTCTTTTTTCATGTAAAGCTGTTCGCCGGCCCCGCAGACGTAATGCGTGCAGTGAATCACCGATTGCATCCATCGCAGCCGGGCGTCGCGAGCGGGGCTGATTTGCTTTTTGTCAAACGGGAACGATGGAAGCGTCAGGTAAGCGTCCCCGCCTTCGTGAAGCTTCAATTCGCCGCCGACATAGCGGGCACGCACGATTTCCCCCTGGTAGGGCACATCGACGAAGAACTCGCTGATTTCGCACGCCGCCGCCCGAAAATCCGGATGGCTCGATCGCTCCACCCGCATGGTCTCGAGCAATCCCATCCGGCGATACATCTCCAGGCAAAAACCCGCAACGTCGTTTTCCTGACACGCCGCAAACATTTCAACCAATCGCCGATCGACAAACGCGGGCAATTGGAGCGCCGTTTTGGCCTTCCAATCCGGCACAACCCGCTTGAGAAACAGGGGCGAGAATTTCCGTTGGAGCTTGTTTTCGAAGGTGAAGTTGACGTCGAACGGCTCGCCGGTTTTTCGATGCCGCAGACGGGTCTTGGTTTCGCGCGGATCGTGATCGCTGTCGTGGTAGAAGAAGACGATCTGGCCGCCGATCTGGTCCCGCAGCCGCCGGGCGGCTTGCATTTTCGCGAACAAAAATCGCTTGGGAAATATCCCGCAGGGTTGCTGGCCAAAGCAGATGACGGGAGAAGCGGTCATAGTGACGTGGACAGCGCCTGCGGCGATGAGTTACGGCCGCCAAACAACAGCCGAAAAACAATGCTCAGAAGCACGCAAACCGCGCAGCCGATCAAATTGTACCAGAGATAGCTGATGTCGAGCTTGAAGTAGAGAAAGATCACCAACACCTGGGAGATGATCGCTGACCAGAAAATCTCGGTGCCCCCGACAAAGGGGATGAAGAACGCGACAAGGAACAAGCCCAGCGGCACGCCGTAGAACACCGAGCCGACGATATTCGCGGCCTGGATCAGGTTTTCCACCATGTTGGCGAAGAGCGCAAACGACAGGGCCACCAATCCCCAAAAGACGGTGAAGCATTTGGAGGCGACGACATAATGGGCGTCGCTCGCCTGGCGGTGGATGATGTGGCGGTAGAGATCGATGGTCGTGGTCGATGCCAGGGCATTGAGTTCCGCCGCCTTGGACGAAAGCGCCGCGGCAAAGAACGCCGCAACCAGCAGGCCGATCAGCCCATGGGGCAGATACCTCAGAATAAACGTGATGAACACGTAGTCCGCCTCGTTGGCTTTGCCGCCGATCGCCTGTTTGGCATCGTCGTGGAGTTTCTCGGCCGCGGCGCCGGCCGCCAGCACTTTATCGCGCGCTTGCGCTTCGGCGGCGGTGTGTTTTGCCTTGAGCCAGTCGCGGATGAGCTCTTGCTTCCGGGCCTGAATCTCCATGAATTGCCGCTGGAGAGCTTGAAGATGATGATCCGCGTCATGCTGCAACTGGCCCTTCCAGGCCGATTGATTGAAAACGATCGGCGGCTGCTGGATTTGATAGAACACGAAAAGCATCACCCCCAACAGCAAGATGGACAATTGCATGGGGATTTTGCACACCGCGTTGAACATCAGCCCCAGGCGACTGTCCCGCAAACTGGCGCCGGAGATATACCGCTGAACCTGTGATTGATCGACTCCGAAATATGAAAGGGCCAGACACATCCCGCCGATCAGCCCCGACCAAAAGGTATATCGCGGCTTGAGGCTGAGCGTGAAATCCACCGCGTTCAGCTTGTGCATTCCACCGGCCACCGTCAGCGCATCGGAAAAGGAAAGCCACGGCGGCAGCTTGGCGAGCAACACGCAAAACGCCGCGAACATCCCGGCGAAGATAATGCCCATCTGATATTTTTGCGTCAGGGTCACGGCATCGCTGCCGCCGGCAACGGTATAGACGATCACCAGCAGCCCGCTGAGGAGGATCGTCAAATCCAGCCGCCAGGAAAAAACGGCCGAAAGGACGATGGCCGGCGCATAGATGGTAATTCCGGCGGCTATGCCGCGCTGCAACAGAAACAGCGCCGCTCCCAGCAGCCGGGTTTTTTTGTCGAATCGACGCCCGAGAAACTCGTAGGCGGTATAGACGTTCAGCCTGCGATAAATCGGCAGAAAAAACACGGAAATGACGATCAGGGCGAACGGCGTTCCGAAATAGTTCTGGACAAATCCGAGTCCATCCTGATATCCCTGCCCCGGCGTGGAAAGAAACGTGACGGCGCTGGCCTGCGTGGCCATGACGGACAGCCCAATCACGAACCATTTTGTGTTCCCCGCGCCTTTCAGATACGTGCTCAGGTCGCGCCGGCCGCGGGTGCGCCAGATTCCAAACGCGGCAATACCGAGCATCGTGCCCAGAAGAACCGCGTAATCGAGCGCGTTCACGAGTTCGTCCTTTCCAGCAAACCCAGCGTCAAGTGCAGATTACCGCGAGGAAGCTCAGCGCATGCTATGCCCGCAACCCAAAGAATTTTACCGCGAAGGCGCGAAGGACGCGAAGTTGCGCGAAGCCAAAATCAACTCTTGTTTTCTTCTTCGCGCAACTTCGCGTCCTTCGCGTCTTCGCGGTCTATCTTTTCGGAAAAGCTTAGGCTCGGAGTCGGACATTGGAGACTCTATTTCCCCAGTGACACGATATTGGCCAGCAGCCGATACGCCCCAGGCACGCCTGCCGGGAGCTGGCGAAAAAATGTCAGGCCGGTGTAGACGAAATATCCCTTGCCGCTGCGGGCGACCAGCAAGGCGCCCTTGAGCGGCGCTTCGCCGGCATCGCTGCACGCCAGGATCGGGACAAATTGATCGTCCCAGCGGTTTGGAAAATAGGTGCCGCGCTCCTGCACCCAGCCAGCGAAATCGGCCTGGGTGATTTTGTTGGGCGAGTTCAAAACGGGATGATCCGGCGCTAAAAAAGTCATCGCCGCGTTGGGATCGGTCACGCGCTGCTGGGAGATCGCCAGATCGAATGGGGCGATCTTGGCCGCTTTCAATCCATCGGGGCGGTTGTACTGGCAGAGGACCGTCCCGCCGGCTTCGACGTATGCGAAAATATCCGGCAAATGCGCCGCCAGGTCGGTCCTGACATTGAACGCGCGGACGCCGATCACGATCGCGTCCAGATCGTGCAGTTTGGCGGGCGTCAGATCGTTGGCCACCAGTTCGGTGACGGAATATCCCATTTGCCGCAAGGCGTCCGCGGTATTGTCGCCCGCGCCGGCGATGTATCCGACGGTGTGGCCGCGAATCGCCAGATCGAGCGCCACCGCCGTGAGCCGCGCCCGGGGCTGAAGCAGGATGAACGGCAGATGGCCGTACTGAATCTCAATGCGCTGATTGTTGAAATGCGATGCGCCGATCGTCGCGTCGGCCATGATCGTTGCGACGGCCGGCTGGGCCGATGCCGTGACGGTGAAGGTGAGACTGGCTTGCTCGCCGACCGAACCGAGGCGGAATGATTGACTGGCGGGGGCAATCCGCCAGCCGTCCGGCGCGATCAGTTTCAGCGCCCCAATGCATTGGGGCCGATACGCGGTGAGCAGGATCGTCACCGCGCGCCGAGAACCCGGCGCGAAAAGCTGAACGTCCGAAACAAACTTCAGCGAAACCGGCGGAATCACGTCCAACCGTCGGCGGATCTGATTCCCCGTTGAGTCGTTGGCAACCGCCACCGGTTCATCCGGCACAACCAACGTTTGCCCGCCGACCTCAAAATCGTATTGAACGGGAAAAGCCGGTGGATTTTCCGGCCGGCCGATGAGCTTGGCATCATCCACGCGGAACATCCCGGCCGTCCCTTGCTCACGAAGCCAATAGGGCTGGCTCACCGGCGTCGTTGCGGGAAGCGTTTCGGTCGAATCGCACGTCGCCGGCTGGTTTTCGCCCAACGCAATCGCCAAATTGCCGACGGCATGTGCGTCGATGCCCGGATAGCGAACGTCCACCCATTTCACTGCAACAGCCGAGTGCAACGTGACCCGGTGATGCAACGGGATGACTTCCCCCGGCACGATTTCCGCGCTCGGCACGGTCGTTTCCACATCGAGTCCCAGACATTCGGCGATGACGTGATCGAGCAGCGCACGCTTCTCGTCCACGATCGGATCGGCCGGAGCCGCGGCCAATTGCTTCTTGATTTCCAGAAGCGCCGGGACGTTGGCCGACAAATCCTGACTATTGAATTTGGCGATCAAATCATCGGCCAACTCTCCGATCGTGCCCAGGGAAACACGGTTCCAGGACGTGTCGATGCCATCCATGATGTCCCGCGTGGCCGGCTCGCCGTCGAGGAGTTGGAAGGCCTCGACTCTCGCCGGACCGCGGCCCGGTCCGCCGACAAAGTTGCCGAAGCCCTGGGATTTGTGCATCGAACGGCTGCGCGCCGCCAGTTCTCCGAATGACAGGCCCGTCACCGGATCGGTTCCCGAAACATTGATTCGCACGATATTTGCCTGCGGCCGAGTGGCCGCCCCCCCGCCTCCGCCCCGCAGGCCAATGCCGAATCCGTTGCTGAAAATGCGCTTGGGCTGCCAGACGGTCAGATCGGTCAATTGCTCCGGAAATGCCTTGGGATCGCCGGCCAGCTTAAACGCTTCAAGCCCCAGAATCGCCGAAGCCGTGTGGTGCCCGTGCGTGTTGCCGGGAATGGTGGAGAACCGCGTCACCATCACGTCCGGGCGAAAAGTGCGAATGACGCGGACGATGTCGGCCAGAACCTGCTGTTTGTCCCAGACCTGGAGGGTCTGGCGATAGTCCTTGGAGAACCCGAAATCGAGGGCGCGGGTGAAGAATTGTCTGCCGCCGTCAACACGCCGGGCCGCCAGCAATTCCTGCGTGCGGATGACGCCCAGTTCCACGCCGAGTTGGGGCCCCAGCACGTTCTGGCCCCCATCGCCGCGCGTGAGGGAAAGATAGGCCGTGCGGTAGTTCCGGCCGCGCGCCAGGTAGGCGATCAGTTGCGTGTTTTCGTCATCCGGATGGGCGGCGACGTACAGCACGCTGCCCAACTGGTCAAAACTGCGCAGCTCCTGCAAAACCGCGGCCGGAACGGGCTGCTCGCCGCGCGCCAGGCCGCACGCGAGCAGAACAACACACGCGCCGGCGAGCCGCGCATACCAGCGGCCGCTGCCAAAACGCCGAATACGAATGGCGGTGTTCATCTATGCGGTCGCATTAGCCGGCAACCGTGAAGGCGACCGCGTATTGCGTCTTCTCCCACTTCAACTTGATCAATCCGCCGCCTTTGACGTCGGGATCCCTTTCAATCGATATGGTGAATTGATCGACCGATGTGTCCAGGTCCGACTTCTTCAGATCGACCCGCGCCACGTCATTGGCTTCGTCGTACACGTTTTTGGGATTGGTTCTATCTTCGCCCCACTGGCCGATCTGCTTGTTGATGATGAGCTTTGCGGTGCCGTCGTCGTTGGGCAATGTCCAAACGCTGTAGCATCCCGCCGGAATGGTAGCTCCGCCCAGAACGATCGGCTTCTGGGTGATCAATAATGTCGCTTCGTCCGCTCCCGTGCGCCAAACCTGCCCGTAGGGAACCAATCCGCCCCAGATTTTGCGGATTTCGCCGGTGCGCGGATTCTTGGTGTACGGCCGGCCATAGACGAACATCACGCGATCGCCGCCGATGACGTTGCTGAGGGTCTCATGCGGACTAAGGCGTTTTGGCTGGCCAAATGCGGGCAGTCCGGCGGCGAACACGACCACAACGGCGACCAGAGCACAAGCGAGGCGATTCATGGCGTCTCCTAAAAAAGTGAATTGATAGCGCATCTTTTTCATTCAATGCGATCCGCCGGCGCCGGCCGCGGCGGCGGCGAGGTCGCCGGCACGCATTCCGTTGGCCGACATGCCGGCAAGGATGTTGTACTGGAAGGCCACCTGGGCTTCCTTGTAGCTGAGACCCAACGTAGCAAGCTGTTCTCTCAGTCCGTGGAGTTGGCGAAGATCGGCCTGGGCGTTGCTCGCCGACGGCGTGCCGGCGCAGTATTGGGCGAATCCCCAGCCGCTCACGGCCTGATCGCCGCTCTGGCTCACGTACGCATCCCACGCCGCTTGGATGTCGGTGGACATCTGGACCTTGCGGCTTTGCGGGTTGCTTCCAAATACCTCGGTATATTTCGTGAGGAACGCCTGAACGCTTCTGGGATCGAGGCGGCTGGCGGCCGCGCGGTAATCCGCGGGCTTGGGACGGGGGCCTTGGGGCAGGTCGTCGTAGATGGCGCCGGTGTCGACTTCGCCGAGAATCTCGTCAGCGGTCGGATCGCGGGTCAAGACGCCCGTGTCTTTCAGGTCCTGCTGGACCACGGGTCCCGGATAGACCGGCTGGAAGGCATCCTTAAAATCAAGAGGCAGGGTGCCGGCCGTGAGCATCTCGCGCGGCGCCGCGCCGGAGATCGGATACTCATAGACGTAAGGGGTCGGCGGCACGAAGGTCGGGATGGTCGCCGACAGCGTCGAGGGCGCCAAATCCAACAGCAGATTGCCACCGCCGAACAGCAAGCTGGGGGAGATATAGGGAACGATTGAGAAAGCCGTCCCGAGCTGCCCGGCGATTTGGGCAATGTTTGTGGACGGGTTGAACGACGTGGCGACAAAACCCGGCACGTCGAACGATCCGACGCCGTTGGACCCCTTCACGCCGGCGTACGTTGCATTGGCGGGCAACGACATCTCGCCGCCGGAAATCAAGTCCATGCCGGTGTCGATCTCGGTATTGGAGGAGAGCGTAGGCCCGCGAAGCATGAAATCAACGATTGACGCTTTGAGGGTAAGATTTCCTGTAGTGCTGATATCTCCCGTCTTCACCGTGCCGCCGTTGGCGTTAATCGTCAAGGCTCCGTAGACGGAGAGTTTCTCGTTCTGGCCGACGGCGTAGAGATTGGATTTGTTGGCGGCGCCCGCGCCGACATTGATGGTGAGGGGCCCGTAGGAGTCGATCGTTGCGTAGGTGGAATAGTTGGTCCTGGTCGTCGGGTTGAAGTCGTTGACTTCGAAGTCTCCACCCGAGGCGATGTTGACGGTCGTCAAGGGCTGCTGCTCAAGGACTCCCGGCGGAAACAATCCGGTCCCCCAACGGAACGCGACAATGCCAAAGGCGCCGGGGTAGAGGTCCAAAAACCCCAGCGGCGTCTGGTCGCCGATGTTGTTATTGAAGCGGATGACGTCGCCGACCGATCCTGCATCGGCGACGACCAGCTGGCCGGGCCCTTCAATCGTGCCGTCAAATTCCAGTGTTTGCGCGGCGGAATTGGCCCCGCCGATTTCAACGCCCGTCGGCACGATGACGGTGCCGGCGAAGTCAACGTTGCCGACGGCGAAAATAGATCCATTGAGCGTCGTAACGGGCGCCGCGGAATTATTGCCCGTGATGGTCAGGCTGCCGATTGGACTCGAGCTGCTGCCGATCCCCTGAAGGCTGACCGTTCCCGCGGACTGAATGGTCAGCGACCCCTCGCCACCGTTGACGCCGTTGACCACCGTGCCCATCGTGACGTTTCCGCCGGTAATCGTGCCCGAGCCGGTCAGCGCAATGAACACGTTGGTGAAGTTGACGGGTTCGGCATCATTGACGCTGATGTCGCCGTCCAGCGCGACGCCAAAATTGGTTGGATAGCTGAAAGTGATGGGGCTATGGCTGGCGGCCCAGGAAATCGGGCCTTCCACGAAGATGGCGTTGCCGGTCGTGGTGATGGTAAGACCCGCGGGATTGGAATCGTTCACCCCGCCATCGGTGATTTCGGCCGTATTGGTGAAAATGGGCGCCGTGGCGGCGAAATTCCCGCCGCCGGTGTTCACGACGGCGCCGATCGAGATTCCGGTGGTGGTATCGGCCGCCTGGATCGTGACGGCGCCTCCCCCGGTGTTGACGGTTCCCGCGCCGCTGCTGGTGAACGAGCTGGCGCTGTTGACCGTGAATGCTCCGCCGCCGGTGCTGACGGCGCTTTCGAGCGTGATGGACCCGGCGGAACTGTCGGTGGTGGTTATGCTCACCACCCCGCCGTTGGTGGTAATGGTCCCCGTGGAGGCGCTTTCGCTGAAATCGGGGCTGTTCACGGTGAAGCCGCCGTGGGTGACGATCGGGCCGTCGATGGTCACCGGGCCGGCCGCGACGGGCTGTCCGTCCGGAGTCGTGGCATTGGTTTCCAGTGCGACGGTCAGCGCGGTCACGGAGCCGGTCGATGCCACCATGAAAGCTCCACCGTCGCTGACAAACGCGCCGGAGATGGCGACGGCGGCGTTGATGTTGATCGTGCCGGACGAACTCGTGCTGTCAATGACAACTTTTAACGGCACGGCGCCGGTCGAGGTGATATTGCCGTTGATGTTGAAGGTATACGGGCCCTCGATGGTCACCGAGCGTCCGGTCCCTCCGGCCCAGTTAATCGCCCCGCCGATGTCGACGAAATTGATCTGGTTGCCGGTGGTGGTGCTGATCAACAACGCCCCATTGGGCGTGGCAACGCCGCCATCGGTGATGGTCGCCGAGCTGGAGAAGGCTTCCCCGGTCGCCGAGAATCCGCCGCCGCCGGTGTTAATGCTCGCGCCAATGGTGATCCCATCCGACTCGGTGGTTGCAATGGTCACGCTTCCGCCCGCGGTGGCAATGGTCCCGAAACCCGCACTGGTGAAGCCGGCGCCGCCCGTCGCGAAGAAATTCCCGCCGCCTGTGGTGATCGGCTGGCCAAGGGCCGCCAGTCCGGTATTGCTGATCGTGTATGACCCGCCGTGCGTGTTGACCGTGCCCGCCTCGTTATCGGTGAATAAAACCGTACCGCCGCCGACGAACGGGCCATTAGTAACCACCGGGCCGCTGACGGTGACGGTGCCATTGTTAACTGTTTGGCCGTCAGGCGTGGCCGTGGCGGTATTGAGGGTGACGGTGGATGCCGTCAATATGGTGGGCGCCGGCGTGGAGGAGGGCTCCGTGATGGTGAAGTCTCCCCCGGCGCTGACAAAAGCGCCCGTGGTGTCGATGATCCCGCTGACGGTGATGGAGGCGCTGAATCCTGTGGTGTATAGCGAAACCGGCAACACCCCGGCGCCCGTCGCGGTGATGCGTCCCGTGGAGGTGATGTCGACGTCACCGGCACTCTCCAGCAACACCGAGCGTCCGGCGCCGCCCGACCAATTGATCGGGGCGCTGATGGTGATGGACCCATTACCGGATGTCGTGTTGACGGAGAACGCGTTGCTGCCGGTGGCCACGCCGCCGTCGCTGATGGCGGCGGATGCTGTAAAGCTCGAACCCGCGGCCGTGAATGCGCCGCCGCTGGTGCCAATAAATGCCCCGATTGAAATTCCATTGCCGCCGGTCGTTGTGATGTTCACGCTTCCGTCGGTAGTGGCAATGGTTCCACTGCCCGAGGTGGTGAACGACGTGCCGAGGGTTGAGGTGAAAGCCCCACCGCCGGTGGTGATGGCGGCGCCAAGAGTGATGGCGCCGTCGTTGGAGATGGTGCACGCCCCGCCCTGTGTGTTGACGGTGCCCTTAAGGTTCTGGGTGTAGGAAGCGGTGCCGGCCGCCAGGAACGCGCCGGTCGTGAGCACCGGGCCGCTGAGGGTGACGCTGCCCTCGAATAGCGTTTTGCTATCGGGTGTAACGGAG
>JBEKIV010000120.1:0-11608 GCA_050011595.1 Tepidisphaeraceae bacterium
GAGGGCCCCATCAAATACGCCCTGGCCGCGATTTTCTTTCTCATCGCCCTCTGTTTCGTTTACCGCTCGTTTTACGGCATGCGCATCCGCAGCCACTCGCAGGAAAATGCCGCCCCAGAGCCGCAGCCGCCCGTCGCTCGCGCCGCCGGCGTCCACAATTGAATGTCCGACTTTTATCTGCGCCGCCCGCGACCGCGCTTATCCCAGCGATCCCTTCGTGCTCGGCACCTCGGGGTTGCGGGGATCCAGGCTCACCGCCTGTCTCAGCGCCTTGGCCGTGGCCTTGAAGATCGCCTCGGCTATATGGTGATTGTTTCCGCCGTAGGCCACGTTGATATGTAGATTCAGCTTCGCGTTGATTGCCAGCGCCTTGAAGAACTCCTCGATCAGTTCCACCGGAAAATTCCCGACCGTCCCCCCCGAATATTCCGCGTTGTAAACAAACGCCGGCCGCCCCGACAAGTCGATCGCCGCCTGCGCCAAGGTTTCATCCATCGGCACGATGGCCCATCCATAGCGGCATATTCCGCGCTTCTCGCCCAGCGCCTTTTCCAGCGCCTGTCCCAGCACGATGCCGACGTCTTCGACCGTGTGATGCGCATCCACCTGCAAATCCCCCTCCGCGTGCACCGACAGATCGATCAGGCTATGCCGCCCCAAAAGCTCGATCATGTGATCGAAAAACCCCACGCCCGTCTCGCTCGCCGTTTTCCCCGTTCCGTCCAGGTTAAGCGACAGCTTCACCTTGGTTTCCTTCGTCTGCCGAAATATTTCCGCCGTGCGGTCCATCTTGTTACCGTGCAATTCTCCGCGCCGCCATTGGAATTGCAATGCGCCCGCCTATCCGCCTTTCCCGCCCCCAAGGCTAAGAATGAACCACAGAGGGCACAGAGGCCACAGAGAACACAGAGATAATTCTGCAGATTCAGTATTTCTCTGTGCTCTCCGTGTCCTCTGTGATCTCTGTGCCAGTCTTTTTGTTAGAGGCTTTAAGCAAAACCGCCGAACCATAGCGGCAAGTCGGGAAATGCAACTTCCCGCCAGCCATGCCGCAATTTGCGTGCATTTCCATTGGACACGGCGCATAATAGCTTGCGGGTTGCCGGCTGGTTAATCCTGGGCCGTTCTATGCGATTGAAAGCCGTTTGCCGTTGGTTCCTGGCCATTTTCCTGCTCACGGTCTCGGCCGCCTGGGCCGCCAAGCTCGTCCTCAACGACGGAACCGTCCTGCAAGGAACCATCATCAAGACCGCCGACGGCTACTGGGTCAAGCTGTCGGACGGCAGCAGCCGAATCGTCGCCAAGGAGGACGTCCAGTCCTACACCGGGGATTCCAATTCCGACAGCGCTTCGCCAGGCTCCACCGACATCGCCACCGACGACGCCTCGCTGGCCTTCCGCGCCGCCCGCGGGCGGGCCGACGACTCCGAATCGGCCGTGGCCGCGGTCTCCATCTGGCAACAGTTTGTGGACAAGTACCCCGACTCCCCCGATCTCCCCACCGCCAAGTCGGAATTGGATCGCTGGAAGAAGCTGGCCACCGACGGGGCCGAGAAAATCAACGGCCTCTGGGTCGGCGGTGACGATCGCAAGAGGATCATCGCCCAGGCCGCCGATTTGACCCGCCAGGCCGTGGACATGCTCGACAAGGATGAGACCCTCCAGGCCATCGACAAGCTCAAGCAGAGCGTCAGGATTTATCCCAATTCCTTCCTGACCAATTTTTCACTCGGTTACGTCTCGATGTTGCAGAAGGACTACGACGGGGGCACCCAATATTTCTCCGCCTCCATCCGCCTCAGGCCCCAATCCTCCGAAGCCGAGAACAATCTGGGCGTGGCCAACTTCTTCCTCAAGCGTTTTGATATCGCCATCGACGAGTTCCTTTCCGCCGCCAGGATCGAGGACAGCAAGGACGTGGCGCAAAACCTCGTCACCGCATTGGCGCTCGCCCCCTCCGACCTGCGCACGCTGCCGAAAATGCGGCCGACCCTCGAGGCCGCCAACCTGCTCCAGTCCAAGTACGACATTCCCGGTCCCACGTCGGATTACCGCTTTCTGCTCCTTCCACCCCCCATTCCACGCGCCCGCGCCGGGCCGGAACCCGAACCCGAGCCCGGCCCCGATCTCGGCCAGGCCGGGTGGAGCGGAACGGGCTTCTTCTTGTCCGACACCGGCCTGATCAGCACTAAGCGCCATGTCGCCAAAGGCAGCAAAACCCTGCTGGTCGTGCTGAACGACGGCACGCACTCCTCCGCGGAAGTCGTGGCGATCGACGATCAATACGATCTTGCCTTGATCCGAATCCCCAAGTCGAACCGGAAGGTTCCCTTCGTTCGCCTATCTCCCGAGGATTCGCCCGCCGCGGGCGCCGACTGCGTCGTCATGGGATTTCCCATGATCGATCAACTCGGCGCGGATTTGAAAATCACCCGCGGCGTCGTTTCCTCCAGCGCCCAGGACCAGGGCAACGGCGCGGACGTCTTGACCGATGCCAAGGTCAACCCCGGCAACAGCGGCGGCCCCATCGCCGACAAGTTCGCAAACGTCATGGCCATCGTCTGCATGAAGAGCCTGACCACCGGCGAATTCGACAGCTACGGCATCGGGATCAGCGCCGGCCATATCCGCGATTTCCTCCGCCGAAATCACGTCGACATTCCCGCCGGCAACGAAAACCGATTGTCGCTTTCAACCGAGGACGTGGTCACCAAGGTGAAACCCGCCACCGTCTGCATCATGGCTACCAATTGAGCCCGGTCTTGAGCAAGCTCACCAAATTCACGCGCGCCCTCAAACGCCGACTTGTCCCGCGCGATGCCCACAGTTCGCTGCGCTTATGGCTCGTTGGCCCATGGGAAGACCGGCCGTTGGAATTGATCGCCGATTTCGATGCCCAGCCCGTTCTGGTCCTGGCCCCCCATCCTGATGACGAGATCATCGGCCCCGGCGGAACGATCCGCCGCCACATTCTCGCCGGCGCGGCGGTCACGGTAGCCATCCTGACCGACGGCCGCTGGGGCGGATACAATGGCGACGGAAAACTCATTGAGCAGCGAAAAGAAGAAAGCCGCCGCGCCGCCCAAATCCTCGGCACCCCCCCGCCGATTTTCTTCGACGCCCCCGACGGCGAATTAGGCGAACCCCCCCACATTCTCGACAATATCCGCCGCCTCTTCGTGGAGCAAAACCCCAAATACGTCTATCTCCCCGCCCTGACGGACGCCCACCGCGACCACTGGTCCACCAATCGTTTGCTGCACGCGATCCTATCCAAACTCCCCCGCGAATCAGCCCACCGTCTGCTGATCCGCGGCTACGAGGTCTGGACGCCAACCCTGGCCAATTGCTGCGTGGACATCACCTCTATCGCCGACGTCAAGCGCCAAGCCATCGACGCCTTTCCCAGCCAGACGAGCGTTCACGACTACGCCGCCGCCGCCTTCGGCCTGAACAAATGTCGCAGTCTTCAGCACCTGCACGGCAAAGGATACGTCGAGGCCTTCATGCAGTTGACCGCCGATGAATTTTCAACCCTCTTCACCGCCGCCAGCCTGCGCCACGAGGTTATCGAGGCAGGGAAGTCCGACGGTTAACCGGCCTGTCCCCGTTCCAGAAGAAATTTGAGCGATGTGTGAAGTGCAGTTCGTGTATCGCTCACGGCCATCTTATACAATGCGGACCCAAACACGGAGCAGCCAATGAAACGAACCATTATCGCTATACTAACGGGCGTGCTGATTGGTTACGCGTTGATGAACGCTGCCAGACCAGCCGCCGGTCAAACCAAAGGAGATGGCAACATCAGGCTTGGCAATTTCTCGGTGAGTCTGAACGTCAAGGATATCGCCGCGTCCCGCGCGTTCTACGAAAAGCTGGGCTTTCACATCGTCGCCGGCAACCCCGCCAAGTATCTAATCCTTCAGAACGATTCCAGCACGATAGGCCTATTTCATGGCATGTTCGACAAGAATATCCTGACCTACAACCCGGGCTGGGACCGGTCCACCAACACCTTGCCGGACTTCGACGACGTGCGTGACATTCAGCGGACGCTGGTCAGCCGCGGTCTCAAGCTGGCGACCACCGCCGACGAATCAACAACCGGGCCTGCGAGCGTCACTCTGTATGATCCGGATGGAAACCAGATCACGATCGATCAGCACGTTTCCCGCCCGGGCTCCGCCGCCAACCCGGCCAAGTGAGCAGCAACTCATTGCTGATGCGGTCACGACACGCCTGCCGCACATTGCTAAGAGTCAGACGCATGCCGTATCGGCCGCTAATTCCGCGATCATTGCGGCCCATGCGAGTTCAAATCTGCAATTGAACCTTGGCTCTGCGCGGGACAACGCCTCCGCTCGTCAATAAACTCGATGAGCGTTGCGCCGCCTGCACTTCTACGCTGAAGAGGCCGGCTTTCGCCGTTTCCATTGGTCCGGCAGCCAGTCGGGGAAAATTCAAAGGGGTCGGGAGTTTTTACATCAAAGACTCCCGACCCCAATGCTTTGACCCTCTTCACCGCCGCCAGCCCGCTCCACGAGGTTATCGCAGCAGCCAAGGCCCGTGTTTAACCGGCCGGCCCTCCCTCCAGAAGAAAAAGCTCACGCAAAGGCGCTAAGGCGCAAAGAAAACTTGGCGAGCTTTGCGCCTCTGCGTGAGCCTTCTTCTCCACCGGATTCCAAATCGAATCGAGCCGCGCCACAAGTGATGCTGCACCCCGCCCAGATGGCCGGAGACGGTGCGGAGCGGATAAAGGGACATCACTGATTTAGAATCAGTAATGTCCTCAATCCCGTTCCGCGTCGACCGACGCTACGACCCTCCACCGGTTTGGCGTGTTCTGTACGCAAGGGCGGAGAGCGAGTCTCCCGCGGGCGACAGTATGAAGTTCTTCTCCGAGAGCCGGATACCGGAAATCCGCCCCTCCGGTTCGATCGGTGGGACGTGGAAACGGTGCGCCCGTACGCCACCCCGCTACGCATCGACTCTACCCCGTTCACAAACCCGAGGTGCCACTCACGCCGCGGTGAATGAGCTATTGAGCGCGGAATTTTCTTGCGAGCGGCATATTCAGGTGGTATCTTGCTCGACGTACATTTCAGGCCCCATTTCACGTGAAGTGCGGTGCCCTCGCTCTTTCTCAACTGAAGGGAGTTTTTTATGACTAGCGGTAAATGGCTTGGCAGGTGTGAGAATGGCTAGGCGAATGCCTAATTATAGATCTTGCCCGAACGGGTCTGGCGGTCAGAATCGGTCGAAAGTGGGCAAGAAAATTAGTCTCCATCGAGAGATAGCTGGTTACGAAAATGAATATCGCCGTCGAGGGTCAAAATCGGATGAAAGGCCAAACGACTACGACGGGATTACGCGTGATATTATCGCGGTGTCCATAGTGGCGTTCGCCGCCATGGCACTTGTGATTGGATTTAGGATTAGTTTGATTGCAGGGAATTGGCAGCCAATTGGGTCTGTTTACATATGCGTTGCGTGGCCATTGAGAATAGTCTTACGCTACTTCTTCCAGAATAACGGGGCGAAAAAACCGCCTCGGGTTACAAATTGAAAATGCCTTCGCGAAATGGGATGCCTATTGGCATCCCTCTTTTGTTGGCGGGCGACGCTTGTTCGCGCACGGATGACTGAGACGACTGAAGGGAACACGGCCGAATATTAAGGTCGTGTCCCCTTCGGATCCGGTTCGCGAAGCCGTGAAGAACGCGAAGGAAACGCGGGACAATGTCAGTCAAGTTCACTCGCTTTACGATCGTTCTTGGCCGAGCGAAAGAGAGGCTTCAGCGCACGATGGCTTCTTCGTATCCTCTTCGCGTCCTTGGCGTCTTGGCGGTTTACCTCTTAGGCCCGCCCCAAAAATTATTTCCAAAAAATCCGCCGAATTCCAAAAACACGTCCAATTCTTTCACCTCCCGGCTATAGATGTAGAGGACGTTGTTTTTCTTGCTCTGCTTTCTACTGTCTACTGCTCCACTTTCTCGCGCAGCGCGGAACGGCGCCCCCCAGGTGAAAAATCATGAAATGTCGCGGTGACAGTGACAACGTCGGCCCTGGCGCTATCAAAAACCGCGTCGTTGTCACCGCCCCCAAAAACCAGCCAAAAACGCGAAAATGCAATTATCCTTCACCGCGGATGACGCGGATTGACGCGGATGGGAAGAATGAACTAGCCCCCTTTCTTATCCGCGCTATCCGCGAAATCCGCGGTTTGATTTCCTTTCAAACAGCGACAAAATCGCCGGCCGATGTAATCTCACTTCTGATCCGGCTCCGAAGAAGGCTGCGTCTGGCTCTGATCCTGGCTCTTATCGTTGTGATGAATCAATTTGTGGAAAAACGAGCCGGCCTGGTTCAAGCCCTGATTGAGACCCTTGCCGACGACTTGCGCGCCCTTGCCCACGGCGCTTTCGCCTTCCTTGGCGATCTTCTTGACCCCTACGACGATCGGCTGGCCGTTGCCGCGTTTGACCTCGTAGTGCAAATCCTTGAACGTGCCGAAAACGTGATAGTAGAGCAGCGAATCGTTGGCCTTTTTGATCCAAGTCCCCACTCCGCCCAGGGCGCCGAGTTTGGAGATCAATCCGCCGGTCAGGTCCAGGTCCACCTGCTGGGTGAGCGTGACGTAGCCCGTCCCATCGGCGGCGATGTCCTCGCCCTCGTAGTGAAGCTGCGAAATGTCGACGTGGTCCCGGTCGAACGTGCAGGTGACTTGTGCACTTTCCTTGGGGACCACGGTTTGCGGCTTATCCTTGTTCTGGCGATTGAAAAGGTCCGTGAACGCGGATTTTGCGTAGTTGCTCATGCCTTGAACCAGCGCCAGGCCCACCAGCTTGGCGTGGGTCAGTTCGATCTGCGCCGAGCCCCAGTTTTGGGGCAGCTCGGCCGAGGCCTGCGAAGATCGAGGATCGGACGGCTGGGTCGATGGCGGCATCGCCTTGGCAATCACCGTCAGCACCGGCGCGTTCACCAGATTCAAGTCCAGGTGAACCGCCCCGATCAGTTGGCTCTTCGGCTCCGTGGTCTTGTCGGCCATCAAGGCCTGAAGCAACATCCCATCCTCATTCAGCTTGATCGTTGAATCGAGCCGATCGTTCAAGGTCACTGTCCCCGTCAGATTCGCCGAGCCCCCCAGCGCCGAAACCATCGGTCCACCCATCGACGAGGAATCCAGAAACTCGACCTGTTCGCCTC
Organism: Tepidisphaeraceae bacterium; assembly: GCA_050011595.1. Taxonomy (GTDB): domain Bacteria; phylum Planctomycetota; class Phycisphaerae; order Tepidisphaerales; family Tepidisphaeraceae; genus PALSA-1353. The sequence goes on from JBEKIV010000120.1 coordinate 7,207, forward strand.
TGACCACCATCGGCAGTCTGACGTGATCGACCGGAATTCTGTATTGGCCAACCGTGGCTTTCACGTCGTCAAGTTTCAATTCGCTCGTCAAATCGCCGGCCGTCGGATCGAACAGCGGCATCGCCGCATCCACGTGCAACCCCAGCGAGCCGACCGGATCGTATGGCGCGAGCAATCGCTGCACCTGCGGAGGCAGATAGGTGGGACTTCCCTTGCCGATCTCCGCCGTCAGGTCCACCGTCAGCGGCTTGACGACCATCGTATCCACGTTGATCCGGCCGGCGATTTCGAGATTGAAATCCGGCTTCGACGGGATCAGCACGTCAAACCGATACCCTTGGGCGTCCTGCGAATCCATGTCCACTTTCGCATGGATATTCTCCAGCGACATCGGAACCGTGTGATCGATGCGCGGATTGTAATTAATCGACGCATCCGCGATCTCCAGTTCGCCCAGGCGAACCAAATCGCTCAGCCGGACCATCGGCATCCCCCGCCGGGTAGACGGCAGAGTCGTTGACGCCTCGGGGGTTGACGCCTCGGTTGTCGGCGGCATCTGGCTTGCCGCCAGGTTCTGCAAGGCGATGAAGCCGGCAAATTCCTTCGACTCCGGCTCCATCGCGATCGCCCGAACCGCCGGGTGCTCGATGACAACCCGGTCGATGGCAACCGGTTGGCCAGCCCGCGGCAGCGCTGCCAGGGCCACCTTCACGTTGTCCCATGACAGGAAATCAAGCCTTTCGCCGGGCGACAACGGATCGTCTCCCGTCAGTCGAAAGTTCCGAACGTTGACCACTGCCACCGGCTCATTGGCCGCCGGAGCGATCGCTCCCATCGCCACCATGACGGGCGATTGGACCTCGATCTCGGCATTCAATTTCGTCGTGGTGGCTGGGACGGGCTGATTCGGCTTCAACGCCGCCAGCAGCGCTTCCAGCCCCACGTCCGTGAGCTTCAACGTCAGGTCCGAATCAAGCCGGTCGTTCAGCGTGACCGTGCCGAAAATCTCAAACACGCTTTTCAGGGCGCTGATCCTGATCCGGGAGATGATCTTTTTATCCTCAAGTCGCGCCGAAATGTTGGCGTCGTCAACCGCGATCCGCATCCCCCCTCGGTTGAGGTCGATATTCTGAACCTCCAGGTCGATATTCGCTTTCCCCTTGGCCACATCGGACATGGCCACCGACGTTTCCGTCCGCAGGTCGAGCTTCCCCCCGGCCCTCGTGTCCTTCACGATCACCTGCAACTGCGGCGGGAGAAAATCGAGCTGTCCGCGCGTCAGGTCCGCCTGAAGATGGACGTTCAGGTCCTGCAACCCTGGATCGTCAACGTCAATTTCCCCCTTGACGGCGAGGTTGAAAACCGGCGGGCGGCTGAGGGTCGCATCGATCCGATAGCTTCCGGGATCGTGCGGATCGACGTCGAGCGACGTGTTGATCGGATCCAGACACATTCGCTGCGTGCCGGGGATGCGCGGATCGTAAATGATCTTGGCGTCGTTCAGTTGAAAGACTTTCACGCGAAGGATGTCGCCGAGTTTGAAGGGCGCCGTCGCCGGCGCGGCCGGCGCTGGGGCCGGCTCCGGCGACGAGGACTGGGCCGGAAAATTCGGAACTCCGACAAACCGCATCGACCCGGGCTTCACCGACACCGCCGAGATCACCGGCCGGTCGAGCACGATCTTGTCGATCGCAATCGGCTTGCCGGAAATCACCGGCTCGCTCAACGCCACGTCCAGGCTCCTGCACGCGACGACGTCGATCTTTTGACCCGGATTGACCGGATCGTCCGCCGACAGCCGGAGATTTTTCAACCCGACCGTCGCCAAGGGCGCGCCCGGTTTGGCGGGCGCCTTGCCCAGGAGGCTCATCAGCGACGCCGCCAGGTTGAATTCAAGATCGAGCCGCGCCGGCGACGCGGACGCCAGCGATGGATCGGCTAGCAGTTTTTCCGGCACTATCCCCGCGATCTTCAGACGCAAATCGGCATCCAGACGTTCGTTCAAGGCCACCGATCCGGACAGATCGACCCATCCGCCCAGCGCCCCAATCCGCAGCGAGGGCACCGTCACCTTGCTGCCGGCGAATTGCGTTTCAAGGTCCAGATTGTCCACCGGGATGCGCAATCCGCCCATCGTCAGGTTGGCGCGGTCGAGCTTGACGCTCGCCCGCACCTGGCCGTGCATGGGGTCCATCACCGGCATCGATCCGGTCAATTCCACGCTCAACTTGCCGCTGGCCTGATATTGCTTGAGCAGCGCCTGAAGTTCCGGCGGGAGAAAATCGCGATTGTCCTGACCGAGGTGCTGGCTGAGGTCGGCCAGCATTTTTACGTCCACGTCGCGCACGCTGAAGGAATCCAGATTCAATTGCCCCTTCACTTGCAGATCGAAGACCGGTTTGCGGGCAATCTCCGTGTCGAGCTTGTACCAGCCCGCATCCGTCGGCGAGATGTTGAGCAGGGTGTTGATCTGATCCAACGTCATCGGCACCGTGCCCTCGATGCGCGGATCGTAAACGATCTTGCCGTTGGTGATCTGAACCAACCGCATCCGGAAAACGTCGCTCAACTTTTTTGAAGATCCCGAACTGGAGGCGCTGGATGAATTCGTTCCCCCGCGAATCAAATCCGAAAACCCCACGAAGTCCTTCGACCGCGGCGCCACCGCGATCGCGGAAATCAGCGGCTCATCCAGCGCGATCTTCTCGATCACGATCGGCTTGCCGACCGACGGGATTTCCGCCAAAGACACCTCCGCATGCGCGCAGGCGATGATGTCGATCGTATGCCCGGGATGCGCGGGATCGTCCGCGGTCAAATGCAAATTCCTGAGCGACACCGTCAGCGGATATTCGTATGCCAGATCGGTGAAGCTGAGCCTGGGATTGAGATAGGAATTGGCGATATCCTGAAGCTGCGAGCCGATCCAGTCCTGGAGCGTTCCCGGCCCCTTGTGGACGATAATGACCGTGAGCGTAATCCCCAGCAAAACCAATCCGGCCCCGGCCAGGATCGCGATGCGGATAAGTCGCCTTTTCATTCTTCACCGCAACTAAGCAATTGACGTGTCCGCTTATTTACCCCGTCCACGCGCCGCGCACCAACCGACACCTCGGCTCAGACGGATTATAGATTTGGCTGGCTGCCAAACGCAATCTCGCTCGCCATTTGCTCTCGGCCAAAAGCGCCGCGGCAAAAAACCGCATAATTGACCCACGTTCATTATGCGAGCGCGCCATTTGCGATCGCATGCAGCCACTCTGATTGCGTCGCTTATTATTACGCCTTTGACGCAATTTAAGCAGCAATATTCCAAAAAAATAGCGCGTATTTCCCTTGCTCCGGTGGTCTTATGGTTTAAGTTAATCCTTGTGCGGACTGAGGTTGCGACCTTTGGTGGCGCGGTGGGAGCGTGCTGCCGACTTGGAGGCGGAAGCAGAACCAACGAAGAAAATGCGAAACGTGGAAACGGGCGCACTTCGGGCAATTTTGGTTCGCACACTTCTCGGGCTGTGAACAGGCCGAGGCCAAAGTCCTGGCCGGCAAGTTCCAGCGCCCGATGGCGACCCAGGCATCGCGGATTCGCGGCGCCAGATTAGCCGCGCCGGCTGAAGTTACCCAGTCGGCATTTCGCGAGAAGTCACAACGGAGTCTGGAGGAAATCGTGAATGCGTATCATGTCCGTCGTCGTTCGCAGTCCCTTCCCAGATGCAAGGCGATTGTAGCGGGCATCGCCGCCGCCGCGGCTTGGCTGTTCAGCCTTGCCACCGCGCCGCCGAGCAATGCGAGCGTCACGATCTATACTGGCACCTCCGCCGTCACCCTCGATCCCAACAGTTCCGCAGGCGTTGAGAACTGGACCGTCAACAGCCAGAACCAAATCCACCAGGAATGGTTCTGGTTTCGGATCGGCAGCACCGGAGGCCAATCCAGCATTGACACCATCGGCACCCCCTCTATCACGCTCTACGACACCACCGGCGACGGCCAGAACGACACGGCTCAACTCGTCTATGGCACGTCCAACTCACTTCAGATCACCGTCACCTACAGCCTGTCCGGCGGATCGGAAAGTCCTGATCTCGGCGCAACCATCGAGATACTCAACGGCGGAACGTCGTCGGAGATTCTTCACTTCTTCGAGTACGCCAACTTCAATCTTGGAGACTTGACCACCGGTCAGAAGGTGACGATCGCCCCAGGCCCCGGAGGCGACACGGCGACAGACGTGGGAAATGGATGGCAGGAGCAAACTAGCGTCAGCCCGGCATCGGAATATGAGGCCAACGATTATCCGAGCCTGTACGATAGCATTTCCAGTTCCACCACGCCTTGCACGTTGTCCGATGCCAGTCCGTCGAGCACGGGAGATGGGGAATGGGGATTCGAATGGGACACGACT
>JBEKIV010000121.1:0-11478 GCA_050011595.1 Tepidisphaeraceae bacterium
GCCAGCGCGCCGCCCGGGCCGGCGATTTCAACGCATGGTTGCCACGCCGTGTCGTCGTATCCCGCGCGGTCCCAGCCGGCCGGCAAACGACGCGCATCGAAATCCTCGCCGCCGTACACGCAACAGAACGTGATCGGCCCGGGCGCCGATTTCCAATCGCGATCCGTAACGACCGTTGCCGCCGATCCGTCGGTGTATTCGATCCGAAGCTGCGCAATCAGCGCGGGTGGCCCAAATGAGCCGATGAATTTCTGATAGCGCCCCTCGTGCTTTGGCACGTTGTACATGCCGTTGCCCAACATGGCCGCGACGACGTTTTCACCCGTTTGCAGTTGCCCCGTCACGTCGTACGTGACGTAGAGACAGGTCTTGCGATAGTTCGTCCACCCCGGCTCCATGACGTTCTCGCCGACTTTCTCGCCGTTGAGGTGCAGCTCGAATTGGCCTAGCCCGCATACGCAAACAATCGCACGCCGCACCGGCCGATCGACGACGAACGACCGGCGAAAGATCGGCATCGGTCCAACCGCCGGCTCGCAGATCCACTTGCCCTCCCAGTCGTCAGAACTCAAAAGCCCCATCGTCCAGGTCGCCGGCTTGCTCCAGGCGGACGATTGCCCGCTGTTGTCCCATACCCGGACTTTCCAAAAGTACACTCCAGACGACCGAAGCGGCGCGCCGGCATACTCAACGCCCGCCGCTCCATTCCAGAGAACTTCGCCGCTGTCCCAGCAGTCGCCGCTGTCCTTGTCTAACGACTCCCGCGAATTGGCAACCAGCACCTGATAGGCCGTGGATCCTTGCCCGCGCTCGCCGCCATGGAGCGTCCAGCTCAATCTTGGATGAGCCACGTCGACTCCCAGCGGGCCGACGCACATCTCGCACTTCAGCGTATCAACCATGAGGCTGAGGTCCGAGGCCATTGCACGGGAAGCCGGCAAGACGCCGAGGCCAACCACGCAGGCTGCCATGGCGAGCAATAACGCATACTTGGTTTCAAGCGTCACGGTTTACAAGTCTATCATCTCGGTGGCGTCGATTGCCACCCCTGCCTTTCTCCGTGTAGCCGGCGGGCTTGCCCGCCGTATTGATCCAAATCCGGCGGCAAAACAGAAATATTCCCAAATGACGCCTCCGCTCCGCGACGCCAATCTTGACGGGCGGGTCGACGCCAGCTATATTCGCATAGGCATATATGAAATCGGCAAGCGTCAAACCCTCCGTGGACCGCATTTTTCGGGCGTTCGCCGATCGAACGCGGCTTCGCATCTTGAACCTGCTGAAGCCCGGCGAACTCTGCGTGTGCGATCTGGTGCGGGTGCTCGCCAGCCCGCAACCTAAGATTTCCCGTCACCTGGCTTATCTCCGAAGGGCGGGTCTGGTGACGGCTCGCAAGGAAGGGCTGTGGATTTACTACTGCCTCGCGCCGGCAAGAGGTCCGTTCCACCAGAAGGTGCTGGAATGTCTTTCCTGCTGCCTTGCCGACGTCCCGGAGCTTGCAAAGGACGCCAAGCGGCGAGCCGTCGGCTGCCGCGGCACAGAGAGATGTTGTGACTGACTTTTTTGCCGAATGATCTCCGCTTATGCAAATGGAATTTCAAGCCGATGGACAAGCTCAAGGTTCTTTTTCTCTGCACCGGCAACTCCTGCCGCAGCCAGATGGCCGAGGGGTGGGCGCGGCGACTGAAGAGTGACGCCATCGAAGCCTATTCCGCCGGCGTCCAGCCGCACGGCATGAACCGATTCGCGATCCGGGTGATGAAAGAAGCCGGCGTTGACATCAGCGTCCAACGGTCCAAACACGTCGATGAGATGAAAGACGTGCCGTTCGATTACGTCGTCACGGTTTGCGATGACGCTCACGAGGTTTGCCCCGTATTCCCCGGGAAAACCAAGGTCGTTCACTTTGCGTTTGATGATCCGCCGAGGCTTGCCAAAGCTGCAAAGACCGAGGCCGAAGCGCTGGCCCACTATCGCCGCGTGCGGGATGAAATTCGGGCATTCGTCCAAACTCTTCCCCAGGGGCTCCGGAGGACCGGCCAATGAGAAAGTACGCCGCCGAACTTCTTGGCACCTTTGCGATGGTGTTTGCCGGCACGGGCGCCATCGTCATCAACGACCTGACCGCCGGAAGCGTCACGCATGTGGGGATTGCGCTGACGTTCGGCCTGATCGTCATGGCGATGATTTACGCCGTGGGCGATGTCTCGGGTGCGCATCTGAACCCCGCGGTAACCGCCGGCTTTTTCCTCGCCGGCCGGTTCCCCGGCCGCACCGTTATTCCCTACGTCGTGAGCCAGACCGTCGGGGCCTTTCTGGCCAGCTTAGGGCTCCTGCTGCTCTTTGGAAATCACGCCCACCTTGGAGCAACGCTGCCCCTCGGTCCGCCTTGGAAATCATTCGGCCTTGAAGCCCTTCTCACCTGGCTTCTCATGTTCGTAATTCTTTGTGTTTCGGCCGGCCCCAAAGAGGTGGGCGTAATGGCCGGCGCCGCCATTGGCGGCGTGATTGCTTTGGAGGCCATGTTTGCCGGCCCGATATGTGGGGCTTCGATGAATCCCGCTCGTTCACTCGCTCCCGCCATCGTCAGCGGAACGCTCACCAGCCTTTGGGTCTACCTCACCGCCCCCGTGCTCGGCGCAGCCGCAGCCGTGCCTTGCTGGCGACTCACCCGCGGAAACTGCCCATCGGTTCCGGAAGATATTGCAAACCAGCAGGCAGTCGGCGCATGAGCATTGAGATCATGCCTTCGCGTCCCGGAAGTTTGCTCAAGCCAATTTGCCCAGAACCACGATCCAGCCGGGAACTTCAGCGCCGGCGTTGCATCGGATCGCGGATTTGTCGGCGGAGATTTCGCTCAGGCCGCTTTCCCGGGCAAGCTCGCGAACGTACCCGATCGAATGGGCGAACCGCTCTTCCGCGTGCAGGAAAAATCCCTGGCCGTCGTAATCTTCGATCGAGCAGGCGAACAGCCCGCCGCTTCGCAGCGCCCGGGCGACGGCCGGCATGAACTCCTTCAAATCCCCCACGTAAATCAGCACGTCCCCGGCCACGATCACGTCGTAGTTCCCGGGCGACTCGCGAAGCGCCGGCAACAATTCGCCGGTGATCGTCTGATCGTAAATCCCGCGCGTCTCGGCCTCGCGGATCATGGCCGGCGACAGGTCCACCCCGACCAGCCGCCGGGCGTACGGTCGAAACTCCTGCCCGCACAATCCCGTGCCGCAGCCCAAGTCCAGCACGTCCAAATCCCGCCGCGGCGTGGCCGCACGAACCGCCCGCAGCAGTTGTTGCGGAGCCTGGTATTTCAGTTTCTCGACCAGATGTTTGTCGAACTTCGCCGCGTATTCCTCAAACAATTCCCTCACATAATGCGTGGGAGCGGTTACAACCGAACGATCTCCCAACAGCGCCGCCAATTTGAATTGCCATTCCGGCGTATCCGGCCGGAGCCTGATGGCCTGGCGATACTCCGCCGATGCCGCCTCCACCCGGCCCGCCCTTTGCAGCGTGTGTCCAAGAAGAAAATGGGCCTTGGCGTTGGTGGGATTCCCATCCACCGCCCTCCGGAAGCAAACGATCGCCTCATCCAGCCGGCCCTGTCGTGCGAGAATCTTGCCCAGACTCCAATTGGCCCTGAGATGTCCCGGATTGAGTTCCACGGCCCTGGAATAAGCCGCGATCGCCTCGTCGATCCGCTCTTCATCCCACAGCGCATTGCCCAGGCTGTCGTGCGCGTCCGGCCAATCGGGACGGAGTTGAATCGCCGTCGCATACGCCGCCATCGCCTTCCCGCGCGCTCCCTGGCTGTGATACACCCTGCCCAGGCTCAAATATCCGGCGGCCATCGCGGGCTTGAGTTGAACGACTTTCTTGCATTCTTCGACGGCCTGATCGAGCTTGCCCTGTTCCCGCAAGGCATCACCCAATGCGCCGTGGGCCTCCGCCCAATCCGGCCGAAGCTCGGCCGCTCTGCCGTACGCGCCAATCGCTTCATCCAGCTTGCCCAGGCTTCGCAGCGCATCGCCCAGGTTGTGATGCGCCTCGGCCATGGCTGGATCGATCGCGATCGCCCGCTGAATCAATTCCAGCGCGGCGTCAAACCGCCCCTCCTGCCGGGCGATCACCCCCAGCAGACGCAGCGCATTGGCATGCCGCGGCTGCTCCGCCAGAACCTGGCCGTAAATCTCCCCGGCCTCCGCCAGCCGGCCCGCCTGATGATGCTCCAGCGCCAGGCGCATCGCCTTCTCAGTCTTGGCTTGCGTCATTCCTCATCCTCTGGCATTGCGGCGTCAGACCATCTCGGGCGCGATCAGATCGTCCAGCGTTTCCCGCCGGCGAATGATGCGGAATTTGTCCCCGTCCACCAGGACCTCCGGCGCGCGCGGGCGATTGTTGTAGTTGCTGCTCATGGCAAACCCGTACGCCCCGGCCGTGAAAACCGCCAGCAGATCGCCGCGCCGCGTCTGCGGAAGCGGACGATCTTTCGCCAGATAATCCCCGCTTTCGCAGATCGGGCCGACCACGTCCACGACCTCGCCGTTTCGCGGCTCCAGCGACCGGCTCCTCTGCGCAGGAACGTTCGCCGCATCCGGCTTTACCGGCCAGATGAAATGGTAGGCCTCGTAAAGCGTCGGCCGGATCAGGTCGTTCATCCCGGCATCGACGATCACGAATTTCTTTTCCCCGCCGGTCTTGCGATACAGCACCCGCGCCAGCAGAATCCCGGCGTTGCCCGCCAGATACCGGCCCGGCTCCAACGCCAGCTTGTACGGCTTGTCTTTCAGCAGCGGGATCAGCGCCCGCGCATGTTCCGTCATCGGCTGCGCCTGATCGGGCCGCTCGTAATTCACCCCGAATCCGCCTCCCATGTCGAACCATTCGATCCGGTGCCCGCGCTCGCTCAGGTCGTCGATCAACGCCGTGATCTTTCCAACCGCCTCCACGTACGGCTGAGGTTCGTTGATCGGCCCGCCAATGTGAATGTGGATCCCGGCCAGGCGCAGGTTCTTCAGATTCCGGTATTGCTCGAAGACGCGCCCAGCCCGGTCGATGTCCACCCCGAACTTGGTCTGTCTTTTCCCGGTCGCCGTCTTGGCATGGGTTTTGGGATCGACATCCGGATTGATTCGCATCGCGCCGACCGCTGTCTTGCCCAGCGACCGGGCGATCTGATCGATGTTTTCGATCTCCGCTTCGGATTCCAGATTGAACGCCGCGATGCCGGCGTTGATGGCGTCGGCGATTTCCCCGTCGGTCTTACCGACCCCCGCATAGATGATCTTGCCGGGATCGCCCCCGGCTTTGAGCGCGCGGAACAACTCCCCGCCGCTGGTCACGTCAAACCCGCAACCCTCCTCGGCCAAAAACCGGCAGATATGAATGTTCCCGCAGCTCTTGATCGAATAACAGATCGTCGGCTTCAAAACCGCCAGCGCCGCGGCGATCTGACGGTAATGATGCAGGAACGTCGCCTTGGAATAGACGAACGCCGGCGTCCCAACGTCCCGCGCTATCTTTTCCGCCGGAACCTCTTCGCAATAAAGCTCGCCGTTTTTGTAGGTGAAAAAGTCCATATTGAACACCCGCCAATTCTACGGGCCTCGCTCATCCCAACGCAACCGCATGGCGTGTAGCATTCTCCCCTTGCCCGCTGAATCAAGTTGCTCTACAAGTGAATGAATGGCGCTGACCTACCAAAGCAGCGGCGTCGATTACGGTCCGCTGGACGCATTCAAACGTGCTTGCCAGCATGCCGCGGCGTCCACGGTGGGGGCGCTGAAGCAGCACGGCCTGACCGAGCCGCCCAACGTGCGCGGCGAAAGCGCCTATCTCATCGAAACCCCGGAAGAGTTCCTCGCCCACGTCGAAGAAGGCTTGGGCACCAAGAATCTCGTCGCCGATGCGATGCTTCAGCTTACCGGCAAGAGTTATTACGCCAACATCGGAATCGACACCGTCGCCACCATCGTCAACGATCTGGTCACCACCGGCGCCATGCCGATTTCCGTGGCGATGCACGCGGCCGTCGGGGATGCCGCTTGGTTTGCCAACGCGTCGCGCGCCCAGGATTTGGCCAGCGGGTTTGCCGAGGGCTGCCGCCGGGCCGGCGCCGTCTGGGGCGGTGGAGAAACCCCGGCCCTGGCCGGCATCGTCGATCCCAAAACCATCGTCCTGGCCGGCTCCGCCATCGGACGAATCCGCCCCAAAACCCTTCGCATCGCCGGCGATCTCGCCGATGGCGACGCCATCGTTCTCCTGGCCAGCACCGGCGTCCAGACCAATGGCTTGACTCTTTGCCGAACATTGGCCGAGCGGCTGAGCGACGGTTATCGGACTGTGATCGACGACGGCCGCCCGTTCGGTGAAGCGCTTTTGGACGCCTCGGCGATTTACGTGCACTTCGTCGCCGAATGCCAACGCCGCGGCACGCGGATCAAATACGCCTCGCACATCACCGGCCACGGCTGGCGAAAGTTGATGCGCCTTCAGGAGCCTTTCGTCTACCGGATGACCTCGGTCCCTCCCGTTCCGGCGGTGATGCGGTTTATATGCCGGCTGGGGCCGGTGGACGTCGCCGAGGCTTATGCGACTTTCAACATGGGCGCCGGCTTCGCCGCCTACGTCGATGCCAAGGATGTCCCCGCCTGCCTGGCCGCCGCCCGCGCCGTTGGCATTGACGCCTGGCTCGCCGGAACCGTCCTCAAACAAGGCCCGCGAAAGGCCGTGGAGATCCAACCCCTTGGCGTCGTTTTTGACGGGGATAGTCTTCAGGTCCGATAGACGATATGCTTCAAACCGCCCCATGAGCAGCGATCGTTTCCAAATCACGCTTGAGCATTCGGCAAACGTCCTGCAATTCTTTTTGCCCTCGACCCTCGACACCATGGAAATCGACGGCCTGATCGAGGAAGTGCTGAAGCAACTCGCCTCCAAGGGCGAGCAGCGATGGGTCGTCGATCTTTCCCAAGCGGAGTATCTCGGCAGCTCGATGCTCGGGCTTTTCGTCAACATGCGCGAGCGCATTCGCCAGGCCGACGGAAAATTGGTTCTCTGCGGCATGTCCCCGCAGCTTCTACAGATTTTCAAGACGTGTTGTCTGGAGCGCCTATTCACGATCGCCAAGTCGCGCCCCGACGCCCTGGCATTGGCGGCAAGGGACTAATTCGAATTCCCATTGACCTTCCCCGAACGCCCACGCCGCCGGCGTGGGGATTTACCAACCCCCCGTATTTCACCCCGTTTTCGGAATTGAAACATTCCGCCCCGGCCGCCGCACGCGCAATCGCCGGTCATGAGCGGCGATCGCATTCGATTTTCGCACGATCGATCGGCGCAACCGTTCCGTCGCGGAGATGTTTGTCTGTTGAGCGTACCGTGCGAGCCACGCATCCCGCTGCAAATCCGTCACCGGCAGTTGGGTGGTGCTGTACCAGAATTGTGCCAGGTCTTTGACGATCCATCGCCGGCGTGTGAACGCGCCCGGCAGCGCCCGGACCCGGGCGGCGTCGATCAGGCGAAGTTCCACCGGCTCGTTCTGGGCGCCGCGGGCCAGAAAATGGCACAGATATAGATCGCGATGGTGCAAGGCGGCGTTGTGCAGCCTGGCCGCCAGGTCGGCGGTGGGGTTCAGCAACCGATCGAAATCCACGCCCCCTTCCACCAGTTTGTCGGCCGGCTCGAATCCCGCCAGGTCTTCCGTGGCGATGAAGCTGCGCCCGTCATCGAGCCTGCCCCAGGCGGCCACCGCCGCCGACGGAATCCCGCGCTCCTGCAGCAGGCGGTATCCCTCGGCCTCCGCCTGGGCCCACGACCGCCGGCGCATCGCCGGAAATCGTTTGACATGTAATCGAACGTTTCTCCCGGCAACCGAAACGTCCCACGTGCAATTCTGCCGATCCTCCAGCATTCGCCACGGTTTGATCGCCGGGTCGGTGAAGATCGTTTCCGGCGCCGTGCCGATCTGCCGGAGAATCTCGCGGTATGGTTCGGCGATGAAGATCACTGTCGTGGCGCGTCGGGATGAAGAAACCGGCTGATCCCCGGCTTGAAGATCACCTTGCCGTCAACCACCACCAGTTCCTCATCGAGAAAGAGTTTGACCGCCCGGCTCAGGACGCTGGCCTCCAGGTTCAGGCCCTTTTCCTTCACGTCCTCCAAAGCGTCCGACCCGACGTTGATATGGAACACGTCCTGCAAAATGACCGGACCCTCGTCGAGTTGCTCGGTCACGAAGTGCGCGGTGCAGCCGTGAACGCGGACCCCGCTCTCGTAGGCCTGTTTGTACGGCGACGCACCGGGGAAATAGGGCAATAGCGATGGATGAATGTTGATGATTTTATGCCGGAACGCGGCCACGACGCGCTGCGGCAATATCCGCATGTATCGCGCCAGCACCACCAGGTCCGGGCTGAGCAGTTGAAGGTTCTTCAGCAGCCAATCGAAATGTCTTTCCGGATCGTCCGACGGTTGGTACGCGAACGGGCAATTGGCCTCTTTCGCCACCGATTCCAGGTTGGGATGATTCGCCAAAACGCCCAGGATCGTGCCCTGGAGTTTCTTGCTGGAAAAATCCTCGATCAGACGTTTCAGGCAATGGGGTTCCTTGCTGACCAGGATGGCGACCTTTTTCTCCCGCCGCTCGCTGTGCAGATGGACGCGGACTTCCATGTCCAGCCTGCGGCCCAACTCCAGCAGGCCCGTTATCAGATCGGACAGATCGACGGACATATCTTTGAGATCGACCAGCATGTCCATCAGGAAAAACCCGCGGACCACGCGCTGCTCGATGTCTTCGATGTTGTTGCCGCGCTCCGCAAGGTAGGTCGCGAACTGCGCGACGACCCCTTTTTGGTCTTTGCCCAGAACGCTGACGACGGCCAGAACCGGTTGCGCCACAAAACCTCCGTTGAAACAGTGTAGCAGAACGCTCGGGCCGCCGCATCTTGTTTAGCGGCCGCGTTTACGCGGCGTTTCCCGCCGGAATTCGATCTCCAATCCGATTCACCGCGTCGTCGCGCCCGCGGTCAGTTTTCGAAGGTTTTGCATCGCCTGCGGGTTATGCGGGTCGATTTCCAGCACCCGCTTGAACTGCGCCGCCGCCAGATCGCGCTGGCCGTGGGTTGCGTAAAGGATGCCCAGGTTGTTGATCGCCCTCCATCCGCGTGAAGGCGGATCGAAAAGCGCGACGGCAATCTGAAAATGTTCGATCGCTTGATCGTATTGACCCAAGCTGGCCAAGTCGTTGGCGAGATTGTATTGGACGTTCGGATTGCGCGGATTGCGCGCCAGCGACCTGAAATAGTAGGCAACCGCCTGCGCCGAACGTCCCTCATGGGTCAGTTCCGATCCGGCGAGGGAATTGCCGACGGCGCTCCCCGGATCAATCGCCAGCGTGTGCTCAACCAGCGTCTTGCTGTTTTGCCAGATTTGAAGCTGGGCGATGCTGAGCCATGCCAGCATCAAACCGGCCGCCACTGCGGCCGGCAGCGCCGCGCGCCCCGGCAGTCCGTCCAACACCGCTGCCACCGCCAGCGCCGGACCCAGCATTGCCAGATACATGAAGTGATCCGCCACCGTTGACAATTCCTGGAACTCAAACGGGACCAACCCCAGCACCGGCAACAGGGCCGCCAACGCAATCAGCGCCCCCAGCGCCGCGCCGCGATATTTTCGCCGCAGCAACCAAAGCAGGATTCCCAGCGCAACGGCGATCCCCGCGTTGGCGATCCAGCCAGGGCCGGGCAAAACCCGGCCCGGCGTGCGGCCATAGTCGGCCGTCAGCCCAACCGGCCAGAAAAATTTCCGGCAATAAAATCCCAGCGCATCCAGCGCCACGATCGGCCGATCCAGCATCGCCATGGCAATTCCGCTCTGGCTGCGATGCGCGATCCATCCGAAAACTCCCGCCGCGGCCAGCCATGGCAAAAGGGCATAAACCGCCGGGCGCAGGGGCCGGCGAAATACGCCCCAGTCGAGGATGATCGCGATCAGTGGAACGACAACGGCCGTGGGTTTGGAAAACAGCGCTGCCAGATACGCCGCAGATCCCAGGCCGTAAATGATCCATCGCCGCCGTGGGTGCGTCGCTCCGGACGCGAGATAGAGCCGGATCGCCGCCAGCGACAGGGCCGCCGCCAGCAGGTTGTTCATCTCCGCGACCCAGCCGACAGTCTCCACCTGCATCGGATGCAATGCGAAAATAACCGCGCCGCCGAACGCCGCCGCCGGCGACTTCACGCACAACCGCAGAATCGAGAACACCAGCCCGACGCACGCCAGGTGCAGCAGGACGTTCAGCAAATGAAACGCGTATGGATTATCCCCCGCGCCCATTCGGGCCAAACTCCACCAGGCGGTGTACGTCAGCGGGGCATAAAGCTCCAGATATGGGCCGGACCAGATTTGGCGGAGTTGATCGGCCGCCGGCGGGTGCAGCAGCGGATTCTCGGTGACCTCGTCGATATCGTCCCAATTGAGGAACGCGAAATTCCGCGCCGGGATGAAAACCGCCGCCGTGCCTGCCAGCAGGATCGTGCAGAGAATTGGGGCGGCCGCTCGCCAGGTCATGGCTGATTATTTCTTCCCGCCGGCGCGTTGGGCTTTGAAAAAATCGCGAAGAAGCTGGGAGCATTTTTCGGCCATGACACCGGCGGCGATTTGGACGCGATGGTTGAGCCGGGGATCGTCGCAGATCTTGAACAGCGTTCGGATCGCCCCGGCCTTCGGATCGTCGCAGCCATAAACCAATCGCCCCAACCGCGCGTTCACGATCGCCCCGGCGCACATCGGGCACGGCTCCAGCGTGACCGCCATCGCGCATTCGCTCAGCCGCCACGATCCCAGCGCCCTCGCCGCGTCTCGCAGCGCCAGAATCTCCGCGTGCGCCGTTGGATCGCCATGACTTTCCCGCCGGTTGTGCCCGCGCGCGATCACCTGATCCGTCGGAACGTGCAGAATCACGCACCCCACGGGGACTTCCTCGACGGCCAGGGCCGCATCGGCCTCGGCGATCGCTTCTTGCATCAGAGAATCATCGGTCATTGGACGGGAATGACCTGCGTCACTTCCGGAATCTGCTCACGAAGGTTTCTCTCGATCCCCATTTGCAGGGTCATGTGGCTGCTGGGGCAGCCGTGGCAAGCGCCGTGAAACCGGATCTGCACGACGCCCTCGCCGGTCACGTCCACCAACTCAATATCCCCGCCGTCGGCCTGCACCGCCGGCCGGATCAAGTCGATGACGTTCTGCACCTTCTCCCGGATGGAAGGCTCGCTGGGCGACTTGGAAACCGTCGTGGCCATAAGATGAGCAATCAATTATAGACGCTAACATCGGGGCCAGCAACCTGCTTCGAAGACGCGACTACCTGTTTTGAATCGGCCCTATGGGGATCGGGCTGTGGTTACCGAGTGAATTTGCTCTTGGAACCATTCCATCAGCCGGTAATAGGCGAATTTTATTTTCCGCCGACCTGGA
>JBEKIV010000122.1:0-20029 GCA_050011595.1 Tepidisphaeraceae bacterium
TTTCCCTGGCCGATTGGGGCCGCAAGGAGATCATGCTGGCCGAGCAGGAAATGCCCGGCCTCATGGCCGTGCGCCAGGAGTATGCCGCCCAACAACCCCTGAAAAGCCTGCGCATCATGGGCTCGCTGCACATGACCATCCAAACCGCCGTGCTGATCGAAACGCTCGCCGCCCTGGGCGCGCGCGTCCGCTGGTGTTCGTGCAACATCTTCAGCACCCAGGACCACGCCGCCGCCGCCGTCGCCGTCGGACCCGGCACCGTCCAGAATCCCAAGGGGATTCCGGTCTTCGCCTGGAAGGGCGAAAGCCTGGAGGAGTATTGGTGGTGCACGGAGCGGGCCCTGGATTTCGGCGAGGGCCGCGGCCCCAACCAGATCGTCGACGACGGCGGCGACGCCACGCTCCTGATTCACAAGGGCTACGAATACGAAAAGGCCGGGAAAATCCCCTCGCCCGATTCCACCGACAACGAGGAATTCAAGGAAATTCTAAAACTCCTGGCCAAGTGCTACAAACAGAATCCCCAGCGCTGGCACAAGGTGGCCGCCGAAGTGCAGGGGGTTTCGGAAGAAACCACCACCGGCGTCCATCGGCTCTATGAAATGCAAAAGGCCGGCACGCTGCTCTTCCCCGCCATCAACGTCAACGACTCCGTCACCAAGAGCAAATTCGACAACCTCTACGGCTGCCGCCATTCGCTCGTCGATGGCCTGATGCGCGCCACGGACGTGATGCTCAGCGGCAAAGTGGCCGTCGTCTGCGGCTACGGCGACGTCGGCAAAGGCTGCGCCCAATCCCTCCGCGGCCAGGGCGCTCGCGTCATCGTCACCGAGATCGATCCCATCTGCGCCCTCCAGGCCGCGATGGAAGGGTTCCAGGTCCTCACCGTCGAAGACACGCTCCCCTACGCCGACCTCTTCATCACCGCCACCGGCAACCAACAGATCATCACCGCCGCCCACATGGCGAAAATGAAGGACAAGGCCATCGTCGGCAACATCGGCCACTTCGACAACGAGATCGACATGGCCGGCCTGAAAAAAACCAAGGGCATCAAGAAAACCAACATCAAGCCGCAATACGATATGTGGACTTTCCCCGACGGCCACAGCGTCCTGATCCTGGCCGAAGGCCGGCTACTGAATCTAGGCTGCGCCACCGGACATCCCAGCTTCGTGATGAGCAACAGCTTCACCAACCAGACCATCGCCCAGATCGAGCTGGCCACCAACACGTCCAAATACGAGAAGAAGGTTTACGTTCTCCCCAAGCACCTGGACGAAAAAGTCGCCAGACTGCATTTGGCCAAAGTTGGCGCGAAGTTGACGAAATTAACCAAGGATCAGGCCGATTACATCGGCGTGCCGGTGGATGGGCCGTATAAGGGGGAGAATTACCGGTATTGATTATGCATTTCCCGCCGCCGCGAAAATCGCCGCCGCGTCCGCGGTGAAACCGTCGAGCAGCGACGAACGCACCGTGCCCACATCGCGAGCTTCGCTGTGCGTCACGTATTGCCCGCGATCCAGCTTCAGCACCGTGACCGTTTTTGTTCGCGGATCGACGATCCAATATTCCGGAATTCCCGCTTCGGCGTATTCGTCGCGTTTGGTCTGCAAATCGCGGTCGGGATCGTCTTCGCTCACGACCTCCATGACCAGGTCAGCCCCGTCCCAGAATTCGTTTCCGTTGCGATCGGCATGTTCTAACAATACTTCACCCCGATTACCCGCCAGTGCCATTAATAGGCCGATTAGATATCGAACAATCCGCTGGTGTGCCCTGGTCGGTATCGGCAGAACCTCAATATGTCCGTCGGCAAACTCCGCCAGCCGGTTGCTTCGCCGCGTCAAGAGCAGGTAATCGCTCTCGCTCAGTTCCCCCTGATCGGGAAAGAGCTTGGCGATCTGCCAGGCCGGACCCGGCTCTTGTTGCGAAACACTTGATCGAACGGACGCCATTGTATACCGCTTGCTTCATGATTATACCAAATCGCGGGCGACGACATAGGATTTGAATGGTGTCAAGTACCCTCAAAATAACGACCTCCCAGGGCGAGTTACAGGTTAAGCGCGCGGCCGCCGGCGACTTCGATGCGGTATACGCCATCATCGCCGAGGCCGCGGCCTGGCTCCAATCGCGCGATATCTCCCAATGGAACTGGTTCCTTACCGACCCGGGCAAGGATTTCATTCGCCATCGAATCGAGACGGCCGAGACATACCTTGTCCTCGATCCACGCGCCCAGCCCGTGGCCACGTTCACCGTCCAATGGGATGACGAAATGATCTGGGGCCCGCGCGGCAAGGATGGCATGGCCGGATATGTCCACGGTCTGGCCGTCCGCCGCCGCGCCGCCGGAATCGGCCTGGGACTACAAATGCTCGAATGGTCGTCAACCCTGATCGCCCAAAAATCTCGCCGCTTGATTCGTCTGGACTGCATGGCCAAAAACGAGTCCTTGTGCAATTACTATCGCCGCGCCGGCTTCGCCGACGCCGGCAGAAATGACGCCCTCAGCATCGGCGCTTCCCAGCAGATCTTCATACAACTGTTCGAGCGGCAGATCGAATCCCCGTCAGGAAAAAGCCGGGTATGATCCGTAGATTCCTATGGGTTATCTCCGTTGCCCGCTACCGGGTTGGCAAGGCGCCATGGTATTATGTTCGGGATGCTATCCGATAGAATACCGGTTTCTCCGGACCAACTAGCCGCCTTCTGTCGCAAATGGAAGGTGAGGGAGTTGTCCATTTTCGGTTCAGTGCTCCGCGATGATTTTCGCGAAGATTCCGACGTAGACGTGCTCATTGAAACCTTGCCGGAAAGCGAACTCGGTTGGGATTGGCTGGACATGCAGAGCGAGCTCGCCGCTTTGCTTGGTCGCAAGATCGATCTCGTGTTCAAGGATGGATTGCGCAATCCATATCGCCGGCGCGAGATACTTCGCACTCGCCGGGTTCTTTATGCCGCATAAGCAACGGGACGCCTCGTTTGTATACGACATGCTCGACTCGGCTCGTTCGGTGCGGAGCATGGTAGCGGCAATCCCGTTTCAGGGATTTATACAGGACCGCAAGCTTTACCGTGCCGTGGAACGCGAGATTGAGATCATCGGCGAAGCCGCCAATCGCGTTTCGAATGACCTGAAAAATGCGCACCCGGAAGTCCCGTGGGAAAAAATTGTCGGCACTCGCCATCGGTTGGCCCACGAATACGATGAAATCCAACTGGCAATTGTCTATCGGATCGCAACAATTCACATGCCAGAGTTGATTCCACAGTTGGAACAGATTCTCACGGCCTTGCCCCCGGGCGGATGAGTCGATCGCGAGTCTTGGTCATTCGAATTTGATTCGCCATTCCAGTTTCACGGTCTGGCCCGACGCCACGCTCCGCGACGCGCTCAATTATATGGGAGCCCATACATCAGACCCCGATATCCAGGCAGTGCTCGACTCCATCCGCCGGATCGTGCGCGCCCTGCGACTTTTCGACCGCCAGGCCGAAAAACGCTTCGGACTCAGCGGCGCGCAGGTCTTCGTTCTCCAAAAGCTCGGCGACGGCAAGGCGATTTCCATCAACGAACTGGCCGGCCGCACCCACACGCATCAAAGCTCCGTCTCGGTGGTCGTCGGGAAGCTGTTCAACCGCCGGCTCGTTCGCCGGTTTTCCTCCTCCAAGGACGCCCGGCGCGTCGAACTGTCGCTCACCGGGCGCGGCCGGCGCCTCCTCCGATCGGCGCCACCCTCGGCACAGGATCGGCTGATTGCGTCGCTCGCCGCCGTTTCAAAAATCCGTCGAAGGCGGCTAGGCGAGCTCCTGACGGAACTGATCCGGAAAACCGGCATCGAGCGTCAGCCGCCCGCCCTGTTTTTCGAAGACCCGGTTCCGCGGCGACGCCGAAGGCGCAAAATGATATGACCGACGGCGAGAATCACGATCATCCTGTCGAGCAAGCCGGCGCCCCCGATGCCCTGCCGCTGGCGCCGTCGCTGGGGCCGGCGCTGCAGGCGGCCCACTTGCCGTTCCGCAGCGCACTGGTGGATCGTCGCGTGCTGTTCATCTCGCTGCTCAGCATTCCGCTGGCCGTCATCGCGGCTTTCATTGCCAAATCGCTCGTTGTCCTGATCGGCACGATCACCGGCCTCAGTTTCTTCGGCCGTCTTTCGCCCGTGCTCACCGCTCCGGTGGGCAACGATCTGGGCTGGTGGATCGTCCTGATTCCCGTGGCGGGGGGGATCATCGTGGGACTCATGGCCCGCTACGGTTCGGCCGGCATCCGGGGCCATGGAATCCCCGAAGCGATGGAACGGGTGCTCCTGCACCAAAGCCGCGTCCCCGCTCGCCTCACCTTTCTCAAGCCCCTGTCCGCCGCCATCGCCATCGGCACGGGCGGCCCCTTCGGCGCCGAAGGCCCGATCATCGCCACGGGCGGCGCGCTCGGTTCTCTGGTCGGCCAGATTTTCCGCATCACCGCGATCGAGCGCAAAACCCTCTTGGCCGCCGGCGCCGCCGCCGGAATGGCCGGCATCTTCGGCACACCCGTCGCCGCCGTCCTCCTGGCCGTGGAATTGCTCTTGTTCGAATTCCGGCCCCGATCCTTCATTCCCGTCGCGCTGGCCAGCACCGTCGCCACGGGAACGCGCTTCACGCTTCACATGCCCTATCCCGTGTTTCAATTGCCCGCTCTGGCGCAGCCTTCGCTTTCAGCCATGGCGCTCTACCTGCTCATCGGGGCTATCGTGGGCGCCGCTTCCGTCGGCGTCACCCGCGCCGTCTATGGCATCGAAGACCTGTTCGCCAAACTCCCCATTCATTGGATGTGGTGGCCCGCCCTCGGCGCAATTCCGGTTGGAATCATCGGCCATTTCTCGCCGCGCACCCTCGGCGTCGGATACGAAAACATCAGCGATATCCTCATGTCGCGCCTGGCGCTCTCGGTGGCCGCGACGTTGTGCCTTCTGAAATTCGTCTCCTGGGCGATCGCGCTGGGAAGCGGAACGTCCGGCGGAACGCTGGCGCCGCTGTTCACCATCGGCGGGGGGGTGGGCATGGTCTTGGGCGCGGCCACGGCACGGATCTTTCCCGGCGCCAACGTCGATCCACATATCGCCGCCCTGGTTGGGATGGCCGCCCTGTTTGCCGGCGCCTCGCGCGGCCTGCTCACTTCCGCCGTCTTCGCTTACGAAACCACCCTTCAGCCCCTGGGTTTGCTCCCACTGCTCGGCGGCTGCACGGCCGCCTATTTCGTCTCCTGCCTTCTCATGCGAAATACCATCATGACCGAAAAAATCGCCCGCCGCGGCGTTGACGTCCCGTCGGAATACCTGTCCGATCTCCTGGCATTCCTGAAAGTATCCCAGGTCGCCTCCTCCAAGGTCGCCATTCTTTGGGCCGATGAAACGGTCCAATCCATCCGTCATCGCCTGAGCACCGGCCAGCCGGATTGGACCCACCAGGGCTATCCCGTCGCGGACGCCGATGGGAACTTGCTGGGGGTCCTGACCCTTCGTGATTTTCACGATCCGAACAACGATCCCGGCCGTCGCATCGGCGAATTAATCCGCCGTCCGCCCATCACGGTCGCTCCCGACGCCACGCTCCGCGACGCCGCCAATGAAATGATCCTGCACGATGTGGGCCGGCTGGTCGTCGCCGATCCGGCAAACCCGCGCAGGGCGATTGGCATCATCACTCGCAGCGATCTCCTGCGCGCCCAGCGCCGCGCCCTGGACGACATGATCCCCGCCGAACCGGCGGTTTCCTGGCGCCGCCGAAAGCCGCCGGCGGAGAATAAAGGCGATTGAACCGCCAAGCACGCCAAGACGCCAAGGTCAGATTTCCCCTTGGCGTCTTGGCGTGCTTGACGGTTCAATTCATGCTCTTCCGGACCCTTTGGTGGACACGGCCGGCTCGGCAAATTCGGGTTTAGTGAAGTTGATCGGCTGAATCGCGGTAGAATTCCAGCCGATGAAACGCTTCCGCCGATGGCTGTGCAATGGGATTGCGGTGATATTTTGCCTGATGGTTGGAACAGTCATAACCATGTGGGCCATGGAGATGATTCGGGGGTTCGTCCGCATTCCGGTTTATCAGTCCTCCATAAATTCTGACGCCTATTGCATTGAACTTTCCCCTGACCACAAGATAGCTCTTTGGGCTTGGAGTCCGATTCTTCCCCACACATCCCGCAGTAATTTTCGGATCATCTTTGCGGTTTCACCAATTACCGCTTGCGCCGTGATGGCGATATTTCCACTTTCTTGGTTATGGTGGCAGCGGCGATGTCGTAGAGTTGTGGCGAATCGAAAACGGGATGGTCTTTGTCTCGCATGCGGCTACGACCTTCGCGCCACGCCCGACCGCTGCCCGGAATGCGGTACGGTTCCAAGTAGGCCATAAAATTCAAAATAACGCACTACCGCAAATTCGCTCCGCTGGACGTGGCGATCCAACTCGCCATACAATCACCCGTTCGTTGGCAAAGGAGCAATGATTATGAGCATGTGGGGTCCGAACATGACCGGCAGACCTTATCCGCTGGATTATTCCGCCGGCACGCGCGACAGCGCGACCATCCACTTTTTCAACGCCGTTTACGCATGGATGGCCGTGGGATTGGCCGTGACCGCCTCGGTCGCATGGTTGGTTTTCAGTCATCGCGACGCCATGGCCGCGGTGTTTACTCCCGGTGCGATGATCGGAATATTCGTCATACAGATCGTTTTGGTCCTGGTTATTTCCGCTGCGGTTCGCAGCATCAGCGCTCCCCTGGCCACCGGGCTGTTCGTGATCTACGCCGCGCTCAACGGCCTGTTGTTCTCGAGCATATTCTACGTGTACACGATGACGAGCATTGCCGGCACGTTCGGCGCCTGCGCCGCCATGTTCGCGGTGATGAGCCTCTACGGAATGTTCACCAAAACCGACCTCACGACCATGGGCAAAATCCTGTTCATGGCCCTGATCGGCCTGGTCGTCGCATCCGTCATCAATCTGTTTATCGCCAGCAGCGGGCTTTATTGGCTGGTTTCTTACGCCGGGGTCATCATCTTCGCCGGATTGACCGCTTATGACACTCAGCGCCTTCGGGGGATCGCCGCCTCGACGCAGGGCGACGCGGCCATGGCCGCGCGTCTTTCGGTCAGCGGCGCGCTGATGCTCTATCTCGACTTCATCAACATGTTCCTGCTCCTGCTGCGCTTCATGGGCAAGCGGAAATAATCGAAAATCCCCGGCCGGCGCCGCGAGTAAACAGAATTGAACCGCCAAGACGCCAAGGCGCCAAGGTCGGATTTTACCTTGGCGTCTCGGCGTCTTGGCGGTTCAATTCCTCTTCCGCGCGAAGGCCGAATTCGTCCACCGCCACGCGCCGCACGCGCGTCCCGATCCGGCAGAAAATTTCGTAGGGAATCGTCCCGGCCAATTCGGCGATCCGATAGACGCTGGCCGGCGACAGCGGATCGCTGTCCAGCACCGTCACCTCGTCCCCGATCGTCGCCTGCGGCGCGTTTTGAAGGTCGATCACCATCAAATCCATGCTGACGCGCCCGGCCACCGGCGCCGGTTGGCCGGCCACCATCGTGATCCCACGATTCGACAGCACCCGCGGATATCCATCGGCATATCCGACCGGGATCAACCCCAGCCGCGTCGGCTTGTCCGCGGTCCACGTCTGGCCGTATCCCACCTGCGCTCCGGCCGTCACCTGGCGGATGGCGATCAGCGGGGCCGTCCATTTCATCGCCGGCCGTAGCGGCCGATCCATGTCCGGCCGGCACCTCGGATCGATCCCGTAAATGCCGATCCCCGGCCGCACCATGTCCAGATGTGATTGCGGCTGGAAGAACACTCCGCCGGAATTGGCCGCGCTGAGATGCGGCCGCGATTGCCGCCCGATCGACAAGTTCGCCGTCGCCGCCAAGAATCGCCCCAATTGCTCGCAGTTCAGCGGATTGGCCGGCTCATCCGACGATGCGAAATGCGTCGCCACACCCAGCAATCGAAGCGCCGGAAGAGAGGAAATTTTCTCGACAAGGTCGTCCAATCCCGCCAAATCCACCCCCGCGCGGTTCAGCCCGGTGTTGACCATGATCTGCACGTTGGCGCGCTGCCCGCGGTTCTCGGCAATCCTGGCCAAATCCTGTGCCCCGGCCGCCGAACAGAGCGTCAGCACCCACCCATGCCGCGTCGCCGCCTCCAGACTGGCCCGCTGGCTGCCCAGATACGCGTTCTCCACCGGCCGCAGGACGATCACCGGCAGATCGCACGCCATCAGCGCCGCCGCCTCGTCCAGGTCGGCCACCGCCAGCGCATCCACCATCGGCGGCTCGGCTTCGCTGTTGGAAAAATTGCAGAGGGTATCGACGACGATATCCGCCCCGTGGCCGTAGGCGTCCGCCTTGACGACGGCGCAGATTTTCACGTCCGGCCCAATCGCTTTGCGGATCAATCCGAGGTTATGGAGAATCGCCGCGCGGGAGATGAGACATCGCGGCTCGCCCAGGGAGTTCTTCGCGTCCATGCGAACGTCCGAAAAAGGACCGCCGGATCCGTCCGGCCGGGGGGGAGTATAACATAAGAAATGCCAAAGAGCGAAATGGCTGGTTGACCGGCCAAAAAGTGGATAGCCATCGCTCGATTCCGTGGTAAAATGAAGAAGATGATGCTCCGCGTTCCAATTTCGGTCGAGACTGAGGTATGCCTCAAGGCCAGGGCTGCCGCCGCGGGTGTCGATGTGGAAACCTATGCGGCCAGGCAACTTGAGCTTCTCGCCAAGCCTGGGCGTTCGGTCAAGGAACTCAGCGGCCCGATCGCTGGGGAATTTGCTCGCGGCGGAATGTCCGATGCCGAACTCAGTGATTTCCTTGAAGTCGAGAAACATGCGATGCGAGCCGAGCGCGGGGCGAAGCACCAGAAATGACCACTCCCGCGAACTGAAGGGGACACGACCCTTAATATTAAGGGTCGTGTCCCCTTCATCAGTCATTACGTCAATCTGGCTCTTGCGGCAGACGCGAGGCTGATCGTTTCCCGAGATAAAGACTTGCTCGACCTGACGGTTTCGGCTGACGCGGAGGCGGTCCAATTCCGAATACGTTTTCCCGATCTCCGCATCACCGATCCTGCGACGTTTCTCGCCGATGTCTCGATAAGCTGAGAGGCATACGACACGGGCCGGTCCAAAGCACAAACCGGTTATGCGACGTTTCCGCGGCTAAATCTTTCTCGCCGTCCGCAACGGGTCCGGCTTGCCGGCCTGTTGAAACGCCGCCTCTCGCGATCGGCAGCCGCGGCAGGCCCAGCAGGCCTCGCTGGTTTCCTCCAGGCAGCTCCACGTCCGCTCGAACGGCGCGGAGACCTGAAATCCCACGTCCACCACCTGCCACGGTTCCAGCTCCAGCAAGGGGGTCATCAGTTCCGTTTCGCCAAGCCCGCACGGCAGTTGGATCATCTCATTCCATATCTGGCAAAACTCCGCGGCTTGCGCCAATTCATCCGTGCTTGGGCCGACGCGCAGCCCAAAATATATCGCCGCCGCCTGGTGGTGCGCCGCCGACTTCACCGCGACGGAAAGGATCGGCAGAAGCTCCAGCAGTTGCGGAGAGATGTTGGCGGACAGTCGCGGATCGGCGGCGATCGAGGCCGCGGTTTGCGTCGGCCCCGACCCCGCTTGCGCGACGGGCACGGAATATTCCCGGTACGGTTTGAAATGCGCCACCTGTTGATCGTACGCCGCTCGCATCCGGCCCGACGCTCCGGGCGCGCTATCGGCAAAGATCATGACCGGCCGATACCGCTGTGACGCCATCGCCGTCACCACCGCGCTGTTGATGCTTCCGTTGTTGAGAACAATTGCGAGGTCTTTTGCCATGGGAGATTCTTCGGGAAGGATCAATTGTCAATTGTCCATTGTCAATTGTCCATTGTTAACAGCACCTTCAACACTCCCGGCCTGCCGGCCAGGTCCATCGCTTCCACTCCTTGCTCCAGGCGCATGCGGCGGAAGATCAGGCTGGCGACGTCCACCTGCTTTTCCGCCAGGGCCTTGATCGCCTCGCGAAACGGCCCGCACCGGCTGCCGACGACGCTGATTTCGCCGATCACCAGCGGAGCCAGATTCATCGGTTTGCCCGCGGCGAACGTGCTCTTCAACACGATGGTTCCCCGCGGGCGCACCATCTGCATCGCCAGTTCGAATCCGGCCGCGCTTCCCGTGCAGTCCACCACCACGTCCTGATCGTGCCGGGGAAGAATGTCCCTCAGCGGCCGGCTGCGAATCTGCCATTTCTCGCACAACGCCAGTTTCTCGGCGTGTTTCCCGATCACCCGAACCGGGCAGTTGGCGTTCCGCAGCACCTGCGCCACCAGCAAACCCAGTTTCCCGTCCCCCAGCACCGTCACCCATTTTCTTGTGCGCGCTGAATCCGCCTTGCCATCCACTTTGATTTGTTTCAGGATTTGAAACGCCGCGGCCAGCGGCTCCACGAACACTCCCGAATCGTCATCCACCGTCTTGGGGAGCACGTGCAGGTTGGCCGACGGCAAACGCAAGAAATCGGCGAACGCGCCGTCGTGCTTCTGGATGCCCAGCACCGTGCGGTTCCGGCAATGCGAGGACAGCCCCGACAGGCACAGATCGCAGTGCCCGCAGACCACGTTGATTTCCCCCACCACGCGCTGGCCGACCAGGTCTTTGCTTTTGTTCTCGGCCGAGACCACCTCGCCGATGAATTCATGCCCCAGAACGCCGGAGAACCCCATGTATCCCCGCAGAATTTCCAAATCGGTGGCGCAGATCCCCGCCTGACGCACTTTCACCAGCGCATCGCCGTCGGTTTGGGCCGGCTCAGGATGCCGCGGCCGGAAATTGACCGATTGATCGAATACCAGTGCTCGCATGTCTCAGGGTTTCACGTCACTCCCCAATGACAAATGACCAATGACCAATGACAATCCGCTCACGTTCCCGTGGCTGCCAGGTAATTTATCCACGCTTTGGCGTCATAGCGAAAATCCTGCCCGGTCAGCAGTTCCAGGCTTTGCCTCGCCTGCCAGGCCACGCCGAAGTCCTGATCGTTCAATTCGTCGATCAGCGCCTGCATTGCCTCGTGGGTGTGATAATTCCGCAGCGCTTCGGCGCAGGCGATGCGCACGTCGGCGCTCGGCTCGACGTTGCCCAGGTGAACCACCAGCATGGGAATCGCGTCCGGATCGGGGATGTTGCCCAGTGCGTCGGCGGCCTCCAGACGAATCAGTTCCTGATCGTCCGTCAGGGCCTCCACGAACAGCAAGGTATGCCCCCTGGCCCGGCATCGGTTCAGGGCCCGCAACCCCGCCGCCCGCACCGTGTAATCCCCACCGCTTCGCGCTTCGATCGTGTATCCCTTCAGGTAAATCCCACGTCGGGCGAAGTCGAAATCCGTCAGCCGCAGCATCCCCTCGCGCTGATTGTCCGGCGACGACTTGTCCGCCATCTTCCTTGCTGCGTACGCCGCGTTGTCATGCGTTACGTAGTCAAACAAATGCACGATCGGCTCGCAGAACAATGCGTCAAGCCCCACGCCGACCGCTTCCAGCGGAGTCTTATACAACGGCACGACGCGGACGTCCTCGCCGGCCAACCGTTGCTGGTTGTCCAGGATCGCATCTTGATACAACCCGCGATCGACCGGCCCCGGCGTGGTGGAGTCCGAAATACTGCTGCCGCATCCGCCCAGCGCCGCCGCAATCATCCACGCCAGCCAGCCTAACTTCCGCATCGATCGCCTTTCATCACGAACGGTTCTTGGCGCGGATTTTACCGCGAAGACGCGAAGAGCGCGAAGTTGCGCGAAGTCAAATTGATATTTCTTCGCGCAACTTCGCGCTCTTCGTGTCTTGGCGGTGAAAAACCCCGCTTATCCGGCCGCCCGCAGCACCAAGGGCGCCGAAAGCTCCGGCACGTCCAGCGGCTTCACCAGCGTCGGACGTTCGATCTCCATCTCCAGGAACCGCGATGCCAGCATCGCGAACCGGTCCGGATCGTCCGTCACGAACGTCCGCAACGTCCCGGTCGCCGACGGCGATTCGTCCATCGTCGCGGTGTCGTCCGGCGAGCCTGCCGGCTCAGCTGGCGAGCCGACCGGCCCGCGCAACAGGCCCTTCCGCTCCAGCCGTCGCACGACATCTTGGGCACATTGCTCCGCGGAGTCAATCAGCCTCACCTTCGGCCCAATCACCTTGGCGATCGCCCCCTTCAGAAGCGGATAATGCGTGCATCCCAGCACCAGCACGTCCACTTTGCGAAGAATCATGCTCTGCAAATATTGCCGTAACGCCGTTTCCACCAGCGGATCATCCCCCGTTCGGCCTTCTTCGATCATCGGAACCAGCAGCGGGGTCGAGCGCAGCATCACCCGCGCCAGGTTCCGCCGCTGGAAAATCGCCCGCTCGTAAGCCTTGGACCGCACCGTCGCGTCCGTGGCGATCACGCCGATCGCCGGCAGACGCCGCGCGCCCGCCGCGGCCACCGCCGCTCGCGCCCCCGGCTCGATCACCCCGCTGATCGACAATCCCCCAAACTCCCCGGCGATCGTCGGCATCGCCAACGCCGTCGCCGTGTTACACGCCATCACCAGGTGCTTCGGATTCATCGGCTCCAGGAACCGGACGATCTGCTGCACGAACCGGCATACCGCCGCCGGTGATTTGTTCCCATAGGGAAGATGGGCCGTATCCCCAAAATAAATCAGGTCCTCGGCCGGCAAGACGCGGCGCAGGGCATTCACCACCGTCAGCCCGCCGAGTCCGCTGTCCAGAACGGCGATCGGGTCACCTGGTTTCATGTTGGACCGGCTAATTATCGCAGGGCCACCACATTTGAGTGTGGGGCTTGCGTGCAAAGGTTCAAAGGTTAAAGAGTTCAAGGGAAAAACGTTCATCTTGAACCCTTGAACCCTTGAACCCTTGAACGCCATCACCAAAGGCGATGGCCGTCTATTTATCGGACCTGGGCACGATTCCGCTTGACATTTTCGCCCCGCAAACGAAAGTGGATGACGCCCCATTTTTCACGGAGGCATCCATGAGCGACATACTGGCCGGAAAAAAAATCCTCCTGGTGGACGATGACAGCGACATCCTCGCCAGCATGCAGGCCGCCTTTGAGCCTACCGGCGCGGTCATCGACACCGCCGCCAACGGCAACAAGGCCGTCGAAGTCGCTGAAAAAACTCAACCGGACCTGGTGATCCTCGACATGATGCTCCCCGGCCGCAGCGGTTTCATGGTCCTGGAAAAAATCAAGTCGAAAAAGCTCCGCAATGCCAAGCCGTTCGTCATCATGATCACCGGCAACCAGGGCGCCAGGCACAAGTTGTACGCCGAGAGCCAAGGCGTCAGCGAATACTTCACCAAGCCCGTGAAGCTCGACAAGCTGATCGCCACCGCCGAAAAGCTCCTGGCCCCGCCCCCGGCGGCGCCGGCTTAGGCGAAATCTGCATGCAAGAAACAAACCCCCCCGAACCTGATCCCTGGCCCGTGGGCTGGGAATCCCACCGCAACCACGAGATCGTCTAAACCGCCCTCCATACCACCCCGGCTCAGCGATTCGCCTGGCTCGAGGAGATACTGGAACTGCTGCGCCCCCAGATGCCGGAACTGCTGAAAGCCCGCGAAAACGACCCGGAGCGGAAGTATAAATGATCTCCGCCAAGAGGTCCCAATGAGCGACTTATGATCCGTTTGCGAACCTGTCCAACTTGTGGCTCACGCGCCCTGAGGCAAGTGCATGGAAGCGTCAAGTTTTGCGTCAAACGCCGACCGATCAGGGTGCCCGACCTTGATTTCCTCCGCTGCGACGTGTGCGGCGAGCAACTATGCGACTCCGAAGCCAATCGCAAAATCGATGCGTTTTCCGTAAGCCAACCCCATCGCCCGTCGCGTCGCAAGTCGGCTTAGGCTATCCCTAGGCGATTGCCCCTATTTGTTTTCCGCCGGCTTCCACGTCATCTGAAACTCAAGCTTGCTTTCCTTGAGTTGTCCCGATACGGGCGAGAAATTCAGCCGCAAACTGAAGCGGTCGTCGTTCCATTCGCGGTCGTCTTGCAGCAGCATGTTCAGGTTGCCGGTCAAGATCAGCGTGCCCGTCGGCATGGGGATTTCGATTTTGTGGACATCCTCCTTGTTAATCAATTGGGCCTCGCCCTGTTTGGCAGGCTCGGAGGGTAACAAAGTCGGTTGGTCGTCGATCATCGCCTGTTTTCCACCCACCAACTTCACCGGGATCGAAAATGACATATACAATTCATTGGTTTCCACCGGCTTATCGCTGGCCATGGTCGCGGAAAAATGGACGCCGCCGCCGGCCGCATCCATCCGCTCGGTCAGGTTGAACGGACCCGATGCGCTCGTAAAAACGCCGCTGATCACGTGCGAACTCGGCTGGGTTGCCGGCGGATTCTGCCCTGCCGGCTTAAAGACGTCGTGCTGCTCGCTGACGGTCCAGTCGCCGTCGAAATGTCCAATCTCGGCGGAGATATCGCCGATCTCGATCATTCCGTTTGCGCCGAGCTTGAATCCGGGCGTCAGATCAATCGCGGCGCTCTGCTGTTCCTGCGCCCATGAAGTTGCGCTCCAGATCATCAGAATCAGCCCACAGGCGATTTTACATGCGTGTTTCATCGGTCCTCCGCGGCAGTTGTTTGGGTTGCTCGATTTGACTTGCGCGAATGTAAGCCGGTCGCGCCGCTGTCCATTCGCCGGCGTAAAGCGAATCCGCACTCCATACCGCTGATCCCCCCATTCCCGATTATCCTGCACGAAAACGTTGAGATCATCGCCGGTAATGGTGAGCGTCCCGGCCGGCGTGGGACAATCGATCTCCTTTGCATCGTCCTTGCCAAGTAGTTGAGATGATCCCTTGGCCGGCGGGTCGGCCGGCAACGACACCGCCTGCTGATCCACCGTAATCTGTTTCCCGCCGAACGTCGCCACCGGAAGGTCCAACGCGACGCACAGCTCCTTGGTGGCCAGTTCCTTATCGCTGGCCATGGTCGCGGTAAAATGAATGCCCGTATCGTTGGAGTCGATTTGCTCGGTCAGTTTGAACGTACCCCCCGGCGTCACGAAATCGCCGGTCAGCAACTTCGAGCTTGGCTGCGTCGCCGGCGGTTGCGCGGTGGGCTGGAAGGCGTCGTGCTCGTCCGTTTCTTTCCAGTTGTCATCGAAATGAACGATCTCGGCATACATATCGTCGCCGATGTCGATTCCGCCGGTGGTCCTCAGTTTAATGCCCGGTGCAAGGTCGGTATCGTCGCTCGGCTGAGTCTGAGCCAGCGCGCCTGCGCCCAGCATCAGAAGAATAATCCCGCAAGCAAGTTTGTATCCGTGTTTCATGGTTCCTCCGCAGTGGTTTATTTTGAATCCTCCGCGATGTTACCTGATCGCAATCCCATTGCAAAATACGTATGAAGTGACGGATTTTTCACATCGGACAAATCCATCTCTTGACCCGAGCCGGTCGCGGGTCTATTCTTTGTTCACTTTCCGTTTACGCCGCAGGGGCGGCAGCGAGGGGCGTATCCCTTCGCGGCGGAACCCTTTATGACCGGTTTGCCGGGGCGTTCGATGGTCGGACGTTTGGCTGGCTTACCAGGTGTCTGGGAGTTTTTCGATGTCGATGTCCGTCGAGCAGAAGCAGAAGATCGTCGCTGATTACAAGATCCACGAAAAGGACACGGGTTCACCTGAAGTGCAGATCGCGCTCTTGACCGAGCGGATCAACCAGCTTCGGGGGCATTTCGATGCGCACAAAAAGGACCATTCGTCCCGCCGTGGATTGCTCAAGCTCGTCAGCCGCCGAAATCAGTTGCTCAAATATCTGACGCGCGAGGATCGCACGCGATATCAGCAGATCATCGGCCGGCTGGGACTGCGAAAGTGAGATCGATCGGGCACGGCGCGGGGCCGTGTCCGTTTTTGTTTGCTTTGCCATCCTTCTCTGCGCCATTTAAGCCCCGGGCGCGGCAGCCGGTTGGCAAGACGATTCGCCACAGATGCACAGACCCGGGGAGTGGGTTGGGAAGTGCAAGTGGCAAGTTGCAAGTTGCAAGTGAATGCGGATCAACAGGGCATTTTCTTGCAACTAACAACTTGTAACTTGCACTTCCTCACCATCCTCCCTGGATCTGTCCATCTGTGGCCTACCGATACACCACCGGGGCTGAAAAGGAATATTTTTCATGCAAGCCATTCGCATTGAACGGCAGATCGGCGGCCGGACGCTGGCCATCGAGACCGGGACCTACGCCAAGCTCGCCGATGGGGCCGTCACGGTCCAATACGGCGATTCGGTCGTTTTCGGCGCGGTCGTCCGCGCCGTTCCGCGCGAGGGGATCGACTTTTTCCCGCTTCAGGTCGATTACCGCGAGCGCCGCGCCGCCGCCGGCAAATTCCCCGGTGGATTCATGAAACGTGAGGGACGCCCGACCACCAAGGAAATCCTCACCGCGCGTCTCATCGACCGGCCGCTTCGGCCCCTGTTTCCCAAGGGGTTCATGGACGAGGTGCAAATTCATCTCAACGTCCTGGCCTTCGACGGCGAAAACGATCCGGACATTTTCTCCGGCATTGCCGCCAGCTCCGCCGTCGCCATCAGCGACATCCCCTTCCTCACCCCGACCGGGCACGTTCGCGTCGGACGCGTCGATGGCCAATTTGTGCTCAATCCCACCGTCGAGCAGCTTGAATACAGCGAGATGGATTTGGTCGTCGCCGGCACCAAGCACTTCGTCAACATGATCGAACTCGGCGGCCGGGAGGTGAAGGAGGACCTCGTCGCCGACGCCATCGAGTTCGGCCACAAAGCCGTCGTCGAAATCGTCGGCATGATCGAGGAGCTGCAATCCAAGGCCGGCAAGCCGAAGATCGGCGAAATCAGGCTTTCCGACCCCGGTTTCGTCGATGCCATCCGCGCCCGCGTCACCGACAGGATTCGCGAGGTGAAGGGCAAGGCCGGCAAGGACGACCGCGCCGATTCCATCAAGCAGATTCTCGACGATCTCCTCGCCGAAATGGCGCCCCCGGTGACCGATCCCAACGCCAGCTATCAAACCATCCTGGCGACAAAGGAAAAGCATAAGGAGATTCGCGCCATCTTTGTCGAAGTCGAAGAGCAGGTCACTCGCGAAGCGATCCTCTCCGGCGTCCGGCCCGACGGTCGCGATTTCCACAGCATCCGCCCCATCTCCTGCCAGGTCGGCGTCCTTCCCCGCGTGCACGGCTCGGCCGTCTTCACCCGCGGCGAAACTCAGGCCATGTGCACCGTCACCCTCGGCACCAGCAGCGATGAGCAACTGGTCGACGGGCTGATCGACGAGTACAGCCAGAAATTCATGCTCCACTACAACTTCCCCAGCTACAGCGTCGGCGAAGTCCGGCCCATCCGCGGGCCCGGCCGACGCGAGATCGGCCACGGCGCTCTCGCCGAACGCAGCCTCGTCGCCGTTCTCCCCGGCATCGAGCTCTTCCCCTACACCGTCCGCATTATCAGCGACATCCTCGAATCCAACGGCTCCAGTTCCATGGCCAGCACTTGCGGCGGATGCCTCGCCCTCATGGACGCCGGCGTCCCCATCTCCAAGGCCGTCGCCGGAATCTCCATCGGACTCGTCAAGGATGGCGAACGCTCCGCTCTGCTCACCGACATCATCGGCGAGGAGGACCACTTCGGCGACATGGATTTCAAGGTCTGCGGCACTCGCGACGGCATCACCGCCATCCAACTCGACATCAAAACCGAAGGCATCGATCACCAAATCATCCGCCAGACTCTCCATCGCGCCAAAGAAGCCCGACTGACCATCCTCGATAAAATGGCCACCGTCCTCCCCGCCCCACGCGCCGAAATCAGCAAATACGCCCCACGCCTGCTCACCGTCAAGATCGACCCGGAAAAAATCGGCAAGCTCATCGGCCCCGGCGGAAAAAACATCAAGAAGCTCCAGGAAGACACCGGCGCACAGATCGACATCGAGGACGATGGAACCGTCTTCATCAGTTGCGTCGATCAGGCCTCGGCGGAAAAGGCCCGCGATCTCGTCGAGGCCATCACCGCCGAGGTGAAGGTCGGCAAGATTTACGCCGGCCGGGTCGTCAGCATCAAGGAATTCGGCGCGTTCGTCGAAATCGCCCCCGAAACCGACGGACTCTGCCACGTCTCGGAGCTTTCCGACAAGTACGTCCAGAACGTCGATGACATCGTCCACATCGGCGACGAGATTCGCGTCAAGGTCATCCTCATCGACGACCAGGGCCGCATCAAACTCAGCCGTAAGGCTGCCATGAGGGAAGAGGGCCAAACCGATCCCGAGCCCGTCGGCGCGCCCGCCGGCGGCGGCCCTGAAGGCCGCCACGACGACCGCGGGCGCGACGACCGTGGCCGCGATGATCGCGGCGGCCATCGCGGCCCGCCCCGTCACGGCGGCGGCCGAGGCGGCGACCGCGACCGCGGCCCCCGCGGGCCGCGCCGCGATTAGCCTTCGCGTTCACTTTGCCTCACGACGTTCCCCAAAAGCCGCGGGATGGCTATCCCGCGGTCTTCGAACGATCCAATGCGCCAGCCGGCAGCAGGGTCCGTCCCCCCGTATAGCCGGCAATCCTTGCCCGCCGTACGATCCGCAAACGCGGGAAACTCACCGCGCTGTCCCGCTTCCCGTGAAGTCGGCAAATATTGACGCTAGAATCAGGATATGGCTTCCAACACCATTGGCCCATTCCCCGCCGATTTGCTGGCCGCAAAAAAGCAAATCCGCGAACGCGCTCGCTCCTACGGACTGGATTTCTTCCCCGTCGTCTTCGAGATGTGCGACTACGAGCAGATGAACCAGATCGCCGCCTACGGCGGATTCCCCCAGCGATATCCCCATTGGCGATTCGGCGCCGAATACGAACGGCTCCGCAAGCAGCACTTCTACGGCCTGGGCCGCGTCTACGAAATGGTCATCAACAACGATCCCTGCTATGCCTATCTCCAGGAATCCAATCAGCTCGTCGATCAGAAGCTGGTGATCGCCCACGTCTACGGCCATGCCGACTTCTTCAAAAACAACCTGTGGTTCAGCCAGACCAACCGCAAGATGATGGACGAGATGGCCAACCACGCCACGCGCATCCGCCGGCACATCGAGAAGCAGGGCTACGATGCCGTCGAGAAATTCCTGGACGTTTGCTTGAGCCTGGAAGACCTGATCGACGCCCACGGCATGTTCCTCAACCGCGGCCCCATGGAACAAAAGCCCGAGGAAGTGCCGCGCCAGGAGCAGGTCTCCAAGTTCAAGGCCAAAGATTATCTGGATCGCTGGATTAATCCCCCGGAATTGCTCGAAGCCGAGGCCAAGAAAATGCGCGAAGACCGCGCCAAGCTGCGTCACGTCACCCCGGCCCATCCGACCCGCGACGTTTTGCAATATCTCCTCCAGCACGCCCGACTTGACGACTGGCAAATGGATTGCCTGGCCGTCGTCCGCGAGGAGGCCTACTATTTCGCTCCCCAGGGCATGACCAAGGTGATGAACGAAGGCTGGGCCAGCTATTGGCACAGCACCCTCATGACCAAGCATTTCGTCGACGCCACCGAAATCATCGACTATGCCGATCATCACAGCGGCACCGTCCACATGCCGCCGGGAAATTTCAATCCCTACAAGGTCGGCCTGGAACTCTTCCGCGACATCGAAGACCGCTGGAACAAGGGCCGCTTCGGCAAGGCCTACGAGGAATCCGACAACCTCGGCGAGAAGAAATCCTGGGACAAGGGTTTGGGCCTGGGCCGCGAAAAAATCTTCGAGGTTCGCCGCATGTACAACGACGTCAATTTCATCGATGAATTCATGACCCCCGAGTTCATCGAGAAGCACAAGTTCTACCAATATGGCCGCGATCCCCACACCGGCCAGCTTCGCATCGTCACCCGCGACCCGCATCGCATCAAGCAGGCCATGCTCTACCTCCTGACCAACCACGGTCGCCCGTTCATCTACGTCGTGGA
>JBEKIV010000123.1:0-11406 GCA_050011595.1 Tepidisphaeraceae bacterium
GTCGACGCCCATCTCGATCTGGCGTACAACGCCGTTCGCGGCCGGCCCGTCCATTTGCCCGCGCATCAGCAGAAACCGGACGAGGATGGGATTCCCACCGTCGGCCTGCCCGATCTTCGCGACGGCGGGGTGGGCCTGATTTGCGCCACGATCTTCTGCCAGCCGCGCTACGACGACAAGCCCGGCTACCAAACTCCCGACGAAGCCCATGCCGCCGCCCTGACGCAATTGCACTGGTATCAATCCCAGCAATCCGCCGGAACGATGCGCATCCTCCAGCGGCCCGCCGACTTCAGTCGGCGGGTCTCCGCGACCCAGGCAATTCTTTTGATGGAAGGCGCCGACCCTCTCCGCGATGAAACCGACGTGCGGAATTTCTTTGAATCCGGCCTGGGCATCGTCGGCCTCACTTGGAAAGAAGGCACGCGCTACGCCGGCGGAAACGCCCACCCCGGTCCCCTGACCCGCGACGGCGCGGCCATGGTGAAAACGCTCGACCGTCTCGGAATCATCCACGACCTGTCTCACCTGGCCGACGAGGCGTTCTGGCAATTGCTCGCCTTGAGTTCGGCCCCGGTCATGGCATCCCATTCCAATTGCCGCTCGATCGTCCCGGGCGAGCGGCAATTGTCCGATGAGATGATCCGCGCCATCGCCTCCCGCGGGGGAATGATCGGCATCAATTTTTTCGACAGATTTCTCGTCCCTCCCCAGGAACAAACCAAACGCCGCGCGACCCTCGGCGACGTGACCAACCACGTCAAACACATCTGCGATATTGCCGGCAGCGCCGCTCACGTGGGGCTGGGCACGGACATGGACGGCGGCCTGGGGCGGAACGAAATCCCCGTCGAGATCGAAACCTCCGCGGATTTAATCCGCGTGGCCGATGCGCTCGCCGCCGCGGGCTTCGGCGACCAAGACGTGGCCGCGATCATGGGAAAGAATTGGCTGCAATTCTTCTCGAAAAACCTTGGAGCCCAACATGCCAAGTGAAAGCCCGGACGTGAAAATCAACAGACTCTCGCCCATCCTGGCGGTGCCGGATGTTCGGGCGGCCGTGGATTTTTACACGCGCGTGCTTGGCTTCGATCTCGATTTTCTTTGGAGAGATCCGCCCACCCATGGCGCGGTCGCGCGCGATAAAGTCCAGATTCAATTTGGTCTCAATGCCGCCGTGGCCGCCCGTGCTTCGGGAATGCAATATTTTCTCTTTGTCGACGCGGTGGACCAATGGCACACGCTGCATCGCGGCAACGGGGCTGAAATAATTTCCCCGATCGAGAATAAGCCATGGGGATTGCGCGAATATACCGTGCGCGATCTGTGGGGATATGAATTGCGATTTGCCGGCCCGGAAAAATATGAACGGCCCGCCGATGCGCTCGTTTCACTCCCGGGCAGTATTCGGATTGTCGAAAGAATGCCAACCGTCGAAGAATACATCGCATTGGTGAAGTCGGTGAACTGGAGCCATAACCCGGACGTCATTCCCGCGGCGCTTCTGGGGTCGGTCTATGGCGTCGTGGCGATTGACCAATCCAGTCCGGAAGATCCTAAAACGGTCGGCATGCTACGAATAATCGGCGATCGTACGCTGGCCTGTTGCATTCAGGATGTGGTGGTGATGCCGTCGCATCAAAATCGGCGCATCGGCACGGCGCTGGTCGAAACGGCATTGAAATGGTTGCGCACTTCCGTGCCCCGAGGCGCCTTTGTTGGATTGTTTACCCTGAAGCCAAGCTTCTACAACCGCCTCGGTTTTCAGACGGACATTGGAATGCACCTGAAAACATAATGGTCTACTGCAAAAAAAAGGACGGCCATTAAGGCCGTCCTGGTAAAACTGTCTTCGTGATGCCGAGGAACTCTATTTCCTTCCGTTCTTTGCGGCTTTGCCGGAATTGAGGATCGCCGCGTGCGCCGCGGCCAATCGGGCGATCGGAACGCGATACGGCGAGCAGCTCACGTAATTCAACCCTGTCTTGTGGCAGAAGTGGATGCTCTTGGGATCGCCGCCGTGTTCGCCGCAGATGCCGCATTTGAGGTTCGGACGGACGCTGCGGCCCTTGCGAACGGCCATTTCCATCAGTTGCCCCACTCCGACGGTGTCCAGGGTCTGGAACGGATCGTGATCGAGCAGTTCCTTCTTGAGATAATCGGGCAAAAACGTGTTCGCGTCGTCCCGGCTGTAGCCGAACGTCATCTGCGTCAGATCGTTGGTTCCAAAGCTGAAGAACTCGGTGACTTCGGCGATTGCGTCGGCGACAAGGGCGGCGCGCGGGACCTCGATCATCGTGCCGTACATGTATTCGACCTTGACGCCTTGCTCCTTGAAGACACAGGCGGCGGTTTCCTCGGTGAACTTCTTCAGGTACTCCAATTCCTTTTTCGTTCCCGCCAGGGGGATCATGATCTCGGGCAGGACTTTGATTCCAGCCTTCTTGGAGTGGCAGGCCGCTTCGATGATTGCCCGCACCTGCATTTCGAGGATTTCGGGGAAGGTGACCGCCAGGCGGTCGCCGCGATGGCCGAGCATCGGATTGGCCTCGTGAAGCTGGGCGACGCGGCTCTTCACCTGATCGAGGGTCATGTTCAGGCTGTTGGCCAGTTCCTGCTGGTCTTTTTCGTTGTGGGGCAGGAACTCGTGCAGCGGCGGATCGAGCAGCCGGATCGTCACCGGCAGGCCCTTCATCTCCTTGAAGATGCCGATGAAATCTTCCCGTTGATAGGGCAGCAGCTTGGCCAGCGCGATCTTGCGGGCCTCGACGGAACTGGCCAGGATCATCTCGCGCATGTGATGGATGCGTTGCGGATCGAAGAACATGTGTTCGGTGCGGCAAAGACCGATCCCCTGCGCGCCGAATTCGCGCGCGACGCGGGCGTCGGTGGGGGTGTCGCCGTTGGTGCGAATTTTCAACGTCCGGTACTTGTCGGCCCATTTCATAATGATGCCGAACGGGCCGGAAAGGGTCGCCTTGACGGTGGGGACCGAGCCGTCCATCACCTCGCCGGTGCCGCCGTCGATGCTGATGACATGATCCGGCCCGAACGTGGCGTCGCCGATTCTCATCAGACGGCTCACCTGGTCGATCATAATGGCGCCCGCGCCGGCGACGCAGGGCGTTCCCATCCCGCGCGCCACGACCGCCGCGTGCGAAGTCATGCCGCCCGTGCTGGTTAGAATCCCTTCGGACACGTGCATTCCGCCGATGTCGGCCGGCTCGGTTTCACGCCGGACGAGAATGATTTTCTCGCCGGCGGCGACGCGTTTCTCCGCTTCCTCGGCGGTGAAGGCGATCTTGCCCACCGCCGCGCCCGGTGAGGCCGGCAGGCCGCGGGCCAGCACGTTCTTATTCGCGTTCGGATCGAAGCCCGGATGCAGGAGCTGATCCAGGCTCGCCGGATCGACCCGCAGAACCGCCGTCTTCTCGTCGATCAGTTTTTCCTTGGCCATTTCAACGGCGATCCGCACGGCGGCGGCGGCGGTCCGCTTGCCGGTGCGGGTTTGCAGCATGTAGAGCTTGCCCTTTTCGATGGTGAACTCGAAATCCTGAACGTCGTGATACCGGTGTTCCAGCGTGTTCTTGATCTTGAGCAGTTCCTGCCAGCTCTTCTTGGACCACTTGCCCATTTCGCTTTGGCAGTCCAGGGGCGTGCGGATGCCGGCGACGACGTCTTCGCCCTGGGCGTTGACGAGGAATTCGCCGTAAAAGTGGTTCTCGCCGGTGGAGGGGTTGCGGGTGAACGCCACGCCCGTCGCCGAATCGTCTCCCATGTTGCCGAAGACCATGCATTGGACGTTCACCGCCGTGCCGCGCATACCGCGGATGTCGTTCAATTCGCGATACCTGATCGCCCGGTCGCCCATCCAGCTTTTGAAGACGGCCTCGATGGCGTGCTCGAGCTGCACCAGCGGCTCCTGCGGAAAATCGGAGCCGACGATCTGCCGATAGACTCTCTTGTATCTCTCCACGACCTCCTTGAGTCCCGCGGTGTCCAGATCGGTATCCAGCTTGACGCCGCGCGAGTTCTTGACCGCGCTCAGCTCCGTCTCGAAATATTGATGATCCACCCCCATGACCGTGTCGCCGAACATGTTGATGAGGCGGCGATAGCTGTCGTAGGCGAAGCGTTCGTTGTTCGTCAATCGCACCAGGCCATCCACGACCCGGTCGTTCATGCCGATGTTAAGGACGGTATCCATCATCCCCGGCATGGAAACCTTCCCGCCCGATCGCACGGACACCAGCAGGGGATTGTTCGGATCCCCGAATGTCTTGCCCGCCACCTTCTCGAGTCGAGCCAGATGAGTTTTGACTTCGTTCATCAGGCCTTTGGGGAGCTTTTGGCCAAGGTCGTTGTATTGGCCGCAGGCTTCGGTGGTGATGGTGAACCCCGGCGGCACGGGCAGGGGGACGAGGGTCATATCCGCCAGATTGGCCCCTTTGCCGCCGAGCAGGTCTTTCATGTGCGCCCCGCCCTCGGCCTTGCCGTTGCCGAAGAAGTAAACGCGCTTCACCGTCTTTGGCGAGGAAGACGACTTGGATTTCCGAGAGAATTTGGTCAAAACTTTAGGCATATTGGCATCTCCACAAAATTCATGGGTTTTTCAGGGGGAAACTAGTATTTCCGTTAAACGAGCCGCGCAGTATAGGAGTGGCCGAAAATGCTGTCAATTTGCGGGATAAGCACCTCATCGCCCACTTCCCAATCACCCGCCGCGCGGCAAAAAACGCCCACGGCGCTGCCGTGGGGAGTACCTGCAATCAAACCAACAGTTATCGCGCAGTCGCTACACCCCGCCATGAAGGACAACCACTATTTTGCCATAGGGGCGAACACCGATGGTACAAGTGACTGGAGTTTTTGAATTCCCCCGCCCAATCTTCACCACTGCCGCGTCGTGGTTCGCGGCTCGGTGTTGCGGATGGCGTGGCCGGGGTCTTCCATGTGCTCGAAATGAGATTGAATCGCCACTCGGCCGGGGCCCCGGAGATGGAGCCAGACATACCGATTGCCCCATCGGCCCCAGGACTGAAACGCCCCATACGATCCGCCGGGATATTCCAGGTGCAGGTTCATCGAGACCGTCGGGTCCTTGAAAAGCAGCGAAGTGGGTTTGATCGCGATGGTTTGTCCCGGTTGGAGGTTGCGAACGAACACGTTCCCGTTGCCGTGCAGCAGGAGCAACCCCGGCCCCTGGCCGGCGGTGAATCGGTCCATGAACATCCCGATCGGATAATGAGTTTCGGTGCTCTTGTCTTCATGGGTGGTGAACCAGATTCCAGTCTGGAACCAGTCGTAAGCCACCTGGCTGGTGGCGATCATGAACACGTGCTCGCGCACGTCGACGGATTGACCGGCATCCAGCGGCAGCGCGATCAGCTCGCCGGGGGCGTCCTTTGAAAACGCGATCCGGCCCGGGCCGTGCGCCTGGGTCATAATCAGCGGCAGGCCGGCAAACAATCGCTTCCAGCCCTTGGCCAGCGGCAGGGTGCTGATCTGGACCTGCTCGTCCTTCCACAGCAGCAGGTGATGCGTGAAATAAACCCCGTCCCCGCCGTCGAGCTTGAAATCCGCCACCGGAACGTATTTGCCCTCGATCTGGCAAAACGATTGGCCGAACTGAATCCTGGCCATGTCCCGGATGGGCGGCAACTCGGCCCAGCCGGAATCGCTCGTGGCCATTCGCACGTCCACCGGCGCGCCGCAACGTGGGCAACTGGTGCTGCCGGCATCGCCGGCGTGACCACACCACGGGCAGCGGTAGCGGGGGGCGTCGGTCGTCGCGGGTGTAGGCAGCGTGGACATGGGCTTCAGTCCGTATGGTGATGGTGATACATGGATTGGATGCCGAGCCGACCCGGCCCCGTCATGCGCGCCAAATTCATCCCCACCCCGCCGAAAAAGCCGGTGGTCAGCTTCTGTGTTTCGATGTTCATGGTGACGCTGGCATCCTTGTACAAAAACCCGCCCGGCTCGAGGATCACGCTTTCGCCCGCGGCAAGCCGGCGCTCCAAGACGTTGCCATATCCGTGGAGAATGAGCAGCCCCGGCGCGGTCTGCGCGACGAAGCGGTCCATGAACATCCCCTGTCCGCCGAACAGAATATTCCGCAATCCCTTGATCCGGGTGTAGGAATAATTGATCGTGTGCGAGCAGAGCAGAAACGCATGCTCGCGCACGTCCATTTCCATTCCCGGATGAAGCGGCAAAACGACCAGCTCGCCCGCCGCATCCCGTGAAAACGCCACCCGCCCCTGCCCCGAGGCGATCGACACGACAAACGGCATCCCCGCCAGCGCCCGTTTGATCCCCCCTTGCAGCGGCATCACGTCCATCCGCACCGAATCGTCTTTCCACAGCAGAACGTGATGTTCGAAGAAAATGGCGTCATTTCCACCCAGCGTGATCTCGGCGACGGGGACGATTTCCCCCTCCACCTGGCAAACGCTGGAGCCGAATTTCACCTCCGACATGTCTCGCAGCCGGGGCGCCTCGCGCCAGCCGGAATCGCTCACCAGATTCTTGACGTTCAGCGGCGCCCCGCAGGTTACGCAGGAGGTCGCCCCCGGCGGACTCTGCCCCCCGCACCAATCGCAGGCTATGCGTTGAAGTGGTTCCATGGCGGCAGATGATATCACGCGGAAGCCGACGTAGTGAATAGCTAGGGGCA
Organism: Tepidisphaeraceae bacterium; assembly: GCA_050011595.1. GTDB lineage: Bacteria > Planctomycetota > Phycisphaerae > Tepidisphaerales > Tepidisphaeraceae > PALSA-1353. Next base: position 6,680 of record JBEKIV010000123.1, read on the forward strand.
GCGGGAATCAATGCAACGCTCAACACTCAACGCTCAACATCGAAGTGAAGAAACGGCGAATTCGCTTTATTCTCACTTCAAAGTTGAGCGTTGAGTGTTGAGTGTTGAGCGTTGCATTTACCGGCCCGCTGATACTCCGCCCCCCCGCAACCGCGATGCCCCCGGGCGCTTCCCACAAAATTAACAAGGGCCGTCCCTCCGGGGTCGGCCCTCGTCGTCGTGGGAATGGCTTGTTGTCTTTTAGTAAACCACCGCCATCACGTCTTCGATGGCTTCGATCACCTGGCGGACGTGGAACGGCTTGCGGAGGAATCCGTCGAAGCCCGCGGCGAGCAAGCCCTTGGCGTCTTCCGGAGTCATCTTCCCGCTCATCGCGATCACTTTCGTCAGTTGCAAGTCCGGATTCGCCTTCACGTGCTTGCAGACCTCGCGGCCGTCGATGTCCCGCAAATGCATGTCCAGGAGGATCACGTGCGGGCGGAATTTCTCGGCGGTGATGCCGGCGGCGAAACCGCCCTTGGCAACCTCCACCTCGTACTTCGCCTCGTCCTCGAGGATTTTTTCCAAGACCTCCACGATGTCCTGCTCTTCATCGACGATCAGCACGCGCGTGCCCCCCGTCATCAGGCCGTTCAACGGCATCCCGTGCATCTTCATGAATCGGATCAACTGATTCAGCGGAATGCGCCGGTCCTTGCTTCCGGGAATCCGGTATCCGTGCAGGGCGCCGCTGTCGAACCATTTGCTGACGGTGCGCGGGGCGACGTTGCAGATTTTGGCGACCTCGCCGGTCGTTAACACGTCTTTCATCTTCGTCGTGGCGTTCATGGCATTTTCTCCCTGGCCGAAACGGCGGCCCAATTCGCCGTCGCTTGGGTTGTGCCGGCGGTCGATCGGACGCCGCCAACATCTCCTTTATCGACTTGCCGTCTACAACCTTTAGACCAGTAGCGCAGTTTCTGCCGATTGGCCCGCCTGCATCAGGAAAACTGCGTTTATTGGACGCCCGAAATGCGACCAGCCTCGCGTTCGCGTTCAATCACAAGCCCTTACCGCCCCATCTTACAGCCAAATAACCTCCGAAAACCATGGCAAAGCGGAGCACGTCATCCGGGCGTCGCTTTATTTCTGATTACCGGTCGCTATCGTTTGGTCTTTTTGGGAGTGGGTCAATTCCACTCCCTCGAAAGCCCACGGATGGCTATCCGTGGGTTCCTTTGGCCAAGGAGCCATACATGAAAATTGCGGTAATGCCTGGCGACGGCGTCGGTAAGGAAGTGGTCCCCGCCGGCTTGGCCGTCCTCAAACAGGCCGCCCGAAAATTCGACTTCAAATATTCCACCACCGATTATCCCTTCGGCGGCGAACACTTTCTCAAAACCGGGCAAACCCTGCCCGATTCCGCGCTGAAAGAGCTGGCCGCACACGATGCGATCCTCTTCGGCGCCGTCGGCGTCGATCCGCGCGGATCGCAGCAAATCCCACAGGGAATTCTCGAAACCGAAATCCTCCTCAAAATGCGCTTCGAGTTGGACCAATACGTCAACCTGCGCCCCACGCGGTTGCTGAGCGGCGTTCCTTCCCCCATCCGCCTTGCCAGCCCCGAGGACGTCAACATGGTCATCGTCCGCGAGAACACCGAGGGCCTATACTGCGGCAACGGCGGGTTTCTCTACAAAAACACCCCCCACGAAGTTGCCAACCAGATCGAAGTCACCACCCGCCGCGGCGTCGAACGCTGCATCCGCTTCGCCTTCGACTATTGCACGCGCTTCGGCCGCAAAAAGGTCACACTCGTCGCCAAGACCAACGTGCTGCGCTTCGCCCATAATCTCTGGCTGCGCGCCTTCGAGGAAGTCAAAACCGATTACCCCGGCATCGCCACCGACTACCACCACGTCGATGCCTGCACCATGTACATGGTGACCAAGCCGAAAATCTACGATGTCATCGTCACCACCAACATGTTCGGCGACATCATCACCGACCTGGGCGCGGCCATTCAGGGCGGCATGGGTATGGCCGCCAGTGGAAACTTGAATCCCACCCGTCAGGCCGCCAGCATGTTCGAGCCGGTTCACGGCAGCGCCCCCGACATCGCCGGGAAGAATCTCGCCAACCCGATCGCCACGTTCCTTTCGGTGGCGATGATGCTGGATTTCCTGAACCAGCCCGCCGCCGCCGCCGCGATCGACAACGCCTGCCGCGCCGTCGTCGCCGACCCAAAGAATCACACCCGCGACCTCGGCGGAACGGCGACGACGTCGCAGGTGACGGAGGCCGTACTGGCAAAGCTATGACCACTTTGCGCGGCCTGCCCACTTCAGTGGGCAGGGATTTCGCCATTCAAATTTCCACTTCCAAGTGCATCCACGTTACAATCTCCCCCTCCAGATCAGGGCCAAGCGCATGTCCCCGGACCCCTCCGATTCCGCGTACGACCTCGCCCCCGTTCCACGGCAGCGTCCGCGCAACACGCCGCCTCCGCTTCCTCAGCCCGTGCCCCTGACCTATCGGCGGATCGAGCCGGCCGCCGTGCCTCCGCAGCAGCCGGAGCAGCCGCAGCAAATTCACAAAATGTCGTTTTCCGAGCGGCTTTACTACTGGCTCCGAAGGCTCGGCTGCGCCGCCATTATTCTGCTCGGCGTAGGTTGGCTCCTGCTGATGAACCACTTCCACAACAACAGCATTGTGGCCATGTCCATCGGCTTTGGCCTCATCGGCACCGGTTTCGCCCTGTTCCTTTTCGCCGGCCCCACCGACGCCGAAAAACGCGGATACCATTTCTGAAACAATGTGATTGAACCGCCAAGACGCCAGGGACGGCAAGGCAAAACCACGCTATAGGGGAACTTCTGGCACGTTTCTCCTTGGCGGCCTTGGCGTCTTGGCGGTTAACCCGTCTTGGCGGTTGGACGCTTGTTGCCCTAGAATTGCTTATATGCCCGAAAAAATCATCATCATCGGCTCCGGCCCGGCGGCGTGGACCAGCGCGGTTTACGCCGCCCGCGCCAATCTCAATCCCCTGGTCTACGAAGGGGCCATCAGCGAGGAAAACCGGCTCAAAGGCACGCTTCCCCTCGGCCAGCTCAACACCACCACCGACGTCGAGAATTTCCCCGGATTCCCCAGCGGAATTCTCGGCCCCGATCTGGTGGATGCCATGCGCCAGCAGGGTCTGCGGTTTGGAACGCGCGTTGTCACCGAGGACATCGTCAAGGTCGATTTTTCCACCCGCCCGTTCGCGATGAAGGACTCGGCCGGCGATTCGGTCTCGGCGCAGGCGGTGATCGTGGCCACCGGCGCCAGCGCCAACTATCTCGGCCTGGAATCGGAAAATCAGTTCAAAAACCATGGCGTGTCGGCGTGCGCGGTGTGCGACGGCGCCTTGCCGCGGTTTCGCAAGCAGCCCGTGGTGGTCGTCGGAGGCGGGGATTCGGCCGCCGAGGAGTCCATCCACCTCACCAAGTTCGCCAGCACCGTCTATGTCGTCCATCGCCGCGATCAGCTTCGCGCTTCCAAGATCATGGCCGACCGATTGCTCGCGATTCCCAACGTCAAGCCGGTCTGGAATTCCGTGGTCGAGGAGGTTCTGGGCGATCCCCAGACGGGCGTCACCGGCGTCCGGATCAGGAATCTGAAGACCAACGACACCACCACGCTTCCCGCTCACGGCATGTTCGTGGCCATCGGCCATACCCCCAACACCGCATTTCTCGACGGCCAGCTAAAGCTCGATGCCCAGGGTTTCATCGTTTTGGCGGACCCTTTCCGCACATTGACCAGCGTAGAGGGCGTCTTCGCCGCCGGCGACGTCGCCGATCCGACCTACAAGCAGGCCGTGACCGCCGCCGCCATGGGCTGCAAGGCCGCCCTGGATGCCGAACGCTGGCTGGCGGAAATGAACGTGCACTGAACTGGCACGCGATGCTACGTTTTCCCCCTACACCACGACCAGATCGGTCGAATAGAACCGGGACGTGAGCGCTTTACTGGCACGACCGCCTTTGTTATCCTTGTCCCATGCCCCGTTCGGCTCGCCAATCTCTCGGCGGCGAAGTTTATCATGTGCTTAACCGCGCGGCTTTGCGATACCGCATGTTCCGCACGGACAAGGATTTTCTGGCCTTCGAGCAATTGCTCTGCCAAGCCCACGACCGCTTCCCCGGCGTGCGCGTGCTGGCCTGGTGCGTCATGTCCAACCACTGGCACTTATTGCTGTGGCCCAGGCGTGACGGCGAGCTTTCCGTCTTCATGTTCTGGCTGACGATGACGCACGCGGCTCGGTATCGCACCGCGCATCACACGGTGGGTTACGGGCCGCTGTACCAGGGGCGTTTCAAATCGTTCCCGGTCCGGCGGGACGAATATCTATTGGCCGCCGGCCGCTATGTCGAACGCAATCCGCTGCGTGCCAAGCTGGTGAAGCGAGCCGAGGACTGGCGATGGTCGAGCCTTTGGGTGCGGCAGAAGGGTTCGGCCAAGCAGAAGGAGGTCTTGTCTGAGTGGCCCGTGAATTTGCCGCGGGACTGGGTAAAATTGGTGAACCAGCCGCAGACGGCGGCGGAGCAGGAAGCGATGCAAACCAGCATCAAGCGAAACCGTCCGTTTGGCGACACGGCATGGCAGCAGGAAATCGCGGCCAAGTTGGGCCTGAGCAGTTGTTTTCGTGATCCGTGGCGGCCCGTGCGGAAAAAGGAAAGTGATGCATGATTCTACGTCCCGGT
>JBEKIV010000124.1:0-11347 GCA_050011595.1 Tepidisphaeraceae bacterium
ACCGCGTCATCCGCCGCGGCGACCCGATCCCATCCGCCCCCGGCTCATGCGTCGTCAAAGCCATCGACAGCGGCAGCAGCATCGACGTATATCTCTGCAAAGCCCCCGCCGAAGGCTCGGTCCAGGCATCCGAGGCAATCCGACAAGTCCTCTCCCGCCACGAGTCCGCCCTGGTCGAGAAATTCATCGACGGCATCGAATTAACCGTCGGCATCCTAGAAGAAAAACCCCTGGCCCCCATCCGCATCGTCCCCAAGCGCGAGTTCTTCGACTACAACGCCAAGTACCTGGCCACCGACACCGAACATCGTTTCGACACCGGCTTGCCCATCGCCGTCGTCGACCAATGCCGCGAACTAGCCCGCCGCGCCAGCGCAGCCATCGGCGCCCGCGACCTGGCCCGCATCGACCTCATGCTAGACTCCACCAACCACCCCTATCTCCTGGAAATCAACACCCTCCCCGGCTTCACCCCGCGGAGCCTATTACCCGAAGCCGCCAAACACGCCGGGATCGAATTCGGCCCATTGGTCGACCGCCTAGTCCGCCGCGCCGCCGCCCGCGGCGGGCGCAACTTGTGTTAGGCCAGGGCCGCTGTCCGCGACCACCTTGCCCTTCATCGCCCCGCGTGGTCGGAACGAGCCGACCAAGGTCGCCAAACGATTCGCGGTCAGTCCGGCGTGGTGCAGAACTTGAGATTTCTTATCTGACTACCGTCGTATCTCGCAATGCGAATGCCCCTGCGACGGTAAGCCGCCCTCTAAGTAGTCAATATTAATACAATTTATCTTGACATCTCGTTGAAGCGACATATCTTCGAAATAGCGGCTTTTCATCTCATTTTAATACCATTATCACGGAGCCGCGAAAATGCTTCGCCCCTGCCCTGGATCATTGGCGGGACTGATTCGCGACCACAACGCGAAGGGAAGGGGAGACCCATGAATCGCAAACACGTTCTGCGGCCCACTCTCGCTGTGTCCAAATCAAACGTCGTGTCAATCATCGCATTGCTCGCAGGGTCTGCGGTGCTGATACCCACCGAGATACCATCAGCGTTGGCATCCACTGTCACCGTTACCGGAGCGAAGGGGTCGAACGGCGTCGCTGGAAATCCTCCGACTAATGGTCAAAATGGCGGTGAAGCCAATGCCACGGCGAGCGTGGAGACCGACGCCAGCAATACTGCAACCGCCATCGGAGGCGCTGGTGGCAATGGTGGGAATTCCCTGGGAACCTTCCCAGGCGGGGCTGGCGGCTACGGCGGAGAGGCAAATTCCCAGGCAATTTCAAACGGCGCTTTCCCGAGCGGCGTTACTGCATCGGCGACCGCGGTGGGCGGCGCTGGGGGAGCAACTGGCTCATCTGTCTCGGGCGACAGCTCTGGATTTTATGCCGGCTTCGGTGGAACCGCCTATGACTATTCAACCGCATATAACAGTTCAGGCCCCGCTAGCGCCATTGCCGGCGCCAGCGCCGGTGGAGCGGGCGGCGTCGGAATGGATGGCGCTAGCGGCGGAAACGGAGGCACTCTTACCGTAAACCTCTCAGCGTACACGGTGGCAGATAACCAGCCGGTCACCATCCAAACACTGGGTATCCAATCCGGCGGCAACGGCGGACAGGTCCAATCTGGTGTGAGCGGTAGCAGTGGCGGTAATGGCGGCAACGAAACTCTCAGCGCCACCGGGGAGGCCGGTGGCAATAGTCCCGTCTCGATCAACGTCACCGCGGCGGGCGGCAATGGCGGCAACGAATATCTGGGGGGGCTTTGGCCTGGCTCTGGCGGGTCCGTCACGTCGGCACAAGCGTCGGGCACTTCCAACGGCGGTCCGGTAAGCGTCACTTTGAACGTCATCGGCGGCAACGGGGGTAGTTCTGCCGACGACTCGCCGGGTGTTTGGGGTGGGAACGGGGCATCGAAAGTTTTGGGGAATGCCGTTTCCGCATCAACCAGCGGGGCAATCCAGCTAATCCAAAATGTCGCCGGGGGGAATGGCGGTGCAGCCCAGTCCGGCTTCCCGGGATCTGGCGGGGAGGCGATCAACGACCTCAACGCCTCTCAGTCATGCAGCGCTTTGACCGTGGGCGGGTCGGCTATCGGGGGCAATGGCGGGAACATTTACGGTTCTGGTTCTGCTGCACAGGGCGCCAATGCTTCCCTGAACCTTACCGCTGACAACAACTCTGGTCCCGCGACTGTCATAGCCGGCGCCAGCGCCGGTGGAGCGGGCGGCGTCGGAACGGATGGCCCTAGCGGCGGAAACGGAGGTACTCTTACCGTAAACCTCTCAGCGTACACGTCGGCAGATAACCAGCCGGTCACCATCCAAACACTGGGCACCCAATCCGGCGGCAACGGTGGAGAGGTCCAATCTGGTCAGGGCGCTGGCAGAGGCGGCAATGGCGGCAACGAATCTCTCAGCGTCACCGGGGATGCTCTTGGCAATAGTCCCGTCTCGATCAATGTCACCGCGGCGGGCGGCAATGGCGGGGGCGAATCCTTGGGCGGCCTTTCGGCCGGCTCTGGCGGGTCTGTCATCTCGCCACAAGTGTCGGGCTCTTCCAACAGCGGTCCGGTGAGTATCACCCTGAACGTCATCGGCGGCAACGGGGGCAGTTCTGCCGACGATTCGCCGGGTGTTTGGGGTGGGAACGGGTCAGGGGAAGATGTGGGGAATGCCCTTACCGCAGCGACCATTGGAGCAATCCAGCTAAGCCAAAATGTCACGGGGGGTAACGGCGGTGCATCTCAATCCGGCTTCCCGGGATCTGGCGGGGAGGCCATCAACGACCTCAGCGCGTCTTCGGCAGTCGCTCTGACCGCGGGCGGGTCGGCCATCGGGGGCAATGGCGGGAACATTTACGGTTCTGGTTCCGCTACACAGGGCGCCGATGCTTTCCTGAATCTTACGGCTGACAACAGCTCTGGTCCCGTGACTGTCATCGCCGGCGCCAGCACCGGGGGTAACGGCGGCTCGGCCCTCAATGCACCTATCAGCGGCGCCAATGGGGCCGATGGCGGACTTCTCGATGTGGATTTACATGCCGAGACACAGGGCAATGGCGCAGTATCGATTTCCAACAGCGGTACACTTAGCGGCGGCAAGGGCGGCGCCGGCTTCAACGGCGTTCAAGGCGCGGGCACGAGCGGGAGTGGCGGCGATCTTGGCGTTAGCTCCTCCGGCTGGACAACTGGCAGCGGCCCGATCACGATTAATATCGCTGGCGCCGGCGGCAACGGCGGCAGCGCCAATTCGGCCGGCGGGTATGTCAATATGGCCGCGACCGGCGAGGGCGACGGCGGCGGCACCATTAACATCACTCAAAACGCCTCCACCACGAACGGTGCAACCTGCGATGTGTATGGAGAGGCGATCAGCAGTTCCTCACCCTTGGCAAATTCATCTGTCGGCACTATCCAATCGATCGCAATCTCGACCGGCGGATTTATCAATTCGATCGTGGCGATCTCCTCCGCTCCTGTCCTGAGCAATGCCCAGACCGGCGCCGAAAGCTTTGCCGATGTATCAAACAAGGTCGGCACACCTCAATCCGACATTGAGAACTCGCAAGCCTTCGCAACCGGACAGCCCCTAACGGCCGATGTCAACAACTGGCTTCAAAACTGTCCCTCTATCCAGCAATATCTAACTGCGAACAGCCAGACCATTGGCCTGTTGACCCTCGGGGGCGCCGCTGCTGGGTCCAGCGCCACGCCGCTGACATATCACAGCGAAGTGGATTTCAACATCAACTCCGCTGCGCTTTCCGGCGCAAATTCCTCGCTCTTTGTCGGGCTTCTGAACGCAAGCTCAACCGGCAACGGGTCGGTGCAGTTTCAGATTATCGATAACGGGATCGAATTGGTGGATCAAAACTTCGCAACCTTCGTAGCGGCCGATGCATACTTCAATAGTCTAGGTCTCGCATTGGGCCAGCTAAACGGTGGTGTGCAAGGAGGCTCGAATGTGAGCCTGGATTTCATATTGGATGTGACAACAACGCAAGCCGGGGCCGCCTTCGACCCCGACATCATCGTTTCAGCCGTTCCGGAACCGTCTTCTATTGTAACCGTATCGGTGGCCGCCGCCGGTCTGCTCCTGCGGCGCAAGCGCGGTTTGGCCAAGCGATAGTTCCTTTGCGAAACGCGCTGGCGGGCCTCAAAGATGGATTACCGCGAAGAAATCCCCCCGCTTCGTTCTATGAGCCATTGATCCCGCCCAATCCCCCAAATCCCCGCTCCCGGCAAAAAAATAATTCCAAAAAATCCGCGCTTTTCCAAAAACGCGTCTGAAACTTTCACCTCCCAGCCTTAAATATAGAGGGACCATCCGCGCCCAATCCCCGTCTCGATGATCGTCAGTCGCGTTTTCGAGTTTCTTGTATTCATCCGATTTTCGTGGCGTTGCCGAGCCTCAAATACAGTCTTACCGCGAAGCAGCGAAGGAGCGAAGTTACGCGAACTCACATTGATATTTCTTCGCGTAACTTCGCTTCTTCGCTGCTTCGCGGTAATCTTTTGAAAAAGCGCAAAAAAGACATTGCGGCAATCCAGCCCCGAACCGTATTCGCCATCTTCACACACCCCAATTCGCGGCGGTGACAGTGACAACGTCGGCCCTGGCGCTATCGAAAACCGCGTCGTTGTCACCGCCCCCAAAAACCAGCCAAAATCGCGCGAATTCCGTGGCTTCCGAAAACGTCTTGGCGAGATTCGCCCGCAGATTCAGTCCAATTATCCGTGTGCATCTGCTTTTATCCGTGGCAAAACTGTCTTCTTGGCGTCTTGGCGTGCTTGGCGGTTCAGTTCTCCCCTCACGTCCGAGGCTGCAAGCGTCCGATAAGAACAAAACCAATGTCCAGGTCCAAGAGGCCGGCCTCCGCGCCGAATCGGAAATCGTCTATCTCCAGCGAGATGCGCTACCGCATCGCGCTGCACGTCACGATTTTCGTCATCTTCGCATCGGCCATCGTCTCGCTGTTTCGGATCAGCCAGATATACGTGGATCGCCGCCTGGCGTTTCCCAGCCTTCCGCCAAGGGTTGTCCTGATCAATCGACCGGCGTGGATGAGCGATTTCCTGGCCGAGGAAATCATCAAATCCACCCAGCCCCTCGGCCTGCACTCGGCGTTCGATCAGCAACTACTGGTTGATACGGCCAAGGCCCTGGCCTCCAATCCCTGGATCAAGCGCATCAACCAGGTTCGGCGAATGTATGAAGAAAAGCCCGGCGATACTCTGGCGATTGATTGCCAATACCGTGTGCCGGCGGCCCTGGTCAAATGGGGGCAATACTATTGGCTGGTCGATTCCCAGGGCGTGAAACTTCCCGAACAATATACGGCCGACCAGTTGCCCAAAATCCTCCTGGGCGCCGACGGAAAGACCAACATCCGCATCATCGACGGCGTGGTCCATGCCCCATGCGAATCCGGCCGGATATGGACCGGCGACGATATGGCCGGGGGACTGGAGATGGCCCGGATTCTGTCGGGTCTGGACTGGGCCGATCAAATCCGGGAAATCGACGTCAGCAATTATGCCGGCCGACTCGATGCCCGCGAGGCGCAAATCGTGCTCCTGACATCCTTCGGCACCCAACTACGTTGGGGCAGGCCGCCCAGCGCCAAGGACGCCTTCGTCGAGGTCTCCGCATCCCAAAAACTAGCGGCCATCGACGGCATTTTCCATCGCTCCAATCGGGTCGACGACAATCAACCCTGGATCGACGTGCGATTTGATCGCGTCACCTGCCCAGGGGTGTCCGAAAACACCACCGCCGACATCGCCGCCCCGGCCAATGTCCAATGACGCCCATTCGGATAGAATCGCCCGGCAGGTGCGATGAAACCCTCGGACATACAGGACCAGACAACCCCCGGATCGGCTGCCGCCGCGCTGGTGATATGGCTTGGGACACAACTGGTAGCGCTGGGCATCTGCGCTTGCCGGGCGATGTTGTGGGCGCGCGCTCCCCGAGCGGGCGAGCAGTTGGCGCTTTTCGTCATGCTGGCGATGCAGATCGCCATGTCCGCCCTTTTGTTCCCCCATCTGCTGGGAAATCTCCGCTCCACAATACCGGCCCTAGTGACGGCGTGGCCGATGGCACAATTGGCAGCATACCTCTCGGATGCGCCGGCGACCCACTTGGCGCTTGGAGAACTCTATGTTTGGACCTGGATGATGGGGCTTCATCTCTGCTCGCGGCTGTTGCCAAACCCCTGGTCGAAGTTGCTCGGCATTGGGATCGCGTCGATGTTAACTCTCGGCGGCCCCGTGCTATGGTATCTCCGGGCGGATTTCGGCCGCGACGACTCCCAATTACCGCATTGGTCGATGTCGATGTTCGGCCCCATCTGCGGAGCGATTTCCCAGATCGTCCCTGAAGGCTCAGACTTGGGTTGGACGATCCCCGCGACTGTTTTCGCCGCGGGCCTGCTAGGTTATTTTTTGAAACGCTCGCGCCTGGAAATTCCGCGACAGGTTATCCACTGATTTTCCCCCGAAAACCGCTCAAATAAATCGCATAGTGGCCGCACACGAATAAGCCGCAATTGAATTATTTCGGCGCGCGCAAGAGATTTTTATGAGAAATTTTCCAGAGCGCGGATTGTTTGCGCTTGACTAAATGGAGGAGAGTGGTAGATTCTCCCTGTTTTATAGGATGAGTGGGATAGATTCCTTGCGAAGACCACCTTTCTTTTTCGGCGAGCATGATTTACTGATCGATGACAAAAATCGCCTCCTGATTCCGGCACAGATTCGCAAGAATATCGATCCCGACTCACACGGAAAATCGCTCTTTGTCATTCTAAAACGCTACGAGAACGGGTTCATCCCCTGGTTCTATCCAGAGGTTTTCTACATGCACCTGGTCATCAAGCAGGATCCGACGCGTTTGACGCCCAGCACGGAGCAACTCGAGCACACGCATCGAACGCTTTCGATGGCCGACAGACTGGAATGGGACAGCCAAGGCCGGATAGTGCTTCCGGCGAAAATCCTCAGCCGCGCGGAACTCGGAACGGTGGTTACGCTCATCGGCGCCAAGGAACACCTCGAACTTTGGAACAGGGCAAAATGGACCGCGTATCAAGAAACTCTGATTTCAAAGAGCGATGAAATCGACGGTTGGGCCCAGAAATCGCTCGGGCAACCAAACTCCGGGCAAACAGATTCCGGGCAGCCAAAATCTGAGAATAAACCTGCGACGTGATCGTGGTCAAGAACAAAATAGGGAATCAACGGTGAACGGCGAAGAATTTTTTAACGGTTAGATCAAGTTCAGGCAACTCGCCCGCGGCGCGGGCGTAAACAACGCCGCGGGATATGGGAATGGAGAGACAGGGAAGGCCAAGTCTCCCCAATTCGAAGTGGTTCGATGGTTTGCTTTTCGCCACCGATGGATGAGCCGTCGGCAGCAGGGATGCTCCGCACTCATCGGCCAATGTCTGCAAGGGCATGGAGGCCGTAAACTTGCGGTTGGCCGGCGTTGGTGGCGATAAGCCGGCACCTTCTTGCGGCGGCGGTGGGTTGTGCGTCGCCTCGAGATGGAGCACCCCGGGAATGGGCCGTGGACTAGTGCCATGGATCGGTACGAAATCCACGACTCTACCGGACTTCTTTGCAATACCGATGGTGGAGTCATCCCAATCTTGGATGGGGTTCCCAGCTACACCTGGGAGGTACATGGATGGCCGGCTCTACCGCCTTTTTTGTTCCGCGAAAGGCAAGACGCCCCGCGAACAATTTGCTAACGAATGTAATATGCAATACCCCGCGGCGAATTGCAACCCCCAATTTACGGAGGCAAGACTTTAGCCGCAACGTCGCAGAAATAGCTGATAATCAGGTCCGCCCCAGCGCGTTTCAGCGCCAGCAGCGATTCCAAAACCGCCGGCTCCCTTTCCAGCCAACCCTGTTGGGCGGCGGCTTGGAGCATCGAGTATTCGCCGCTCACCTGGTACGCGACCACCGGAACGTTCACCGCCTGCTTGACCGCCGCGAGAATATCCAGGTACGGCATCCCCGGCTTGACCATCACCAGATCGGCCCCCTGCTCGATATCCAACAGCGTTTCGCGGATCGCTTCCTTCACGCCGCGAGCGGGGTCCATCTGGTATGACCGCCGATCGCCGAATTGCGGCGCGGAATCGGCCGCGTCCCGAAACGGTCCGTAAAATGCGCTGGCGTACTTCACGGAGTAGGCCAGGATGGCCACATCCTGGAACCCCGCCAGGTCCAGACCGCGGCGAAGCGCCCCGACCGTCCCGTCCATCATGCCGCTGGGCGCCACCATGTCCGCCCCGGCCCGGGCGTGGTTGATCGCCTGCTCCACCAGCCGGCTCACGGTCGCATCGTTCAGCACGGTCGATCCATCCTCGGCCAGGATTCCACAATGACCATGACTGGTATATTCGCAAAAGCACAAATCGGTGATCCCCACCATGGCCGTCTTGCGGCCTTTCATCTCGCGCAGGAGTCGGCAAACAACGTTATCCGGATCGAGCGCCGCCGAGCCTTGCGGGTCTTTGGCCGCCCGATCGATCACCCCGAAAACCAGATAAGCCGCAAACCCTTCAGCCGCTCGCTGTCCAAGCCAATCGGCCGCCAAGTCCACCGACATTTGATGGACTCCCGGCATCGACGCGATTTCCCGGCGAACGCCCTTCCCCTCTCGGACGAAGACCGGAACGATCAGATCGCGGCGTTGCAATCGCACGCGCGCCAAACTCCCGCGCAGCCCCGGCCAAAGCCGAAGCCGTCGGGGGCGGTGGAGAGGTTGGGATTCATCAGGCATGGTCATCACATCAATTGATAATTGACAATGGATAATGGACAGTGAATGTCATTGTCCATTATCCATTGTCAATTTTCCATTACGTACAATGCTGGTCAGTAGCTTCAAGAGTTCCACGATATCACCGTGGATCGAGTCAAAAGCGCTTGCTTCGAGATATTCGGTTTTGTGGAGCAACAACAGCCAATACTCGGTCTCGTTGGCTTCCTTCAAGGCGATAGCCATCTTGTGGACAAAATCAGCCTTGCTCTCGGCCTGTTCGGCCTCCCGAACCAGCGCCCCGATAGCCGTACCCGAGCGCAGCACCTGCTTTGAGAGGATAAACTCTTTCTTTTCGCTGGACAGAAGTCTGTGAAGATTCACAACCCGAACTGCGAACGCAAACGATTTCGACTGAACCGCGCCATCGCCCATATCGCCGCCGTTGTCAATTATCCATTGTCCATTGTCAATTATTTTACTTCCTGCCAATTCTTCCCCCAGCCGACTTCCACCTTGAGCGGGACGGCCAGGGGGATTGCGGAGATCATTTCCTGGCGGATCATGTCGGCCTCGGCTTGAACCGCGGTCTCCGGTGTCTCGAAGACCAACTCGTCGTGAACCTGCATGAGCATCTTGCTCGGGCGGTTCTCCTGTTTGATCCGGCGATGAATATTGTTCATGGCCACCTTGATCAGATCGGCGGCGGAGCCTTGGACGACACTGTTGATGGCCATGCGTTCGCCGGCGTTGCGGATGGCCAGCGTGTTGCTGTGGATTTCCGGGATCGGCCGGCGACGGCCGAGGATCGTCTTGACATATCCCTGGCTCTGGGCCTCCATCACGCATTGATTGAGAAATTTCTCGATGGATGGAAAGCGGCGGTTGTAATCGTCGATCAACTTCTGGGCGGCGGGCACGGTAAGTCCGTCGATTCGGCGCGCCAGGCCGTAGGCGCTGACGCCATAGACGATGCCGAAATTGATGATCTTGGCCTGGGCGCGTTGATCGCGGGTGACGTGTTCAAGTGAGACGCCGAATACCTCGGCGGCGACGGCGCGGTGAATGTCCTCATCCAACTGGAAAGCCCGGAGCAGGGCCGGCTCGCGCGTGAAATGGGCCAGAACGCGCAGCTCGATTTGGCTGTAATCGGCGGTGAGCAGGACGTTCCGCTCGCGGTCGCCGGGCACGAACGCCAGGCGAATTCTTCTTCCTTCGTCCGTGCGGATGGGAATGTTTTGCAGATTGGGATCGCTGCAGCTCAGCCGGCCCGTGCCGGCGCCGATCTGATTGAAGCTGGCGTGAATCCTGCCAGTGCGGGGGTTCACGAAATCCGTCAGGTTATCCAGATAGGTGTTCTTCAGCTTGACGAGGCTTCGGTAATCGAGGATCAGTTTTGGGATCTCGTGTTTTTCCGCGAGCCTTTCCAGAACTTCAACGTCGGTGCTGTCGCCGGTTTTGGTTTTTTTGACGGACTTCAGTTTGAGGCGGTTGAACAGCACGTCCTGCAATTGTTTGGGCGAATCGGGATTGAACTGGAATCCGGCCGAGGCGAAGATTTTTGTGCGCAGTTCCTCGATGCGAACGGCCAGGACCTGGCTCTGTTCCTTGAGAATCGCCGGATCGATGGCGACGCCATTGGCTTCCATATCAACCAGGACGTCGATGAGCGGGGTTTCGACGGAATCGCAGAGTTTTTTCAGTTCCGGGAGTGCGGCCAGTCGGGATTCGAGCAGATCGGCCAAGCGAAGCGCCACGTCGGCATCCTCGGCCGCATAGGCCGCGACGCGCGCCAGATCAACCTGTTGCATGGAAATCTGTTTGCTCCCCTTGCCAATGAGGTCGCTGGTGGGAACCTTGCGGATGTTGAGATAATCCAGGGCGAGACGGTCGATGCCATATTGCAAGCGGCTGGAATCGAGGACGAACGCGGCGATCATGGTGTCCAGCGTCACGCCCCGCACGTCGACGCCCGCTTGCCGCATCACCAGCAGGTCGTATTTCAGATTGTGACCGACCTTGCCGATCCGCGGATTTTCCAGAATCGGCTTGAGCTGCGTCACGGCCTGCTGACGATCCAGAAACTGCGAACCCTGCGGCCCGTCAACCGCGACGTACCAGCCGGTCCGCGGCTGCCAACTGAAGCTCATCCCCACCAGATTCGATGCCATGGCGCCAAGGGCATCGGTCTCGGTATCGAAGGCAAAGCGGGTCTGCCGGCTCAATTCCTTCAAAAATGCCTGGAATTGCCGGGGAGTCTGCACGAGCCGATAGTCGCAATCCGCGCAGGTCTGCGGAGGCGGTGAAGCCGCGCCGGCGGCAGCGGAATCGACCATGGAGCCGAACAAGCCCATTTCCGCCGCGGGTCCCGAAGCGATCTTCTTCGCCGGCGCGGCCGGTTCTTCGGCGGGACCAAATCGCTTCATCAGGCTCGTAAATCCCAGTGATTCCAGATGCGGACGCAAGGCATCGACGTTCAATCCGTGGAACAGACATTTGTCGGGATCAAATTCGAACTGGACGTCGTGTTTCAGCGTGACCAGTTGCCGGGCGATCGGCAGGCG
>JBEKIV010000125.1:0-11330 GCA_050011595.1 Tepidisphaeraceae bacterium
ACACCAGCCTGCAAGGCGCGTTCATGATGGTGTTTGGAATTCTCGGACTGGTTTACCAGTACCAGGATGGCGCCAAACAAATGACCGATCACCTGAAGCTCCAGCCGTTCCTGCTTCCGGCATCGATCTTCATTCCCGCGCTGCTCGGCCTGATCTTCCAGCAACACATGACAACCCCGCAAGGAGCCGGCGGAGGGGGAGGCGGCGGAGGCGGACACAAGAAATGAGAGAGGGCGCGATCAGGTGCTGAATACCGCCAGGGCCACCGAGAGCACACAGCCCACCAAAATGATCCAGCCCATCGATTGGTGCTTCATTGCCGATCCTCCATTTAGAGCCGCGCGGAATGCGGGCGATAAAGCGACCATCGTCAGTAATCGACGGCAAGTTTAGATATCCGATTAAATACGAAGGCTGACAAAGCTGCAGTCCGGTATTCACTTCGATTCCCGGCATCAGGGGTCGCCTGAACTTGCTCAGGACCGAGGGGGAGAGGAAGATGCTGGCCGAGACGATCGATTGCGGCCGGCCGCGACCCAGCGGACACCATGTACTGGCTCATTCACCTGCAAATCCTCCTCCTGTTCGCCGTGCCGTTCATCCCGGCATTTATCGTCGGCTGTTTCGAGAAGCGCGCCATACGCATGTTCGAAACCGGAGAAATTAAGGTCCAAACCAAGTACCTACAGTTGATGACCGCCGCCGCGCTGGCCCATGGATTTACGCTTCGTTGCACCGGACATCACATCAAATACAGGAACAAGCTGTTCGCCGCCCTCTATCTCTCGCCCGATCGGACCATCCTGGCTCTCATTGCCGACGGCTCAATCCCCGCCTTTCGCAAAACCCTCCTCATGAGCCGCTTCAAGGATGGAATCATCCTGATCACGATCAACGACGCCGGCATGATCGAACTGGACGCGATGACGCACCGCTATATTTTGATTAACGCCGGCTTCGACGAATTATTGGCCAAGCACCTCGCTCTGATGAACGAGCGAATCGGGCCGAGTCTTTTTTCCCCCGATGCCGATTGGACCGCCGTGGACAATTTATACAAGGAGAAAACCGATCGAATCGTCGCGCGCGGCCTGGCCCGCTATACCGATGCCCATCACGATTTCGCGCGGTACACCCCGTGGGGATCGTTCCGGGCGACGATCCTGTTTGGCATCGCATTGACCCATCGCCCGGCCACGTGGTTGCGCCAATTCAAACGCAAGCCGGGAGCGATGGCGAGAAGTTGAACCGATGAAGTAACTGTTTACCGTGCTGGAATCGTCCGCAAAAACACCACGATGCACCATCTTCGATTTCGTCACCCAGCACCTCGACGTCGAAAAACGGCCGGGAAACCGGATGGTTTAATGCGATAACGGTAAACAGTTACGGCGATCCGCTGGGTAAAGCGCTCACGTCCCGGTTCGCGTCGCGGTTCGCGTCGCCGTCCCGGTTCGCGTCGCTCGGCCAAATCGCCCGCACCGAAGGCTTAATTCAGGGACGCGAACCGGGACGCGAACCGGGACGCGAACCGGGACGCGAACCGGGACGTGAGCGGTTTACCCGACAGGCTGCCTTCCTCCCCATTCCACTCTCCGAGTAGCGAACAAATTAGCCTCGAATTTTTTCCTTGCGAGCCGGCAACAGTTAGGTTATTGTTTGGGATGTATGTCGGTAGTGGTATATTTTGCCTCTCCCTCCCCATCTACTGCTCTACTGCTCCCCTGCTCCACTTTCTCGCGCAGCGAAGGGGGAGGGGGGGAGGGAATGGGACATTTTTGGCTCGAGTGGGACATTTTCTGACGCAAACCCAGAAAAATTGTCCCGCTTTTGCGACACGCGGAAAGGGTAAAGAGGGTTTAATACGGGTTCCGATTTGAGTACGCGCTACCCCCCGAAGCCCCGCATGTACATGCGGGGCTCCGAAAGCTGCCAAATTTGCAGTTTGGACTCTCTTCGATCCGGAGGTGTTCTTCGTAACTATCGTCCGCTCAACATGATGCGAATATGGCCCTCCTGGCCTTCGATTTGCTTTTGTGGGCCGGAGATACCATGCGATTTGACAAGCTGACCATCAAGGCCCAGGAAGCGTTCGGACGCGCCCAGCAGAGCGCTCAGGAATCGAACCATGCGGAGATCACGCCGCTGCATCTGCTCTCATCTCTGCTTTCCGAAACCGATGGAGTGTTCAATCCCCTGTTGCAGAAGCTGGGGGCCGACCCGGATCGTCTGCGCAAGATCGTTTCGGACGAGCTTGATCGGTTGCCCAAGGCCACGGGAACCCAGACGGGGCCGAGCCGGGCGCTGAACGATGTCTTCAACCAGGCCGAGAAGGAAGCCGACCGGCTGAAGGATGAATACATTTCCACGGAGCATCTGCTGCTTGCGCTGGCGCACGTGAAGAGCGAAGCGAAAGAGATTCTTTCCGTGAGCGGGGTGAATCACAACGCGATTTTGTCGGCGCTGAAGGAAATCCGGGGCGGGCAGCGCGTGACCGATCAGAACCCCGAGGACAAATACCAGGCCCTTCAGCGGTACGGGCGCGATCTGATCGAGATGGCGCGGCAGGGAAAGATCGATCCGGTGATCGGCCGGGACGAGGAAATCCGGCGAACGATGCAGGTTCTGTCGCGGCGGACGAAAAATAATCCCGTGCTCATCGGCGAGCCGGGCGTGGGCAAGACGGCCATCGTCGAGGGGCTGGCGATCCGCATGCTCAACGGCGACGTGCCGAGCGTTTTGCAGAACAAGCGGATCGTGGCGTTGGACATGGGGGCGCTCGTCGCCGGGGCGAAATATCGGGGCGAATTCGAGGACCGGCTCAAGGCGGTCATCAAGGAAGTCACCGGCAGCGACGGGCAGATCATCCTGTTCATCGACGAGTTGCACACGGTCGTGGGGGCGGGCAGGGCGGAGGGTTCGATGGATGCCGGCAACCTGCTGAAGCCGGCTTTGGCGCGGGGCGAGCTGCGAACCATCGGGGCGACCACGCTGGATGAATATCGCAAGCACGTCGAAAAAGACGCGGCCCTGGAGCGCCGGTTCCAGCCGATCGTGGTTTCGCAACCGAGCGTGGAGGACACGATCGCGATCCTTCGAGGTCTGAAACAACGGTATGAGACGCATCACGGCGTGCGGATCACGGACAACGCGATCGTTTCGGCGGCGGTTTTGTCGGATCGGTACATCACGGATCGGTTCCTGCCGGACAAGGCGATCGACCTGATCGACGAAGCGGCGAGCCGGCTGCGGATTGAAAACGATTCGATGCCGGCGGAACTGGACGAAATCCGTCGGCGGATCATGCAGCTTCAGATCGAGCTGGAAGCGCTTCGGCGGGAGAAGGACCCGGCCTCGCAACAACAGCGGGCCAAGGCCGAAAAGGAATTGTCCGGTTTGCAGGAGGAGAACACGAAGCTGACCGCGCGCTGGGAGAACGAAGTGGGCGCGATGCGGGCGATCAAAAAGCTCCAGGAACAGTTGGATAACAAGCAGGTGGAGCTGGAACAGGCGCAGCGCCAGGGAAATTTGGAGGTGGCGGCGCGGATTCAGTACGGCGAGATGCGGGAGTTGAATCGGAAGGCCGAACAGGCCAATCAGCGTTTGCGGGATTTGCAGAAGTCGGGGCAGGCAATGGTGAAGGACGAAGTGACGGCCGAGGAGATCGCGGAGGTGGTAAGCCGGTGGACGGGCGTGCCGGTGAGCCGGATGCTGGAGGGGGAGCGGGACAAGCTGAGGAAGATGGAAGAGCGGCTGGGGAAGCGCGTGATCGGGCAGGAGGAAGCGGTGCAGGCGGTGTCGAACGCCGTGCGGCGGAATCGCGCGGGGTTGGGCGATCCGCATCGGCCGATCGGAAGCTTCCTTTTCCTCGGCCCGACGGGCGTTGGCAAGACGGAACTTTGCAAGGCATTGGCGGAGTTTTTGTTCGACGATGAGAACGCGATGGTGCGGATCGACATGAGCGAGTTCATGGAGCCGCATTCGGTGGCGCGGCTGATCGGCGCGCCGCCGGGTTACGTCGGTTACGAGGAAGGCGGCCGGCTGACGGAGGCGGTGCGGCGGCGGCCGTACTCGGTCGTCCTTTTCGACGAAATCGAAAAGGCGCATCGCGACGTGTTCAACGTTCTGCTCCAGGTTCTGGACGACGGCCGGCTCACGGATGGGCAGGGCCGAACCGTGAATTTCAAGAATACGGTGATCGTCATGACCAGCAACCTGGGCAGCGCGGAAATCCAAAAGCTGGCCGAAAAACAGGCCGAGCCGTGGGAAATCGAGGCGGCGGTCAAATCGCTGCTGAAGGATCATTTCCGTCCGGAATTCCTCAACCGGATCGACGAGACGATTCTGTTCCATTCGTTGTCGAAAGATCAGATCGGCCGGATCGTGGACGTGCAGATCGACCATCTGCGCAAGCGGCTGGGCGATCGGCGTCTGAAATTATCGGTGACTCCGGCGGCGGTGAAGCTGCTGGCGGAAGAGGGATACGACCCGGCCTACGGCGCGCGGCCGTTGAAGCGGGTGATTCAACAGCGGATCGAGAACCCCATCGCCGGCAAAATTCTGGCCGGGGAATTCGGGGAAGGGGACACGATCGCCATCGACATGGATGCGGCGAAGCACGCGTTCAAATTCACCCGCGGCCCGGCTTAGCCAAAGCCGAAAGCCGAGGCGGAGATTGGAACATTTTTCTTCCTCCCGCGGAATTTATTGCCGCGTCGTAGTCTATCAATATGAGGTTGTCGTTAGAATCAGGGTGCGGAAAGGAATGATGGGCCATGGCCGATCAGCGAAAACTCGGGGTGCTGGCGGCGATTGTGCTGTTTTTGGTCATGGCGGGGGCCGCTTTTTTTGTCATCAAATCCTATGTATGGTCGAGCGGCTCGGAAAACATGCCGGCCGCCCCGCCGCCGGTCGCCTCCGCCGCGCCCATCGCGCCGGTCGCCTCCGCCGCGCCCGCCGGCGGCCAAGCCAACGCGGCCGACATATACTTGCGCGCCGCGGCGTTGATCAAAGTTGATTGCCCCGCCGCTTCCAACGACGTATATCCACTTTATCCCCCCTTCGGAGACGCCTGGGAGACACGAGAGCGGCAGGCGTGGGAGCAGAACCGGCCGGCGCGCGATCTCGCCCGGCAGGCGGCTGCGGTTGACATCGCCACTTGGCCAAGTGGCAGAGACATCAAGTACCTAAATCCCCTCCGGGCGCTCGCCAACGAACTGGGCGATGCCGCGTTGTACGAACACGAGCATGGCCACGACGCCGAGGCCGTCGATACCATTCACGACATCCTGCACATGGCCGATCTTCTGGACACGAACCCGCACCGGGCTCTTATCAATAATCTCGTCGGTGACGGATGCACCGCGCTGGCAATGTATAGACTGATGATCATCTCCTCGAATATTGCTCTCGTGACGGATGGTCAGCAGAGCGATGCGCTGCCGGTCACTTCGGCAAACAAGTTGATAGCCGCGCTAATGGATCAGGCTGGCTCCGAAACCCGACTCGCCCAGATTCTAAAGTCGGACCCTCCGCAGGGTTCAAAAGATGCCGCCGGCCTGAAGGAGACCTTTCGCCGGGTCAACGCGGGACGCACCTTCGCGGCCATGTCGCTGGCATCTCACCTCTTTTATTTCGAACAAAAGCGATGGCCCAACTCGGCGGGAGAATTGGCATCCATGTTGCCCGGCGGCTTGCCGAAAGATCCCTGGGGCGACGGCAAGCAAACCTTCGGATATGTCCTGATCAAAGGAGGCCTGCCGGACGGTTCGGACCGGCCATTGGTGTACGTTCGGTGTAATTCGGCCGATGGGATGTTCTTCCGCGTGGACCAGCCGGAATATAGCTTTTACAACGGCGACGGGTCCAACCTGCCACCCGCTCAGCAAAAGCACGGCGGTCAATTCTGGGATGTCGCAAGCTGGGTCCTCGCGGCCGAGGTTCCGGGGGCGCCGACGACGCGCCCGCTGCCGTGATCCGATCATGACGCACTTCGCAGAGCGACGCGCCGCGTAAACGCGGCCGCTAAAAGGCCGGTATCCCGTCCGTCATTGCCGGCTTCGCAGGATGTTGTCTGTCTTGTCGGCGATCAGTTTTGTGGCCTGTTGAATGGATTGTTCCGGCGTCATCGAATCGTCTGCGATCTTGACGGCCTCGAAGCCGAAATCGACCCCAGGCTCGATCGATCCGGCCAGGGCAATGCAGGGGATTTGTGCATCACGGCACGAGCGCGCCACGCCGACGACCACCTTGCCGCTCAGGCTCGAACGGTCCAGCCTCCCCTCGCCGGTGAGACATAAATCCGCGCCGGCCAGACGTCGGCGAAGGCCCACCGCGTCCATGACGATCTCGACGCCGCGTTTGAGTTGGGCGCCGAAGAACGCGGCCATGGCGAAGCCCAGCCCCCCCGCCGCTCCGGCGCCGGGCAGATTGGCCTGCTCGAGTTTGCCGTTGCGGCGGGCCAGTTGCCAAAGGGCCGCATCCAATTCGCGAACCTGTTGGGCAGTGGCGCCTTTCTGGGGACCGTAGACGGCGGCGGCCCCGTCGTCGCCGCAAAGGGGATTGGCAACGTCACAGGCGACTTCGATGCGGATTTTCCCCATCGGGCTTCCGCGGCCATGCTTGATCAGGACGACGCGCCCGACGTCCGCGCCGACGAGGGGTTCGCCGGGGGCCGGGACCTGGCCGTCCTCAAGGATGACGGGCAAACCGCAGGCCTGGGCGCAGCCGATCCCGCCGTCGACAGTGGCGCTGCCGCCGATGCCGAGGATGATGCGGGTGGCGCCGATTTTGGCGGCGGCCATCATCAACTCGCCGGTGCCGAAGGTCGTGGTGCGGGCGGGGTCGCGGTCTTGGGGCCGGAGCAGGGCGAGTCCGCTGGCGGCGGCCATTTCGATGACGGCGGTTTTGCCGTCTCCGAGGAGGCCGAAGCGCGCCTCGACTTTCATTTGCGGCAAAGGTCCGGTGACCCTGCGGGTGACGAATCGGCCGCCGGTGGCGGCCACCAAGGCCTGGACGGTTCCCTCGCCGCCGTCGGCCATGGGACAGAGGTCGATCGCGGATCGCGGATCGGCACGGAGTGCGCCGGCGGCCATTGCGTGCGCGACCTTGGCGGCGCTGAGGCAAGACTTGAATTTGTCGGGAGCGATCACGACACGCATGAGCGAAAACCCGAAATCCGAAATCCGAATGACGAATCAAGCCCGAATGACGAATGTCCGAATGATTGTTTCGTCATTGGGGCATTCGGATTTGATTCGTCATTCGGATTTCGGATTTCGGATTTTCATTGTTCTTCCTTCCCCAAATCCAGCACTCCGCTGGCAAGCTGGTCGTCGCGGATCACGGCGATGCGGAGGCGGACGGATTGCGGCAGGCGATTCAGCACGGCCGCCAAGTCGTCCAACGTGGAAATCCGGAAATTGCCCAGTTGAACCAGGATGTCGCCCGGCCGAATGCCGATGCGCTCGGCCTGGCTGTCCCTGGCGACGGCGTCGATGAATATTCCCTGGTTTTGATTCAGATGATACCGCTGGGCGAGTTCGGGGGTGAGCTGCTCAACCGTGAGCCCCAGCTTGGCCTTGGCCTGCAAGACCGCATCGGGTAGCGGCGTGGGCGAGGGAACGAGATGGAGCGATTTGCCGTCGGTGAATTCGATGGCGATCTCATTTCCGGCCTGGGCGGACAAGAGCAAATCGTAGGCATCGACGATGTTCCGGGGCCGGATGCCATTGATGTCGCGAACGATCTGCGAGCCGTCTTCGGTGACGATCCTGGCGGTGACGTTCGCCGGCGGGGAAATCTGGCGGCGTTCCTTGAGCTTGACGGGGATATCCAACTTTCGCACCTGGGCGGGGTCCATGAGCTGGGGGATCAAATCGCGCAGGCGATTGACGGCAATGGCAAAGCCGATGTTCTGGGCGTCGGAACGGATGGCGGTGTTGATGCCGATGACCTGGCCGTAGGCATTCAGCAACGGCCCCCCGCTGTTGCCGGGGTTGATCGCGGCGTCGGTCTGGATGAGATTGCCGAGGTTTTCCTTGTTCTCCACGTCGTTCAGATCGCGGTGAAGCGCCGAGACGATTCCGGTGCTGACGCTGTGGCTGTATCCGAAGGGATTGCCAATGGCGATGGCCGGCTCGCCGATCATCAAATCGGAACTGTCGCCAAGCGTGAGAGTGGGAAACGGATGCTTGCCGGAAATCTTAAGCAGCGCCAGATCGGCTTCGGAATCGGTGCTGACCAGTTCAGCCGGGAGCTTTCGGCCATCATCGAGTTCGACGGTGATCTCGGTCGCCCGATCGACGACGTGATTGTTGGTCACGACGTAACCGTCCGGGTGGATGATGAATCCGCTGCCCAGCGAATTGGCGGGCACGTCTTGGACCTGTCCAAACTGTTGAAAAAATGGATCGTTTCCGAACGGACTGACCCAGCGGCGGATGATCTTGGTGGTGGAAATGTTCACCACGGCCGCCTTGGCCTGGGCGACAACCTGGACGACGACGGTTTTTCGCAGGTTGATCGATTCGGGCGGGTCGGCAAAGGATGCCGTTGCGATCAAAACACAAAAACAACCAAGAACGTGGCGGCGAAAGGACCAACTCATGGACCGTTCCTCGGAAAACCAGCCTCCTATATTAATCCAAGGAATCCGGACGGGAAATCCAGGACGTGACGGAAACGCCGGATATTCCCGCCGACCGGCTTGCTGAAAAGAATGGAATAAAAAGGCGGCCGATTAGGCCGCCTGCAAATCTCCACAAACTCCGCCAAAATCTCATTGGGCGGTCGGCGCCGGTGGAGCGCCGCCGGCGAATTGCGCATCGCCGAATCCCAGGATTGGGAAGAAGATGAACCCGAGAAGCGCCAGCCCCACGCCGAAGCCGGCGCCTTTGCCAAATGCCTTGGCCAATTCGATCATAACCAAGATGGCGATCACGAAATTCACGACGGGAATAAAGAAGAGGATGATCCACCACAGGGGCTTTGCGACGATTTGGAGTATGACGATGACATTGTAGATCGGAATAATGGCGGCCCATCCCGGCTGGCCCGCTTTTTCGAATGTTTTCCACATACCGGCGATGCTTAGAACGATTATCGCAAGATAAACCACGAAGACGATCATAAAGGCTCCTTCCGCGATGAACGCGTGACAGAGAAGTGCACCATTTTGGCCGCGAGAGACAAATTACCGTATTTTTGCGGCGAATTCAACAGACGCGATACGGCGAAGATATTGGTGCGGCGTTCGAGGACCGCGGGATGGCAATCCCGCGGCTTTGAGGCAAATAAGATCGGCCTTTAACCTTCCTGCCCCGCCAGCGCTGTTTTATTCCTGATGTTTCGCACCGACACCTCCACGGTCGGCTTGGCGGGTTCGGAGGGGACGGTCTGCGCTTTGCGAATCGCGTCGCGGACGCTTTGGGCAATTCCGGCCGGGTCGAGGGCAACTTCGGCAAGCTGCTGTTTACGCGTCGCATGGGCGATGAGGCGGTCGGGCATGCCCAGGCAAGAGATATCTCGCGTCGGCAGGCCGTGGGCGACGGCATGGGCGATGACGGCGGAGGCGAAGCCGTTTTGCAGGGAGTGATCTTCAACCGTCAAGACAGGATGTCCGGGTCGAAGAACGCGCCAAAGCATCTCGGCATCGACGGGCTTGCAGAATCGGGCGTCGATGACTTCAACGTCGAGGCCGTCGTTGGCCAATTCGGCGGCGGCGAACATGGCATTCTCGGCCAGAGCGCCGTAGACGATGAGGGTGGCGTCGGCGCCGTCGCGGAGCACGCGGCTGCGGCCGACCTGCCATTCCCGGCCGGCGTCGGGCTGAAGCGAGGGATCGATCACTTCCTCGAAATTCCTGGCCGGGACGTTGTCGCGCGGATATCGGATAGCGGTGACGGTTTCCAGGGACAATGCCAGGCGAAGGGCTCGGTTGAGTTCGGCCTCGTCGCTGGGGGCCATCAGGACGATTCCCGGCAGAGGGCGCAGGAAGGCCTGATCCATGAAACCATGATGCACCGCGCCGTCGTCGCCGACGTAGCCGGCGCGATCCATGCAGAAGCAGACGGGCAGATGGTTGAGGGCGACTTCCTGCCAGACCTGGTCGAAGGCCCGCTGGAGGAAAGTGGAATAGATTGCGGCGAAGGGCCGCATGCCGGCCTTGGCCATTCCGGCGGCCATGGCGGTGAGGTGGCTCTCGCAAATTCCGGTGTCGAAATAGCGGTCGGGGATTTGGCTTTCGAATTTGGAAAGGCCGGTGCCGTCGGGCATGGCGGCGGTGAGGGCGACGACGCGGCGGTCTTTTTTTGCCAGGGCGATCATGGCATCGGCGAAGGCGGTGGTCCAGGATTTTCCGGGGCCTTTGAGAATCTCGACGCGGCAACCGTTGACCTGGAAAGCCGAGGGGCTGTGGAAGCGTGTCGGCTCGGAACTGGCGATCTCGTAGCCGTTGCCTTTGACGGTTTTCAGGTGCAGGAGCACGGGAGCCTGGACGTGCTTGATCTCGGCGAGCAAGTCGATGAGGCCGGGAATATCGTGGCCGTCGACGGGGCCGAAATACTTCAGTCCGAGAGTTTCAAAGATTTGGCCGGGCCAGATGGCGCTCTTGACGCCGTCGGAGACGTGCCGCCAAACCTGCTCGACCGTGTGTCCGACGGTGAGGGGCAGGCGTCCCATGAATTTCTCAGCCAGCCGTTTGGCTTCGCCGTAAGTGGTGCTGACACGGACGCGTTCGAGATATTGGCTCAAGGCGCCCTGGGGCTGGCTGATGCTCATGCCGTTGTCGTTGAGGACGACCAGAAGTTGCCGGCGGAGGGTGCCGGCATTGTTCAACCCCTCAAAGGCCAGGCCGTTGACGATGGAAGCATCGCCGACGACGGCGATGACGTTGCCGGGCTTGTGCATCAGATCGCCGGCGCGGGCCATTCCTACGGCGGTGCTGATGGCAGTGCCGGCATGTCCGACAGCGAAGAGGTCGTAGGGGGATTCATCGGGGTTGGGGAATCCACCGATGGACCCCCTTTTTCGCAAGGTTGGGAACATCGCGGTCCGGCCGCTGAGCATTTTGTGGGCGTAGCACTGGTGGCCGACATCCCAGAGGAGCCAGTCCGGCCCGGTTGGGAAGGGGCCGAGGTCGTAAACATAATGCAAGGCGATAGTAAGCTCGGCAACGCCGAGGTTACTGGCGAGGTGGCCGCCGTTTTTACTGACCGATTGAACGATACGATCGCGAATTTCGGCGGCAAGGGTCGTCAACTCGTCCATGGAAAGACGACGAATGTCCGTCGGAACGTGAATCGACTCCAACAATCCCATAAACACATCTC
>JBEKIV010000126.1:0-11243 GCA_050011595.1 Tepidisphaeraceae bacterium
GCTTTCGCTCCAATTGCTCGAGGTCACTTTCGAGGCAAGCAGGAATACCTGCACCATCGTGCCGGTCGTGAACACCTGCACGACGGTGCCAGTCGTCGGGTCCACTTCCGCGCTGGCTTTCTGCACTTCCACTCCGGTGATCCGCTTGATTTCCCGTCGGAGCGTGTCCGAGGCGCTTTGAAACAACTCCCGGTGAAACTCCTGCACCTTGGCGGCGCCTTCCGGGCTTCGTGCCATGGCCTGCTCGGCCGGCGACAATGCCCCAAGCAGCGTGACCACCAGCGTGTCTCCGCTGAGCACCACGC
The DNA here is from genome assembly GCA_050011595.1 of Tepidisphaeraceae bacterium. Lineage (GTDB taxonomy): Bacteria > Planctomycetota > Phycisphaerae > Tepidisphaerales > Tepidisphaeraceae > PALSA-1353. The sequence goes on from JBEKIV010000126.1 coordinate 306, forward strand.
TCACCGATTTGGGCATGTGGCCCGTCCGTTGCTGCTGGAATGCAGTTGCCGCTTGGGCAATTTGCTGCGCCATCGTTGGGTTGGGTTGAAGCATCGCATTCATTTCCGGGGGTTCATGCCGCCCCGCATCGTTAAAGGAGAGAGGTTTGCCGGCGAATCTTGCGATTCGCCGGCATAACCTCTCGGGTTGTTGTTCAGGACGAACCCGCCAGGTCGTTTTCGACCACTTCGTTCAGCGGTGTGTCCGGTTTCATTTTCGAAACCTGCCTTCGCCATCGGCGAAAAAAAACCGACGTGATTGATTCCCGAGGCTTCGGGATTCAATCACGTCGGCTTACTCCGCAACTGGCCTCCCGGCGAACCGGGGTGCCTTTCATTTAGTCGTCCGACGACTTGCTTTTATTCATCATGCAGGACTCATTAGCCTCCGCATCAGCCTATAACCTACGACCGTGGCCGGGAGATAGCAATAGACAATATCGTGTTTTCGCCCCAAACCGCGAAAAAAGTCCTATTTCTTCTAACGTCGGCAATGATGTGGCCGCTTCGGTTCCCGGCGCCTTGGACGCCTCGATCAACTAATTGACATTGCTCGATGCGGAAATTCAGAGGCGTTCCCCCCTTGCTCACGATTGAACGGCCAGAAGATTCATCAGCCATTCGTGAAAATCCCCGCACTGCTTCGCCAGGTTCTCCAGAAAACTCTTGCGGCCAGGATCGGTTTCCTTCTCATCCAAGGCTTTGCACAACTGCATGGCGTAGTTTGTCGCCTCGGCCTGCGTGAAGATCAGCCGACGCTCAAATTCCTTCCCGCTGGAAGTGAGCAGCGCCTTCTCATCGTCCCCCGCCTGCAAATCCCGGCTCCGCTGCTCCATGTACGGCAGGTCCGGCACGTCATATTCGATTCGGTTGTTCTGCTTGGGAAACTCATCCATCTGTTTGCATGCCGCTTGACAGGCGATGCCGATTTCCTTGACGACGCTTTTCACCGGCTCGTCGGCACTTTTGATAATGAAGATTTCCCCCACGTCGCTTTCATCCTTCAGGAGCTTGTAGAGCAGGCTATAGCCTTCATTGTGCTGGCGAAACAGGCCGCCGTTTTCCGAAGGGGGTTTTGGGGTTGACGAGCAACCGCCTAGCGCCAGGGCGCAGGCGAAGAGGAGAAGGCCTTTCCAGAATTTCCTCCGCATGGAACCTTTATAACGTTACGCAATAATTTTGCACCCTCCCCGGCGGCGCCCGGCGACTTAGAATCGAATTCATGGCCCAATCGGACGCGGGTCCAAAGTCCGGTCGCATCGTTGCCCTGGCATCCGCCTGCATCATTGTCACGGGGTTGTATTTCGCGCGGGACGTGCTGGTTCCGTTGGCAGTGGCGTTGCTGCTGACGTTCCTGCTGGCGCCGCTCGTTCGGCGCGTTGAGCGCTTTCGCCTGCCGCGCGTTCCCGCCGTACTCGTCGTCGTCGCCCTGTCGTTTGCAATCCTGGGCGGCATCGGCTGGCTGATCTCGAATCAGGCGACCGATCTGGCGATCAAGCTGGGGGAGTACCAGGGAGACATCGAGCACAAGATTCAGAGCGTGCATAGCTATTTGGGCCACGGGGCGTTGGCCACGGCATCACGCACGATCAACCGAATGGCCGAGGACGTCGCTGCCACGCAGCCCGACCAAAGCGCCGCCCCCGCGTCATGGCTGACCCGGGGCACCGAGCGGAATCCCATCACCGTGTCGATCGCCCCCGCGCCGGAGACCGGCAGCATTTTCAAGACCCTCGCCACCGCGCTTCAGTTCGTTTCGCCCATGGCCCAGTTGGTGATCGTCATCGTTTTCGTGGTCTTCATGCTCATCCAGCGCGAAGACATCCGCGACCGGATCATCCGTCTGGTCGGCCATGGTCAGTTGACCCTCACGACGCGGGCCCTGGACGATGCCGCCACGCGCATCAGCCGTTATCTGATCGCCCAATCCGGCGTCAACGGCGCCTATGGCATCGTCGTGGGCCTCGGCCTTTACCTCATCCATATTCCCAACGCCCCGCTGTGGGGCTTGCTGTGTGCATTGTTGCGATTCATACCCTATCTGGGCGTTTGGATCGGAGCGGCGTTTCCGATCGTCCTCTCGTTCGTGGTGCCCGACGGTTATTATGCGGCGCGGCCGTTTCTGACCCTCGGATTGTTCGCTCTAGTGGAACTCTTGGCCAGCAACGCGGTTGAGCCGCTGTTGTTCGGCTCCCGCACGGGCGTGTCGCCGCTGGCGATCCTGATCGCCGCGGTCTTTTGGACCTGGCTGTGGGGCTTGGCCGGGCTGCTGCTTTCAACGCCGCTCACCGTCCTCCTGGCCGTCGCGGGAAAATATGTGCCGCAACTGGCGTTTTTGGATGTTCTGCTCGGCGACCAGCCGGTCCTCGCTCCCCACGAACGCTATTACCAGCGTCTCCTGGCGGATGATCCCGAAGAGGCGGAGGACCTGCTCGAAGAATTCGAAGCGACGCGCTCCTCGCAAGAGCTTTACAGCCAGATCATGCTTCCGGCTTTGGAGATGACCGAGAGGGACTACCGCCGTGGAGTCCTGGACGAAAGTCGCTGGAATAACGTTTCGCAGGCGATGAAGGACCAGGTGGAAGCGCATCACCGGCCGCCGGCAAACAACCCGCTGCCCGGCCAGCCCCTGGCCGTACCGCAGAATTGCGTCGTGCGCATCGTCTGCCTGCCGGCGCGCGATCAGGCTGATGAAATTGCCGGCCTGATGCTGGCAAACCTCCTGCATGAGCTGGGCTATAGCGTTACAAACGTCTCGGCGACAACGCTGGCCAGCGAACGAGTTGACATGATTTCCCAGTTAAAGGCGGACGTGGTCGTCGTCTCCGCTTTGCCGCCGGGCGCTACTGTCCACGCGCGGTATCTTTGCAAGCGAATTCGCGAAAAATTTCCGCATATTTTGCTCCTGGTCGGAATATGGAATGCCAAGGACGACCTGGAAAAGACGCAAAAGCGACTGGCAGGCGCGGCGGATGTCCGGCTGGTTGACGGGTTCCAAAACGCCGTGCCCATGATTCATCAGATGATCCAGCCGCTGCTGATCCGCGACGCCGACGCTCCCGCGCCGGGAGCAGCGCAACGCGCCAACGTCATGACATAGACCGTTCACTATCACGGGCTGCTAGGAAATAAGCGGTTGTATGCGTTGGCTGGACGATGCGTGACTCGGATCGTATCGCCGCGTCCAGACCTTTGTGAATTCCGCCCCAAAGAAGAAACTGAAAGACGAGTAGTAAATCCAAGTTAATACCGCCACCAACGACCCGGCCGCGCCATATACGTTGTGGATGCGGGCATATTTGAAATAAATCGCCAGCCCAAACCTGCCGGCACTAAACAGGAGGGTGGCGATCAACGCCCCATGCCAGACATTTTTCCATCTCAGTTGCACGTCCGGCAGAAACTTGAACAGGACGCCGAACAGGATGAATTCCACAGTCCAGGAAATCGCGACACCGGCGAAATAGGCCGGCCATCGATCCGCGTCGGCGATGCGCTGTTGGAAGGCCGTGAGAATTCCGCTGATGAACATGGATAGGACGAGCAGAAATCCAAGGCCAAAGACCATCGCCAGCGACAGCAGCCGGGCGCGGATAAACGTAAGAACCGCCCGTTGTGCGCGATTTGTCTTGCGTGCGTTGAATTCCACGCCCCAGATGCCGTTCATCGAATTCTGCAACTCAATGAAGACGCTGGTGGCGGAAAATAGCAGAATAACGGTGCTGATTGCCGTTGCCAGATAGCCGCTGTTCTGGGTGGCGTTGTTTTCGATGATTGGCTTGATCGCGTCGGCAACCTGCGCGCCCATCAGGTTTGTGGTCTGTTTGATGATCTGTTCGCGGGCAAATTGCCTGGCGTGGGCGATGCCCATGACCCGGATGACGATGGCCAACAGCGGCGCCAGGGACAAAACGGCATAAAAGGAGACCGCTGCTGAGCACCGCAGGGCGTTGTCCCCACACCATTCCGACGCGGCCTTTCTAAAAAGCAAACCGATCGATGCCAGTCGGGATGTTGCCCGTCGCCCATGGAATTTGCCGTCAAAATGCCCGCCCTGAGCCATGTCCCCTGACTCCTCGTAATGACGATGCCGGCCGTTCCACAGGTTGCAGCGCATCCTACGTTGTCGCCTGGCTGGATTACGACGCCGGGGTTTACTATGCAGGCAGAAAATAAATGCGATGCTGAGCGCCTTGGGCCAGCTTGTCCGCGACAACGCGGTCATCGATCTTGACGGAGAAGTTGCTCGGCTCGACCTTGACCTCCTCATTCATTGCTATCGGACCGGAATAATCGATGCGATCGTTGGTCACATCGTATACCCAGATCCTGCCAAACGACGGCGCCGTGTAGGAAAGATGATCGTTGCCCGAACTGGCGACAATTGCATTCGCGGGGATGTTGCTCGATCGATCGGTCGCGCAACCGCTCAAAATCGCCAGAGCGAGCGCCCACATAAGGGGCAAAGAAAGAGAGCGCATGCGGATCATAAAGGCCTCCGTACCGTTAAAGGTTCTGCTTACTTATGCGACAAATCCTGCACTTGTTGTTGCGCGCTGGCCTTGTCTTGGTCGAGCTTGTCCTTGTCCACCGTCAAGGTGACGGAGCGTTGGCCGTTGGTATCATGTGATTCCGCATGGAACCAGCCGCGGTAATATCCAATGCCCGCCACCACAAACAACACCACTACGAGTATGCCCAGTAGCCGAATCATCCGCGTCTCCTTGATGGATTGTTCACCATCTGTAAGGAAGCACCCTGACGATCCTTCTTGTTGAGGGTCGTCCTCTTCATTTCAAAACGCGCTCTCGCCAAAAGCAAAAACCGACGTGATCAAATCCCGAGGCTTCGGGATTCAACCACGTCGGCTTACTCTTCAACCGGCCACCCGGCGAACCGGGCTGCCCTTTATTTAGTCGTCCGACGGCTTGTATTTATTCATCATGCGGAACCCATCGGCTCCCGCACTTCTCCACACCCTAGAACCCCGACCGCGAAATGGCAACGGTCAATATCGAACAATCGAGGAAATCGTGAAAATAAGCCCTATTTTTTCTTCGTCTCTCGGAACAATGGCGACTCAGTCAGGGTGAAAATCACGACCTCTTCGCCGGTCATTGTACTGATGTCATGATGCAGGCTCACGACCTTTACGTCGGTGATGCCCTGTACCATCGCCTCCATGGTCGGCCGCGCCGTCTCAATCAAATGGGTCCGCACCTGCTTGAGCAGGTCTCTGCCTTTCTCGGCCGCCAGTGTCTTGACCAGATGCTGCTCCGCCGCGGTCAAAACGCCTTTGAGCCGGACCACCAGCAGATTATCGATCAGATGTGCGCGAATGTCTTTCGGTCCCCGGCCCATATACTCCTGTTCGAAGCGGCTCATGCCCTCCGCAACGGCGCTTTCGATTTCGCCCTGGGTCTTCATCAGTGATGTGCAATATACCAATTATTCCGCCAATAGTCTTGCTTTCCCGTCCCCTAGGCGTATGATGAACCTTCAAGCGGCGTTGCATAGATCAGCTCGCCGCGGAATATCCAAGTCCTCGGATGACTAAATAAGGGGTAACTCGGCCAATGGCCGGGAGACCCGTTAACGAGTAAGCCGACGCAATTGATTCCCGAAACCTCGGGATTCGCCTGTGTCGGCTTTTTTGTTTTCCGAAGCACCGTTTCGCAAAGGAGATGTACCATGTTGCTTGGCGTCGCCGGTTGGATCGTGTTGGGGTTGATTGCCGGGTTCATTGCCTCTAAGCTCGTCAACTTGCGAGGAGACGACCCTAAAATGGGCATCTACCTGGCCGCTGCGGGGGCGTTGATCGGCGGCTGGCTTTACAGTCTGTTCAGTGGAAGCGCCGTGACCGGATTCAACGCCAAGAGCCTCATGTTCGCCGCTATCGCGGCGGTCGTCGCCCTGGCGGTCTGGCACGGTTGGCGGCGGTGGGGCGCGGCCTCCTGAGGATTGACGGCATGCGCCTCTATCTCATCAACCCAGGCAACCCCTTGGTCAGCATGTCCCAGCCGAGCCGCTGGCGCAGATATCGGGTATGGAAACCGTTGGGATTGATGGTCCTCGCCGGCGCGACGCCCGCCGAATGGGACGTCACCATCCTCGACGAAAACCTCTCCGTGCCCGATTACTCGCGCCTGCCCAGGCCCGACCTCGTCGGCATCACGGCTTTCACCTCGCAATCGCCTCGCGCCTATGAAATCGCGTCTGTCTTCCGGAGGGTCGGCGTACCCGTGGTCATGGGCGGAATTCATGCTTCGATGTGTCCCGAAGAGGCGTTGGCAAACGTGGATGCCGTGGTCAAGGGCGAGGCTGAAACCATCTGGCCCACCGTCCTGGCCGACGTCGCGCAAGGCTCGCTCCGCACGCTCTACGAGGGAAAATTCGTCGATCTGGAGTCCGTTCCCTCGGCTCGGCACGATCTCCTGACCGATGGCTATGCCTTTGGCTCCATCCAGACCACGCGCGGTTGTCCGTTGAATTGCCATTTTTGCAGCGTGTCGGCTTTCAATGGCCGCAGCTACCGTCATCGGCCCATCGACGCCGTCGTGCGCGAGTTTGCTCAGATCCGCGAACGCCTCGTCCTGGTGGTGGACGACAATCTCATCGGCACGCGCCCGGAACACCTGGACCGCGCCAAGGACCTCTTCCGCGCCATGATCGCCGCCAAGCTGAATAAGAAATGGGTCTGCCAGGTCACGGTCAATTTTGGCGAGGACGAGCAACTCCTGGAATTGGCCGCGCGCGCCGGGTGCGTCGGCGCCTTCATCGGCTTCGAATCGGTCTCCGACGAGGGACTGGCCGAAATCGGCAAACGCTACAACATCCTCAAGGGCGGCGATCTCCGCGCCAGCGTCGCCCGCATCCACCGCCACGGCATATTGGTCGTCGGCTCCTTCATCATGGGTTTGGATAGCGACACCCCCGGCGTCGGCAGACGCATCGCCAAGGCCGCCGCCCGATACTCCATCGATCTGCTGAATCCCATCTTCCTCACGCCTCTGCCCGGCACCCGGTTGTGGCAGAACATGCAGACTCAGGGCCGCATCGCCGCCAATCGCTTCCCCCAGGATTGGCGCTATTACACCCTCAGCTTCCCCGTCGCACGGTTTCAGAACCTCTCCTGGGCCCAGATCCTCGCGGAGATGGACGATTCGTGGCGATGGTTCTACTCGCCGTGGCGGATTCTTCGAAGGGTCGTCGGCGGACTCAGCCGTTGGCGAAGCCCTCTCACCATGCTCGTCGCTAACCTCTCTTACCTGCGTAACTACCGCGCCGACCGCCAAAAGCTGGGAGACCTTGACCTGTCGCGCGGAGCGGCATGGAGCGGATAAGAAGAATTGTACTTGCTTTATCTGATTGAGATGACTATAATTAAATGTTAGTGGAGCCTTAAATAAATCGGCTCCCGGCAGAAAATCGTGGCTCTCGGATGACTAAATAAAGGGTAGCTCAGCCAACTGCTGCGAGACCCGTTAGTGAGTAAGCCGACGCAATTGAACACCGCTGGTGTTCGCTTGCGCCGGCTTTTTTTGTTTTTCGGTGAACCGAGCGGTCGCTCATAGCACGGAGGCTTGTCATGTTGGTCTTATCGAGACGGAACTCTGAATCGGTGGTCGTTGGTGATCCGGCAGGCCGCGCGGAGGAAATGCTCAAGGTCACGGTCCTTGAGATTGGCAGGGGCAAAGTGCGCTTGGGCTTCGAGGGCGCCAACGACGTTCCTGTCCATCGCTTGGAGGTGTGGCAGCGATTGCGCGCCAGCGCCCGGCCCGAGGGCTCACTAACAGACCTCGCGCCGCCCGTTACGCAATGAATCGCCGCGCGCCGTCCAACCAAGCCGCTGCAGGCACAGAAGGATCACAGGGGGATTCAGTACCGGAGCAGACAATGTCTATTGCGATGGAACGATTTGGATCTTTCGAGCAATTATCCGAGTCCCGCGTATCGGGCGGATTGCGAGGCTCGGCGTTTCCCTATCGGCTCCAGTGCCGCGCCTGCGGCTTTGAGCCCGTTGATGCGGTCATTGGTCCGCCACGTTGCCCCAAGTGCCATGGTTCCGCCTGGGAGCGATTCGCATTTCCACGAAACCTGCTGATGAACGCCGGCCGACGCGCCGACAACCCTCCGTCATTGCGATCGTCGTTCGCAACAGCGGATGCAATCTGAACCGATGCCCGGAATTTGAAGTTCTCTTTCTCGATTGGAGCCAGTTATGAGCATGCAACGTATTTTCGGAATCGTCCTGCTGGTGGTCGGAGTCATACTGTTGATCGTCGGCATGAACGCATCCCACTCGGCGGCTGACCAAATAAGCAACACTTTTACCGGGCGATTCACCCACGAGACCGCCTGGTACATCTTCGGCGGCGGCGCGGCGGCCCTGTTCGGGCTGCTTCTGGTCCTGGTCGGCGCGCAAGGCAAAAACGCCTGACGCCTGGTTACGCCGCCTCCTGTGAAGATGCAAACGCATGGAGGCCGAAAGGACAAACGGCAACAATAAGATTAATGGCATGAAACGATTGAAAAAGTTTGAATTGCCGGATCGGTATTCGGCAACACGAATCATTGCGGAGCATTGTGCCGACGCCCAAACATTTTCGCGGCGACGGCGCTTTTTGAAAGGAAATACGATGAAATTGGCCATATTTGCGTTGAGCGTACTGAGCGCGGGCGTCCTACTTCCAAATCTAACTGCCTGCTCGACGGAATCACCCGGCGCCACGGAAACCTTGGGCGTTTACTCGACCAATGTCAACTCTTCGCCCGACAAGGTGACTACCGCGGCCCAGAAAGCCGCCGACGATCTGAAACTCACGGACATCCTTGGCAACGGCACGAAGGTGGACGGCAAGGTGACCGCCAAGGACGCGCAAGGCGACGTGGTGACCATCGACATCGAACAGGCCGGCGACAATGTCAGCAAGGTGACGATCCATGTCGGCGCCACCGGCGACGAAGCCCTCAGCAAGCAGTTGATCGACCGAATCAATAGCCATCTGTCCTGGCTGTGAGCGAGGATATCGAGGCGGCCGCCTGTGCCGTTGTGACGATTTTTAGAGATCGAAAGGACTTTTATGGGATTAATACTACTAATTCTCGTGATCCTTCTTCTTTTCGGCGGACTACCCAGATGGGGCTACAGCCGCAATTGGGGGTATGGCCCAAGCGGAGGCTTGGGAGTTGTCTTGGTCATCGTGGTCATCCTGATGCTCATGGGACGGCTGTAACAGCGCCTCGGCATCGGCGGCAACGGTCATCTGTGGAATCCCGGCGGTAAGTCGCTTGCGGTCGTTGCCCCGGAAGAACGTGTCCTTTTTTCCCGGTAGGACGATTAGGACGAGGGCCGCTATGCTGAGGTTGCCGGCGCTCTGGAGATCAGACATGAGACGAACCAAACCAAGCGTGATGATGCTAATAGCTCCGATGGCTATGACCCTGCTGATGGGTTTGTCCGGTTGCGCCGTAGGCTATGTCGATGAAGGTCCCGAGTGGGATGGCGTGGTGGTTGTCGGTGGAGGATACGACCGAGGATACGACCGCGATCATCATCCCCAGGCGTTTCACAACGAAGGCGGCGGTCGGCCCGTGGCCGTAGGTAGCGCCAGAGGAAGGGCATCGCTGGGAGCGCGCGCGGGCGGAGACGGGCATGCGCCTAAGGGCGGCGGTCGAAAATAATCGCCGCACGGCATTGAACGGCACGGCTTGGAACACCGGATCAGTCGAACAACGATCGCGAGAAGAAATCTATGAAAACCGGAACGTGCGCACATATCGGATGGATTGCCGCCGGCCTCCTGGCGGGCTGCGCTTTGCTGCTGGCAATCGGTTGCAGCAGCACGGCAACCTCGCCGCCGGCCCCAACGGTAACGCAGATTTCCGGACAGCCCGGCGAGGGCCAACCCTTATTCGCCAGCGATGATGAGGCGCTCAATGCCATGCTCACGGCCGTCAAGGCCCAGGACCATGATCAGGTGCATTTCATCCTGGGTCCGGCCTGGAAAGAACTGGTTTCCGGCGACAAGGTTGAGGATGCCAATGCGTTCAATGAATTCGCCCACCGCGCCGCCGAGCGCACCCGGATTCAGAAACAAGATGACACGACGTCCATCATCTACGTCGGCAATGATGATTGGCCCCTTCCGATTCCCCTGACCAAAACGCCCGATGGGAAATGGTTCTTCGACACCGAAGCGGGCAAAACAGAGATCCTGGCTCGACGGATCGGTGAAAACGAACTGGACACGATCGACCTATGCCGAGCCTATGTGCAGGCACAGCGGGAATATGCCGGCATGGACCGCGACGGCGGCGGCGTGCTCAAATACGCCCAGAGAATTCTAAGCACGCCGGGAAATATGGACGGATTATACTGGAGCGCAGCCCCCGGCCAGGAGCAAAGCCCATTCGGCCACTTGTTCGCGGCGGCGGCAACCCAAGGCTATGAACAGACCACCGGCCATCCGCGCCAGCCTTATCATGGATATCACTTTCGAGTGTTGAAGCGGCAGGGCGCGGCGGCGCCGGGCGGCAAGTACGACTATGTGATCAACGGAAACATGATCGCCGGCTTCGCACTGGTAGCCTTCCCGGCAGACTATGAATCATCGGGGATCATGACGTTCATTGTGAACCAGAACGGGAAAGTCTACCAAAAGGACCTGGGCTCAGATACCGTTGAGCTGGCGCGGCAGATGACCGAGTACAACCCAGACAGCAGTTGGACGCTTGTAAAGGATTGACCCTCGTATGTGTTGGAATCCGCGACAGAAGGAGAATAATCGCCTGCGCTATCTGGCGTAAGCGAGCTTTGCAGCGGCGCTGAACTTTGCGATCCAGCAACTGAACCCCTGAGGCGTCGCACATGGTCATACCCCCCGCATCACCCGTTGC
>JBEKIV010000127.1:0-11170 GCA_050011595.1 Tepidisphaeraceae bacterium
AGATAGAAATCAGATGGATACGGATGAAATGCACTTCGCTCCTTCTACAGCGTTTGCGAGCTTTTCCCCCTCTCCCGGTACTCCCAAGATTTTTTATCTATGCCGCAAGTCCTTTATTTCCAGAGTGTAATTGAACCACAGAGATCACAGAGACCGCAGAGAAAACGGGCATTGATCAGGGCAAAAATAAATGGGCCTGCGCAACAGTTATAGCGCGCTTCTGACAAGAGAATTCTTTGCGGTCTCTGTGGTCTCTGTGGTTCAATAAATCTTTCAACCAATGAAAATCCATGGACTTACAGAGAAGATGAAAATTGTTGGGTACTCCGAGGGAGGGTTGGGGTGGGGGCTCTTGCTCGATTCTGCCAGGATTTCAGCAGGTCAATTTGAAGCGTGATTCAATCCCGATCGGGCAGGCATGACTCCATTGAGTCACGCCGATTGCCGTCGCCGTCGCCGCATTGAGATCCCAGCGCCGGCGATCAGCAGCAGCGCCCCAATCGCCGGCTCGGGCACCACGACCGCAATTCCTTGCGGGAAATGCAAGCCCGAGGCCAGGGCGGCGTTCACCGTGGCTCCCAACGTGGTGTATTCGCCGATCGTGCCGTTCTCGGTCGTGACAAACAGGTCCGATCCAGACACGGCAATGCCGGTCGGGTTATCCAACCCCGAGACCAGGGAGGCGTTCACCGTCGCTCCCGACGTGGTGTATTCGCCAATCGTGCCGTTGACGTAGTAGTTGCCATTCCAAACACCCTCGTTCGTGACAAACAGGTCCGCGCCAGACACGGCAATGTCGACCGGGGCTTCCAATCGCGAGACCAGGTCGGCGTTCACCGTGGCTCCCGATGTGGTGTATTCGCCGATCGTGCTGGCAACCTGGTTCACGACAAACAGGTCCGATCCAGATACGGCAATGCCCGACGGGTAATCCAACCCCGAGACCAGGGAGGCGTTCACCGTGGCTCCCGACGTGGTGTACTCGCCGATCGTGCCGTTGGGGTCGTTCACGACAAACAGGTCCGATGCAGACACGGCAATGCCTTGTGGCGCGTTCAACCCCGAGACCAAGGAGGCGTCCACCATTGCTCCCGACGTGCTGTACTCACCGATCGTCCCGCCGTAAAGGCTCGTGACAAACAGGTCCGATCCAGACACGGCAATACCGTATGGCTCATCCAACCCCGAGACCAGGGAGGCGTTCACCGTGGCTCCCGACGTGGTGTATTCGCCGATCGTTGTGCCGCCGTAGTTCGTGACAAAGATTTGTCCGCGAGCGGTTGCCGGCGTGAGTGCCGCTCCCGCCGACAGGACCAATGCCATGATGGACATGGCGCGTAAACTGAATGTGCCGCTGGCGAGCAGCGGAATGGTTTTGCGATTCATGGTTTTCCCTTTCCTTTCGTGGGTGAAAGTCGGACCTGTTGCCAAAGACCAAGGCGGGGCCCAAACGCTTCGCGGCCCGGTGACGAGCTATTAAAACGACATGGAAAACTGCCGTACTGAGAATATGTCGATACAGAGAAATATCAAGATAAATTGTATTAATAAAGGCAACTTAAGGTAGGATTTACTGTCGCGGAGGCTTTCGCGATCTGAGAAGCTATTGTCGCGAACTGCGATTTCACGGATTCTGCATGCAGCGGTGCGGAGGTGACCCCGGACCGTTAGGCGACCGTGGTCGGCCTGTTGTAGTCACTCGATACGACGAGGCGATGCTATAGAGAATGGAGTCGGGTATTGGAGCGGCAGCTATTGATATGCAGTGACTCATGTGGAGATATTTTGGTTCTTGCGGCGAGATTTTGAATTAATACGGCGGGCAAGCCCGCCGGCTACACGGTTGACCTATTGCCGAGCAGCGGAAACGGCGACGACAAGCGCGGAGCAATCCTGCAATCGCGCGCCGAGGCCGGCCGGGTCGATGCGGCAGAGAGTGTCGGGCAATGCTTCGACGCGGAATTGATGGCGGACAATCTCGAGCCACGGGGGGCCGAGGTAGAGGGCGAGGCTGCCGAGCAAGACGACGTCGGGGCGGAGAAGATCGGCGAGGTTGGCGACCACTTCGCCGACGGCGCGGGCGTTGATCTGAATCACCTCGGCGGCGTCGCCGTCGCCGGAGCGCCAGAGATTGGCTAAATCTTCGGAAGTCGGCGGGGTGGGCCAGCGATGGGGGAATTTCCAGGCGGCGAGTTTGCCGAGGGATGCGCCGGCACAGAAGGCTTCGACGCTGCCGCGTTTGCCGAAGGCTTCGGGGCCGTCGTCACGGAAGCGGGCGTGGCCGATCTCCAGGCTCTTGCCGCCAGAGCCGCGATAGATTTTGCCGTCGAAGACCAAACCCGCGCCGAAGCCGGTGCCGCAGGTGAGATAGACCAGCCGCGCCGCGCCGCGGTCGGCGCCCCAGAGGAATTCGGCCAGGCAACAGGCGGCGGCGTCGTGCTCGACGCGAGCCGGAAGGCCCAGGCGATCGGCGATGATTTGCTTGAGCGGGATGTTATCCCAGCCGGGGAGATTTGGGGGCGATTGGATGATTCCCCGCTCGGCGTCGAGCGGCCCGCCGATGGATGCGCCGGCGGCGACGATTGAAGGATGGTCGTGAATCAGTATTCGGGCGTGGATACAGAGGTCTTCGATCATCGCCTGCGGTCCGCGATGGCTGAGGGATGGCCATTGAGTTCGATGGAGAATTTGTCCGTCGCGGCGGCCGACCACCGCGGCGCATTTCGTGCCGCCGATGTCCAGGCCGAGGAAGAGGTGGGCAGGAATGTCATTGGTCATTGGTCATTTGTCATTGGGGGGAATTGACGAAAGCCTGGGCGAGGGCGTTGAACTCGGGCGCTTCCCACCAGCCGTCGCGGTAGAGGACGCGATAGCGGAAATTAAGGGGCTGGCCGCTGGAGACGGTCATGGGTTCGTGGAACAGAAACGCGGCGTTGAAGAAGTCGTAGCTTTGTCCGGCCTTGCCGTACCAGGGTGAGGGGCTTCGGGGATTGGCGGGGTGGTCGATGATGCCGATGGAAATCCGGGCGTCGGGCTGTCCGTCGACCAATCCGCGAAGAAGCGCCCAAGGATGGGGCTGGCCGAGGATGGCGTTGGCGGTCTGGCCATCGGGGAGGAGAAAGCTGGTGCCGTGGACTTCGCGCGAGGCGCGGAAGGTGAGGCCGCTGTAACCGCCCCAGGTGGTGTAGGGAGTTCGGTCGAGCTCGAGGTCCTGAAGCGAAATGAGCAAGCAAGCGACGTCGATGGCGCGGGTTCCATCGGGATGTACGTTGAATAGTATCTCCCGCTGTTCATCGAGCACGGGGCCGGTGGCTTGCGACGTCCATCGAAGGAAGTGGCGGATCCGCACGGACTGTGGGGATGCGAAAGTGCAGTGGGGCGGGGCTAGGGTCTGTTGAATTCCGAACGGCGGCTGTTCTTCCCAGAAATTGGTCTTGTTGATGAACTTGATGGTGAACCATAGGCCGCGATGCCAGAAGTGATCGGACATCTGAAATCCGGCGATTTGCCGGCCGGCGGCCGTGAACAGCGGGTGAAAGCAGGGCTTGGGAAGCTCGGGATCGAATCGATAGCTGGCGATGGGCGAGCCGTCCGCGGCCTGAAGATCGATTCTGTCGTCGAAGGCTTGCCGGAAGGAGAGGGGCATCGGCTGGTTATCAATTGTCAATTGTCAATTGTCAATTATCATTCCGCTTTTGACCTTTCCCATACACCGACATACTTTAGCCGTGCAATGACCGGCCCAGCTTTTCAACAATGCATCAATCCCGCTTGCGGAGCGACCTATGACGTCGGGCAAGTGATTGTGGCTTGCACGCGCTGCGGAAGCCTTTTGGATATTCGGTATGACTGGGGGAAGTTGCCGAGAATCAAAGGGATGGGCTTCTTCGAGCATCGGTGGAGCACCAAGGGCGTGGGCGTGGAGGGGCGCCTGGATTTTTCCGGGGTCTGGCGATTCCGCGAGTTGCTGCCGTTTTATCGGAGCGAAGAACAAATCGTCACCATCGGCGAAGGCCGGACCGTGCTCCAGCAGGCCGATCTGCTGGGCAGGCAATTGGGCATGGCGGAAGGAAAACTGCTTCTGCAATACGAGGGTCTGAATCCCAGCGGAAGTTTCAAGGACAACGGGATGACGGCGGCGTTCACCCATGCGCGGATGGTGGGGGCGAAGAACGTTGCCTGCGCTTCGACGGGGAATACCAGCGCTTCGCTGGCGATGTTCGCCAGCCTGGCTCAGATGCGCGGGATCGTTTTCATCGGCAGCGGAAAAATCGCGCTGGGGAAACTCAGCCAGGCTCTGGATTACGGGGCGATGACGCTTCAGATTCGCGGGGATTTCGACGATTGCCTGCGTCGGATCAGGCAGATCGCCGTGGACGTGCCGGAACTGGGGATTTACCTGATGAACAGCGTCAACCCGTTCCGGCTGGAGGGGCAAAAGAGCATCATGTATCGCGTCATGGAGGCGATGGATTGGCAAAGCCCCGACTGGATCATCGTGCCGGGCGGAAATCTGGGGAACTCTTCGGCCTTTGGCAAAGCTTTCTCGGAGCTGAAGGAGCTGGGATTAATCAAGAAAATCCCCCGGCTGGCGATCGTGAATGCCAGCGGGGCCAACACGCTTAACGAATTGGTGAGCCGGCGGGGATTGAAATGGAACGACGGGGCGTTCGACGCGTCGATCGTGCAAAAGCATTACGCGGCACTGGACGAGTCGAACTATCGACCGCACACGGTCGCCAGCGCGATCGAGATCAGCCGGCCGGTGAATCTGCCCAAGGCGTTGCGGGCGCTGGCGGTGATGAATGGGTTGACGTTGGAGGTGAGCGACGAGGAAATTCTGGAGCATCGGGCGATGGTGGCGCGGTGGGGATTTGGGTGCGAGCCGGCCAGCGCCGCCACCGTGGCCGGGCTGCGCAAACTGCGCCAGTCGCAAACCATCGGGAAGGACGAAACGGTCGTGTGCATCATGACCGGCCACGAGTTGAAGGATGCGAACGTGACCGTGAAGTACCATACCGGGGTGGATTTGAGCGCGGCCCAGGACTTGGCGCCGCGGAAAGAGCCGACGGGCAAGCTGGCCAATCGGCCTATTGTGGTGGATGATGATTTGGATGCGATCTTGGAAAACATTCGAAATTCGAAACTCGAATGACGAATCAAATTCAAAATTCAAAATTCGAAACAAGGGCGGTTTCGTCATTCGAATTTCGAATTTGATTCGTCATTCGAGTTTCGAATTTCGAATTTCCCCAAAGGGGGCCTATGCCTGCCATTAAACTCGCCATCACGGGCGTATGCGGACGAATGGGCAAGCGGCTGGTCGCGCTGGCGACGTTGGACAAGTCGTTCCACCTGGTGGCGGCAATCGACAGGCCGGACTGCGCGGAATTGGCGCGCGACGCGGGGGAGATCGCGGGGATCGGGGCGATCGGTTTGCCGATCACGTTCGACCTTCGTCCGACGCCGGACGTGCTGGTTGATTTCACGATGCCGGGATCGACGCGGCGTTGGCTGAAGACCTGCCGCGACCGCCAGATCGCCATGGTCATCGGAACCACGGGGTTGAAGGAGAAGGACCATGCCGCCATCGACGTGGCCTCGGCCGACGTTCCCATCCTGCAAGCGCCGAACATGAGCGTGGGGGTGAACGTGCTGCTGAAGCTGGCGGCGCTGGCGGCGCGGGGGTTGGGCGAGGATTACGACGTGGAGATCGTGGAGGGGCATCATCGCTTCAAAAAAGACGCCCCAAGCGGCACCGCGCTGGCGCTGGCGGACGCGATTTTGAAAAGCCTGGGCAAAACTCGGAAATCGCTGGTGTACGGCCGGCATGGGGAGGACGTTGGGCGTCAGGCCGGGCAGGTCGCAGTGCACTCGCTGCGGATGGGGGACGAGGTGGGGAGGCATACGGTTTATTTCGCGGCCCTCGGCGAACGGGTGGAGCTGGGGCACGTCGCGACCAATCGCGACACCTTCGCCCAGGGAGCGCTGCGGGCGGCCAAGTGGCTGCACCAGCAGAAGCCCGGACGATATTCCATGGGCGACGTGCTGGGATTGAAGTAACCGGAGATTTGCATGAGTCGGCCCAATGGCGGCGCGGAAGAAAAGGGAAAAACGGAGTGGATATTGTTTGGATTGTTGACGCTGCTGGCGGCCGTCGGGTGCCAGCCGGCGAGTTCGGCCAATGCGCCGACGGCGCCGAAGGGGGTTGGGCGGACTTTCAATGACGCCGATTGGGCGGCCGTGCTGTCGGCGGTGGTCACGCCGGATGGATACGTCACGTGGGACCTGGTGCAGAGCGATGCCGGCGTGAGGCGGTCGCTGCTGAGATATGTCGGGCTGATCGGCGCGGTGTCGCCGGCGAATCATCCGGAGTTGTTCGCGACGGCGAACGATCGGCTTGCGTATTGGATCAACGCGATCAACGCGACGTGTTTGTATGCGGTGATCGAACACAATTATCCCGGCACGATGTTGGCGGGCACGCCGCCCGGGGCCATTTTTTCGTTGGAGGAGTTCACGTTCGGGGGCCGGCGGATGACGCTGCACGAGGCGATCGGGCGGGAGGTTCAGCCGGCCGGGGATCCCCGGGTGTTTTTTGCATTGAATTTCTGCGCCGCGTCGAGCCCGCCGCTGCGCACCCGTCCGTATGACGGGGCGATGCTGGATGGGCAATTGATGGACCAGGGGCAGCGGTATCTGAGCGATCGGCGTGCGGCGGTGCGCGAGGGGGAGGCGGTGAGGCTGAACGACCTGCTGCTGGTCCTGCACGAGGCGGATTTTCTGGCCGGATTTCAAAAGATGTTCGGCAGGAAACCGACGGGGATTCTGGAAGCGTTGCAGCCGTACGTGCAGAGCGATTCGCCGATCGTCGGCGCCACGAAGGTGGAGCCGTTGGGATTCGATTGGAGCCTGAACCGGCCGCCGCGGTGAAATCGGCGAGCCTCAAATTCGGTTTACCGCGAAGGAGCCGAGCGCGGCGTATGGCCGCAACCCAACGAATTTTACCGCGAAGGCGCGAAGGACGCGAAGTTAAAATTAAATCCTGTTTTTTTCTTCGCGCAACTTCGCGTCCTTCGCGTCTTCGCGGTAAATCTTTTGGGAAAAGCGCACCCGCCGGCTATTTTGTTTTCACGTTGACCGCATTGCCAAAGGGGGCGAAGATTCCAATCGCATGTCGCGTCGCAACCGCGTAGCCGACCAGGATCAATCCGATCGCCAGCAAGGCTACCAGCGCCAGGACGGATACGGTCAGGATGAGGCGGATGTTGAGCTTGGAGTGGCTCGACACAGAACACTATTTTGGCCATGCGGGCGAGATTGCGTCAAGCGAAGCGCCGCGCAAGCGCGGCCGCTAAAAAGATTGCGGTGATGCTCGTGTGGGAGGCATGGCCCTTTACGGCTAGGCGGGCGGGCGCTACGATGTTGTCATCATGGAACCACCCATTCCCGCCGTCGTCGGGCGGCTTGCCGCTGCGCGCCAACTGGAAGAGTTGTGCAAAGCGCTGTCCGAGCGGCGGGCGGCGGCGGTGTCGGGGCTTTGGGGAGGAAGCGTGGCGGTGGTGGTGGCGGGGATTCGCCGGCGCCTCAACCGGCCGATCCTGCTCGTTTGCGGACACCTGGATGAAGCGGAAGACCTGGCGGACGATCTGGAGCTTTTCGCGGGGAAGAGGCCGGAGATTTTGCCGGCTTTGGAATTGGCCGGGAGCCTGGGGAGAGTTTCGGAAGAACAGGTTTCCAACCGGCTGCGGCTGATCGCCCGGTTTGCATCCGAGAAAGACCGATGGACGGATTCGGGAGTTTTAATCGCGTCGATCCAGTCGCTGATGCAGTCGGTTCCGTCGCCCGAGCAGTTGGGGCAACTGACGTGGGCGCTGCGGGCGGGGCGGAAGTTGGAGGCCCAGAAGCTGATCGTCTGGCTGGCGGAGCATGGGTACAACCGGCTGGACCAGGTGGAAGTCCCGGGTGATTTCGCGGTGCGCGGGGGGATCGTGGATGTCTATTTGCCGGGGATTTTTGAAAACGCCGGGGAACAACTGGGCCTGACCGTGCGCGTCGATTTTTTCGACGACCAAATCGAATCCATCCGGCGGTTCGACCTGGATTCGCTGGGGTCGGGCGAGAAATTGGAATCGGTTTCGGTCATCGACATCAGAGGCCAGCTTCCGGAATCGGGCGAATCCACGAGCCTCTTCAGCTATCTGCCAAGCGATGGAATCGTGGCCCTCTGGGCGCCGCTGGAGATCGCGGAGCAATCGAAGAGTTATCTGGATCGGCTCCCCGAGGTGAAGGGGATTTATCCGCTGAATGCGCTGCTGAAGCTGGCGGGGCGATTCCCGCGGATGGAACTGAGCCAGTTCGATCAGCAGGCGATGATGGTTGGAGAGGAGGCGGCGCATCTGCGGCTTCCGGTGAGTTCGCTCCAGAGGTTTGAGACGGAGGTGAAGAAGGCGATCGTGGAGTTGGCGGAATTGGCCGGGTCGCAGGACGTGACCGTCTTCTGCGAGAACGCGGGGGAGAAGCAGAGGTTCGCGGAGCTGATCGACGGCGAGATCGCGGGGTTGAGCGGAAAGATCGAGATCGCGCTGGGGTATCTGACCCGGGGCTTCGTGTGGGATTTTGAGGACGGAAGCAGGCCGGTCGCGCTGCTGGGGCATCACGAATTGTTCCACCGCTACGAGCAGCGGCGAAGGGTGAGCCGGGTGATCGCGTCGCGGCCGGTCGATTCGTTCCTGGACCTGAAGGAGGGGGACTACGTGGTTCACGTGGCGCACGGGATCGCCCGGTTCACCGGGATGCACACGATGAGCAAGGAGGGGAGGAGCGAGGAATACCTGACGCT
This sequence comes from Tepidisphaeraceae bacterium, assembly GCA_050011595.1. Classification (GTDB taxonomy): domain Bacteria; phylum Planctomycetota; class Phycisphaerae; order Tepidisphaerales; family Tepidisphaeraceae; genus PALSA-1353. The sequence goes on from JBEKIV010000127.1 coordinate 8,843, forward strand.
GCGCTTCGCCGACAACGCGGCGCTTCACGTGCCGGCGGCGCGGATCAATTTGATCCAGAAATACGTCGGCGGGTTTCACGGGCATCCGCAGCTCTCGCGGCTGGGGAGCGGGGTGTGGGAAAAGCAGAAGGCCAAGGTTTCCGAGGCCGTTATGGACATGGCCGCGGAGTTGCTGGAGGTGCAGGCGGCGCGGGCGGCGCAGGAGGGGGTGGCCTATCCGCCGGACACCGAATGGCAAAAGGAGTTCGAGGCGGAGTTTCCTTACGAGCCGACGGCGGACCAGATCATCGGGGCCGAAGAGATTAAACAGGACATGCACAAGGCCAGGCCGATGGATCGGCTGCTTTGCGGCGACGTGGGGTATGGCAAGACGGAGTTGGCGATGCGTGCGGCGTTCAAGGCGGTGGAATACGGCAAGCAGGTGGCGGTCCTGGTGCCGACGACCGTGCTGGCCGAGCAGCACGAGCGGTCCTTCCGCGAACGCATGGTCAACTATCCGTTTCACGTCGAATCGATCAGCCGATTCAAAAGCCCCAAGGAGCAAAAGGAAGCGATCCGGCGCGCGGCGGCGGGCCAGATCGATATCCTGATCGGCACGCACCGGCTGCTGAGCAACGACGTGAAGTTCAGCGACCTTGGGCTGGTGGTCATCGACGAGGAGCAGAGGTTCGGGGTCACTCATAAAGAGCGATTGAAGCAGATGCGGAAAACGGTGGACGTGCTGACCATGTCCGCCACGCCGATTCCCCGGACCTTGCACATGAGCATGCTGGGGCTGCGGGACATCAGTTCGCTGACGACGGCGCCGCAGGACCGGCGAAGCATCGTCACGGAAGTGATCGCCTACGACAAGCAGCGGATTCAGCAGGCCATCGTGCGCGAATTGAACCGGGAGGGACAGGTCTATTTCGTGCACAACCGGGTGTACAGCATCGAGGAAGCGGCGGATGAAATCCTGAAGCTGACGCCGGAGGCGCGGATCATCATCGGGCACGGCCAAATGGCCGAGGGGGAGCTGGAGGAGGTCATGATGAAGTTCATCCGGCACGAAGCGGACATCCTGGTCTGCACGACGATCATCGAAAGCGGATTGGACATTCCCAACGCGAACACGATTTTCATCGACCAGGCGGATCGGTTCGGATTGAGCGAATTGCACCAGTTGCGCGGCAGGGTGGGGAGATACAAGAACCGGGCGTATTGCTATCTGCTGTTGCCGACGGACCGGCCCGTGACGCCGGTGGCGGCCAAGCGGTTGAAGGCCATCGAGGAGTACAGCCATCTCGGCGCGGGTTTCAAGATCGCGATGCGCGACCTGGAAATTCGCGGAGCGGGAAACATTTTAGGCCCCGAACAAAGCGGGCATATCGCCACCGTGGGATACGAGATGTATTGCCAACTCCTGGAAGAGGCGACCCGGCAACTGAAAAACGAACCGAAAGAAACCAAGCCCGAGGCCCACGTGGACATCGGCGTGACGGCCTTGGTTCCCAAGCAATGGATCGCGGCCGACCGCCAGCGGATGGACGTCTACCGGCGATTGACCCGCTGCACTTCGCTGGAAATGCTCAACCTGCTGGAGCAGGACCTGAAAGACGCCTTCGGCGAAGCGCCGCGTCCGGCGGTGATTTTGCTGGCCCTGACAGAACTGCGGCTCCTGGCGGGAATCTTCGGGATCGAAAGCATCATCCGGAAGGAACCGGACGTCGTGCTGACGGTCCGCGACGCGTCCCGCGCCCAGGCCGGCCTGACCGGTGCGCCGGGGAGGCTGACGGTGCTGGATGAGAAGACGGTGTATCTGCGTTTGCCGAAGAATTTTTTGGAATCGGATACGCTGCTGATGATCCTGCGGAATTTGCTGAAGGCGGCGTACGAAAGGGAGCGGCGGGGGGAAGAGCCGCCGGTAGCAAAATCTGGAGCGGCCGCAAAGCAATTGGTGAAACCCTGAAAAAGATCGAACCGCTGGAGTGAATAACATGGTGCCGCTGGTCAATCCGGAATTGCACACGATCATTCGGCCGAACGGGGCCGATTTTGCACCCGAACTCCTTTACAATCGCATTCACGCGGTAGTCTGATTGCTGATGCGTGCGTTGCCCACGCCGAGCCGCCAGGAGGCGATAGGAACGACAGGCCGGGGGCCGCGAGATAGCGGGGGATGATGCGCCGGGGCGAATTATTTGTTGGAGAAACCGGTCTGGCATTAACATTTCGGGCCTTCCGCGGAGGCGTCGTTGGCGGATTGGGAATGAGACAGATATGGGAAGGACGCCATTGAGCACCCAAACGTTTGACGCATGCGGGGGCGGCGTGGGTCGGCAGCGGATG
>JBEKIV010000128.1:0-11151 GCA_050011595.1 Tepidisphaeraceae bacterium
CCTTTCAGCCCGAAATGCCAGCGCATGAACGCGAAGGGAATGCTGTCGAGCATCTTTTTCGACATGGACCCATGGCTGGGGTCAAGGGCGGAAACATGGACGTGGCAGTCGAGGATCATCCCTTGTCCACAATCCCCATGTACCGCTGATAGGCCGCATCCCATTTGGCGGCATCGTGCGGCTCGTAGCGCTGCACGTTGAAATTCTCGCGAACAATTGAACGCGCTTCGGCGAGGGATTTCAGCCGGCCCACGGCCATCGCTTGAACGAGGATGTTGCCGATCGCCGTGGCCTCGACCGGGCCGGCGATGACCGGGCGGGCGCAGGCATCGGCGGTCATCTGATTCAGCAGTTCGTTCTGACATCCGCCGCCGACGATGTGAATGATGCCGATCTTCTTTTCGAGAATGTCTTCCAGCCCTTCCATCGTCCGGCGATAGGCCAACGCCAGACTTTCCAGACAGGTGCGGACATATTCGCCGGGGGTGGTCGGGGTGCGCTGTTTGGTCTTGGCGCAGAATTGGTCGATCTTCTGGACCATCTCGCCGGGCTTCAGGAATGGCGGATGGGCGGGGTCGATCAGGGGGCCGAACGCCTCGGCTTGCCCGGCCATGGCCGTCAACTCGGCGTAGCCGTGATCGTGGCCCTGCTTTTGCCAATATCGGCGGCATTCCTGCACCAGCCACAGGCCCATGATGTTCTTCAGGAACCGCACGCAGGGGCCCACGCCCATTTCGTTGGTGTAGTTGTATTTGAGCGCTTTGTCCGACACGATGGGTTCTTTCAACTCGACGCCCATCAGCGACCAGGTGCCGGAACTGACGTAGCAATAATCCTCGCCCTCCGTGGCCGGCACGGCGGCGACGGCGCTGGCCGTGTCGTGACATCCCGGTGCGATTACGGGCGAAATCTTCGCGCCGCATTCCGCGGCAACATCTTCCCGCAGATTTCCCAAGACCGTCCCGGATGGAACGATTTGGGGCAGAATCCGCGTGGGGATTTCGAGCTTTTCCAGTATTTCGGTCGCCCAGCGTCGTTGGCGCGGATCGTATATCTGGCTCGTGGATGCGATGGATAGTTCGCTTTGGCGACAGCCGCACAGAAGGTAGTTGAACAGATCCGGCATGAACAGCAGCGTCTGGGCCGCATTCAGCAAATCGCTCTTCGCCTCGCGCATGGCGACGAGATGAAACAGCGTATTGATCTGCATGAACTGAATGCCGGTGGCCTGGAAGATTGTTTTCCACGGCACCCTGGCGAACGTTCGCTCGGGAACCCCATCCGTGCAGGGATCGCGGTACATGGTGGGATTGGCCAGGATTTGGCCGCCGGCGGTGAGGAGTCCGAAATCGACGCCCCAGGTATCCACGCCGATGCCAGCCAATTCGCCGTGAAGATCCGCGCTGGCATTTCTCAGGCCGGTTTTGAGATGCTCCCATTGGCCGAGCAAATTCCACTGAAACCGGCCGAGCATTTTTCCGTGGGGATTGGCAAATCGGTGTCTTTCAGTGAGGGAGAGCTTTGGGCCATCCAGCGTGCCGAGAATGGCCCGCCCGCTTTCAGCGCCAAGGTCGAACGCCAGGAAATGCGATGAGGCCATGACGTGCATCCTCCAAGTTTCCAGTTAACCGCTTCTCGATTACCATCTTACCGTGGCGCGAACGCGAGTGAAAATTTGCGGCATTTGCCGGCCCCAGGACGCCGCCGCCGCGGCCAGCGCCGGGGCCGACGCGATTGGATTGAATTTCGATCCCAACGCCGGGCGGCACGTTTCGGTTGAGGATGCGGGAAGGATTCTGGCGGCGGTTGGGCCGTTCGTGACGTGCGTCGGGCTTTTCGTCAACGCCTCGGCCGGGCAGATTCGCCGCATTCTGGGCGCTGTTCCCCTGGGGGCGGTTCAATTGCACGGCGATGAATCGCCGCGGCTGGTGGCGGAACTCAAGCCGATTCGCGTCATCAAAGCTCTGCATCTGGCCGCCGGCGACTCCGCCACGCTTGCGGCCTGGCGCGCCGCGGTTGCCGATCTTCAATTGACGAACCTCATCGGCATCCTGCTGGACACGCCGAACAGCGGTCCCGAGCGCGGGGGCAAAGGCATCGCCAACGATTTCGTCGGCCTGCACGCCATGCAAATCGCCGGCGATTTCGCGGGATTGCCGCCGATCGTCGCGGCCGGTGGACTCACGCCCGCCAACGTCGCAGAGGTCGTCCGCCTGTTGCATCCGTTCGCGGTGGACGTGAGCAGCGGGGTGGAATCGGCGCGCCGGGAGAAGTCCGCGGACAAAATCGAAGCCTTCGTCCGGGCAGTCCGCGCCGCCGACGGTCAATAGAGCGGGCGGGCCGCGCCGAGCAGGAAGAGGGTTCTTCGCTTGATCCGGCTGACGGGCAAACCGAGGGAAAATCCGTTGACCAGGATGCGGCCGAGCGGCCAGCGCATCAGGCGGCGATAGCCGCGGCCGATGTTGGAATAGAACCGGCGAGTCTCCGAATCGTAGCTGGCCAGATCGTGTCGGACCTGGTCAATTTCGCCGGCGAAATCCGTTCGTCCGCCGCGGATAATCGCGCGTGCGGCAAGTTGGCCGCTACGGATGGCGTTATAGATTCCCTCGCCCAGGAGGGGATCGATCAACCCCGCCGCGTCGCCGATGAGGCAGGCGTTGCTCCAGGCAAACCGGGCGCGGCGTCCATCGTGGGGAATCTTGTGGCCGTGGATCGGGCGCGAAATCGCGCGGCCGGTCTTGGCGGCGACGAATGCGGCCAACTTTTGCCCCGCCTGCGGAATCGTCGGATTCAGGCTGTACAGACCCACGTTCAGATGATCGTCCTTGGGAAAGACCCAGCCATATCCGTGATCGACGGCCGCGAAATCAAATTCCATCGCCCAGTCGCCCGGCCGATCGACGGCAACGCACGTCTCCAGCGCCAGGCCAAACCGGAGCGGATTTGTTTTCGCCAGCAGCTTGCGCACCTGGCTGTTGGCGCCATCGGCGCCGATGAGGAATCTGCCGCGAAACGAGCCGTGATCGGTGGAAACGATCCAATCTTCACCGTCCCGGGCAAGCCCCGTGACGCGATGCCCGGCCCTGAAATCCGCGCCGCGGGCGGCAGACTGATTCAGACAAAACTGATCGAATTCCTCGCGGACGGTCATGGCGACGATGGGGCGATGGTTGGTGAGAATTTTGCCCGCTTCCCCGAGCGAGAGTTTCATTTCGCGGCAAACGCGGCGCACCACGGGCGCCGGGTCAAACCGCAGGGCGTTGAGCGTTTTGATGGTCAGCGCCCCCGCGCAGGGCTTGAGTCGGGGAAACTGGCATTTATCCAGGAGCAGGACTTTTCGTCCTTGCTCCGCCAGATCGTAAGCGGCGGCGCAGCCCGCCGGTCCGGCACCCACGACGATGGCGTCGAAACCGCTTTTCATATTCGAATGCCCCCGCATGGCCATCCGGGGGCTTCTTAGTTTATGATCTTTGGCAGATCGAACCAGTATTCGGGCACATGCAAGACCAAGCTCCTCCTCAATCCCTGAACATTCTCATCGTCGATGACGAGATCAACATCCGCAAGACGCTGGCAATCGGGCTGGAAATCGACGGGCACCGCGTCACGGCCGTGAGCAATGCCCGCGACGCCGTGGCCGAGGCCACGCAAAAGCCGTTCGACCTGGCGTTCGTGGACCTTCGCCTGGGGGCCGACCTGGGTCTGAATCTGATCCCCGAGTTGCTGGCGCAAAGTCCGTGGATGCGGGTGGTCATCATTACCGCGCATGGGTCGATCGACACGGCGGTGGAAACGATGAAGCGCGGAGCGGCGGATTATCTCACCAAGCCGTTCACCCCGGGCCAGGTAAAGCTCGTGGTGGAGCGCGTGGCACGGCTGCGCGCGTTGGAGCAGCAGGTCGCGGGGCTGGAGGAAATCGTCGGCCAATCCAAGGGCGAGCCGATGCTCAAGAGCAACTCGCCGGCGATGCAGCGGGCGATCAGTCTGTGCCGGCAGGTGGCGGCGAGCGACACGGCGGTGCTGATCCGGGGCGAAAGCGGCACGGGCAAGGGGATTCTCGCCCGGGCGATCCACGCCTGGAGCAATCGCGCCAACAAACCGATGTCCACGATTTCCTGCCCGACGCTTTCGCCGCAGCTTCTGGAGAGCGAGCTTTTCGGCCACGCCAAGGGGGCATTCACCGGCGCCATCCGCGACAACCTGGGCCGGATCGGGGCCTCGGACGGCGGGACGCTGCTGCTGGACGAGATTGGCGATTTGCCGCTGGAGCTTCAGCCCAAGCTGCTGCGGTTCCTTCAGGACCACGAATACGAGCGGGTCGGAGAAGCCCGCACGCGCCGGGCGGACGTGCGCGTGATCACCGCCACGCACGTCGATCTGGAATCCGCGGTCGCCGCCGGGAAATTCCGCGAAGATTTGCTCTATCGCATCAAGGTGATTCAGGTGGACCTTCCGCCGCTGCGCGATCGCCCGGAGGACACGGTGATGCTGGCGGAGCGATTTCTGGGCGAGTTGGCGAGGGGCAAATCAATCGGGGGATTTGCTCCCGAGGCGATCGAGGCCCTGAAGAGCTACCGATGGCCGGGCAACGTGCGGGAGTTGCACAACGTGGTCGAGCGCGCCGCGTTTTTATGCCAGGGCCAACAGGTGGCGATGCAGCACCTGCCTTCGGAGTTCTCCGGCGGCAAGCCGTCGCCCGAAGGCATCGGCGATGCGATCTCTTTGGACGAGTTGGAAGAGAGGCACATTCGCCGCGTGCTGGCCAGGTGCAAATCACTGGACGAGGCGGCGAAGACCCTGGGGATCGACCTGGCCACGCTGTACCGAAGACGGCGGAAGTACGGCATCTGACCCGCCGGCGGATCGCGCCGCAAATCAGTCCGCCGCATCGTGCAATTTGCGGATGACCCAAGTTCTACCAGTGCATTCTGCACGGCCCATGACCGCAAATCCTAAAAAAACCATGTTTTGCGCGTTGCCACGGGCCGCGACGGCGGTGGCATTCCGTTCGCTCAGTCGCTTTGGAGATAAACCATGTTTGGCTTGCGGCAGAAACTCTTCTTCGGCTTCGGTGGGCTGCTGCTGATCCTTTTGGCGGTCAGCGTTCTTGGGGTGGCGGTCCTTCAGCAGCACCGCGTCTGGCTGGACACCTTTCTATCGGAGAACTGGAGCAGTGTCGAATACGGTCAGAACATGATCGACTCGCTCCAGTTGCTGAACGGCGTTGCCCAGAGCGTTTCGGGCGACGCCGGCCAGCCGACGAAGGCGGACCTGACCGCCGCCAGGGCAGCGGTCGAAAAGCCGTTGAAGTCCTTCGACGACAACTGTGATGCCGAGGACCACAATATCACGCTGCATCCCGACGAGGATAAATACGCCTCCGATTTGACTCGGCGGTGGTCGGGGTACGAGATCAATACGCATACGGGCGAGCACACGGCGAAATCGACCGATGATTGTTATCGGGATGCGCTGACCCGCCTGCTGGACGGGCGGACGAGCCTTGCCGACCGCCGGGCGGCAATGGCATCCATTCAGCGTCTTTCGCCGACCGTCAAAACCCTTTCGCAGAGGATCATCGATCTGAACTTCCAGAACATGCAGCCGCTCAACGGCCGCATCAAGGCAAGGTCCGACAGCGCCACGCAATTAATCATCCGCCTGGCGGTGATCGGGGTGGGTCTGGCGGTGGTGTTCATCCTGCTGATGAGCCGGGCGATCCTGCGGCCGCTGGGAACGCTGACGCGTTCGCTGGAGGAAATCGCCGCGGGGAATCTCGATCAGGTGGTGCAGGTGAAATCGCGGGACGAGCTGCACCAGTTGGCGGAAGCGTTCAACTCGATGGCGGCCAAGCTGCGCGAGTTCCGCCGCAGCGACCGCGCCAAGCTCTTGCGCATCCAGCGCACCACGCAGCTTGCGATCGACAGCCTGCCGGATGCCATCGCGGTGGTGAATCCCAGCGGCATCGTGGAGCTTTCCAACCAGACGGCGCAGAAATTGTTCATGCTGTATCCCGATCAGTCGGTGCTTCAGCTTCGGGACCAGCGTTTGGGGGAGTTGTACCAGCAGGTTTCGCGCGACGCCAAGCCGTCGCAGCCGAAGGGTTACGAATCGGCGATCGAGGTGTACGACGCGGGAGGGCAGCTTCGGTTTTTCCTGCCGCAGGCGGTGCCGATCATGGATGCCGGCCAGCGCCTGCTGGGCGTGACGCTGGTGCTGGGCGACGTGACCAACCTGCGGCGTCTGGATGAAATGAAGAGCGGATTGCTGTCGGTGGTCTCGCACGAATTGAAGACGCCGCTGACGTCGATCCGGATGGCATCGCATCTGCTTCTGGAAGAGCGTGTCGGCCCGCTGAACGGCAAGCAGACCGAATTGCTCATGGCCGCGCGCGACGACGCCGATCGGCTTCAAAAGATCATCGAGGACCTTCTGGACATGGGGCGCTTGGAATCCGGGCGGGTGAAGCTGGATTTGCAGTCCGAGCCGTCGGAGCGGCTGGTGTCGGATGCCGTGACGCCGCTGGAAACCGCCTTTCACGACAAGGGCCTGGACCTGGAAGTGGAAGTGCCGGTGGAAACTCCGCCGGTCTTGGCCGATCCGGCCCGCATCGGACACGTTTTTTCCAATTTGCTGGATAACGCGTTGAAATTCACGCCTCCCGGCGGGAAGGTGCGGATCAGCGCCGAGCCGATGGACAAGTACGTCCGTTTCACGGTGGAGGACACGGGCATCGGGATTCCGGCCGAATATCAGGTCCGCGTTTTCGAACGGTTCTATCGAATCCCGCGTGAGAACCAGCCGAGCGGCGCCGGCCTGGGGCTGGCGATCGCCAAGGAAATCGTGGATGCCCACGGCGGCACGATCGCGGTGGAAAGCAAGCCCGGCGTGGGGAGCCGATTCAGCTTCACGTTACAGCGCGCCGACGAGCAAACCGGCGGCGCGCCATCCGAGGTGAACTATGAGACCAGCATCAATCCTAATCACGGATGACGAAAGCGGCATCCGCCTGATGCTCCGCACCGCGCTGGAATCCGACGGCTATGCCGTCACCGAGGCCAGCAACGGCCGCGAGGCGCTGGAGGCGATCAAGACCAGCACGCCGGACCTCATGGTGCTGGACTTGAACATGCCGGTGCTGGATGGAATGGCCGTATTGGAGCAGATGAAGGCGCTGGCGGCGGGGATTGCGCGGCCGCGCGTGATCATCCTGACGGCCTACGGATCGATTCCCTCGGCGGTAAAAGCGACGCGGCTGGGCGCCCTGGATTTCCTGGAAAAGCCGATCTCGCCGCGCGAGCTTCGCCAGGCGGTCAAGAGCGTGCTGGACGAGCCGGAATTGGATTCTCCCCCCGACGTGGTGGTGGACGTGCCTGGCGGTTACGAGTTGGTTCTGTCGCGCATCCGCAAGCTCCTGCGCCTGGCCGAATACGAAACCGCCATGTCGTTGCTGATGAAGGCCGCCGACCGCAAGGACCAACAGTCGGCGGAGTATTTCAATCTCCTCGGCGTGTTGTACGAGGCGCAGCGCAAATGGCGGCTGGCGCAGAAATGCTACGACAAAGCCATCGTCGCCGACGAGCATTACCAACCGGCGCGGATGAATCTGAGGCGATTGCTCGAACTGCGCCGGCATGGCCGCAGCTCGCAGGCGGTGGTGCTTGGCGACGAGGCCGAGGACGTCTGGTTTGCCAAGCTGCCGGAATCCCACAACTGATGCCATGACAACCGCCGGCAAAACCATTCTCGTGGTGGACGATGAGCAGAATATCCGGCTCATGCTGCGCTCGGCGCTGGAGACCGATGGATTCGTGGTGAGCGAGGCGGCCGACGGCGAGGAAGCCATCGCCTCCATCGAGCGCCAGAGGCCGGCGCTGGTGCTGCTGGATTTGTGGATGCAACGGAGCGACGGCATGGCAGTCCTGGAGCACCTGAACCAGAAACCGCCCCAGCAGCGTCCGCGCGTGATCGTGCTGACGGCGCACGGGCGCGTGCCGGTGGTGGTGAAAGCGATGCGGCTGGGCGCGTCGGATTTCCTGGAGAAGCCGACCACGCCGGAAGATTTGCGCCTGAGCGTGGCGGCCGCGTTGGAAGATCAGGCCGACGCCGAGAACGAGGCCCAGACCCCCGCCGCCGACGCGCCCAGAGCCAATCCAAAACTCACCCCGGCGCTTTGGCGGATTCGGCAAGCCATCTGGAACCAGGACATTCATTTCATCGAAAACGCGCTCAACGTTCTGTTTCGAAAGGCCTGGGGCGAGGCGGGCTATTTCAATCTTCTTGGCGCGGTCTTTGAAGCCGAAGGAAACTGCGGCGCGGCCAGAAGCTTCTACCAGAAGGCGGTCAATTCGCCCGCCGGCTGCGAACCGGCGAGCCACAACCTCCGCCGGCTTGACGAACTGGCCGCCGAGGCCGCCGACGTTCCGGACGTGGAGCTTGGCGGCCAGGAGAAGTTCTTGGACGAAATCTGCGCCCATCGCGAAATGCATCACTCGGAACCAACTCAGCAGACTCTTGTAAACAAAGGAAACCACTCATGACGGACCTTCTTTATATCGGCTTGACGGTCGGGTTCTTCGCGGCCAGCGTGCTCTACGTGTACGCCTGCGGAAAAATGTGAACTAACGGAGATTTGGCCATGGAAAACATCATTGTTGGAATCGTTTCGGTTCTTTTACTGATTTACCTGTTCTGGACGTTGATCCGCCCGGAACACTTTTGAGCTATGCCTATGACGTGGTCTGGCTGGTTACAACTTGCGATATATATCCTGGTGCTGGTGGCGATCACCAAGCCGCTGGGAATCCACCTGCTTAACGTTCTCGATCCGGAGAAGGCCGGCGGCACGTTCCTGGACCCGTGGCTGGGCGGGCTGGAGCGGCTCATCTACCGCGTCCTGCGCGTCGATCCCAAGCGCGAACACAACTGGAAGCAATACGGCGTGGCGATGCTGGTTTTCAGCCTCGTGACCACCGTCATGACCTACGGCATCCTCCGGTTCCAGGGACATCTGCTCTGGCATCAGAACCTGGACAACCTTTCCGACAAGACGGCGATGACCGGCGACCTGGCGTTCAGCACCTCCGCAAGCTTCACGACTAACACCAATTGGCAGAGCTACAGCGGCGAGAACACGATGACGTACTTGTCGCAGATGCTGGCGCTGGCGAGCCACAATTTCTTTTCCGCCGCGGTGGGGATCGCGGTGGCGGCGGCCGTGATCCGGGGCATCGCCCGCAGCCGGATCCGCACCATCGGCAACTTCTGGAGGGATTTGGTGCGGATCCACCTGTATCTGCTCCTGCCCATCTGCATCGTGTATTCGTCGTTTCTCGTCAGCCAGGGAATGATCCAGAATTTCAAGCCGTACACGACGTTCAACACCGTCGATCAGACCGGGGCGACCGCGGCGCAGGCGAACCAGCAAACCATCGCGCAAGGCCCCACGGCCTCGCAGATTTCGATCAAGATGCTGGGCACCAACGGCGGCGGATTCTTCAACGCCAACGCCGCCCACCCGTTTGAAAATCCCACGCCGCTGAGCAATTTCATCCAGATCCTTTCGATCTTCGCGATTCCCAGCGCGCTGACGTATTACCTCGGACGGATGGTCAAGCATCCGGGCCACGGCTGGGCGGTCTGGTCGGCGATGTTCGCGCTGTTCGTGGTCGGCGTGCTGGTGGCGTGGCCGTCGGAAGCGGCGGGAAATCCGCGGCTGGCGCAACTCGGCCTCGATCCCGCCGCCGGAAACATGGAAGGCAAGGAAGTCCGCTTCGGCATCTTCAATTCGGCGCTGTTCGCCACCATCACCACCGATGCCTCCTGCGGCGCGGTCAACTCCATGCACGACAGCTTCACGCCGCTGGGTGGATTGGTCCCCCTGTTCAACATTCAAACCGGCGAGGTGATCTTCGGCGGCGTCGGCGCGGGCATGTACGGAATCCTCATCTTCGTGGTGTTGGCGATCTTCATCTCCGGCCTGATGGTCGGACGAACGCCGGAATACCTCGGCAAGAAGATCGACGCCTTCGACGTGAAATGCGCCGGTCTGGCGATTTTGGCGCCGGGGCTTTGCATCCTGGCCTTCACGGCATGGGCTTCGGTCACCGGCTGGGGCCAGGCGGGCCCCGGCAACAACGGCCCCCATGGATTCAGCGAAATCCTCTACGCATACACCTCCTGCGCCGGAAACAACGGCTCGGCCTTCGCCGGCATCACCACCAACACGCCGCAGTACAACGTCACCCAGTCCTTTGACATGCTCCTGGGCCGGTTCTTCATGATCGTTCCGATGCTGGCGATGGGCGGGCATCTGGCCGCCAAGAAAATGGCGCCGCAGAGCGTGGGCAGCTTTCCGGTCTCCGGGCCGACGTTCACGTTGCTATTGATTGGCACGGTCATCGTCGTCGGAGCGCTGACGTTCCTGCCGGCGCTGGCGATGGGGCCGATCATCGAGCACTTTCAAATGTGGGGGTCGAAAATGACCTTCTAAATTCGAAACGAGACGAGTAAATGGGTCTGTGGGCAAGTAACTGAGAGGGTTGATAAGGATAGTCGATTTATGAGCTTCATGCGCGGTTTTGATTGGGTCCAGTTGATCGTGTTCTGCGTCGGGCTGTTTTTGATCACCAAGCCGATGGGAATCTATCTCTTGCGGGTGCTTGACCCCGATCAGGAAGGCGGTCTGGGCATCCTCGAGAAGATTCTCGGCCCGGTGGAACGGCTGGTTTACAAGTTCGCCGGGGTCGATCCCAAAAAACAGCAGAACTGGAAGCAGTACACCCTGGGGCTGCTGATGCTCGGCATGGTAACCATGCTGGTGAGTTACGGATTGTACCGGATTCAGGATGTGCTGCCGCTCAAGCAGAACATGGCCAATCTGTCGCAAACGGTGGACAAGAACGACGTGATCAACGGCGGCGGCAAGGTGCCGGGGATCATCGCCTTCATCCAGGCTGCCAGCTTTGTCACCAACACGGACTGGCAAAGTTATGAGCCGGAGCAGATGTTCACGCACTTTTCGCAAACGGTATCAACGGCGCTGCATTTCTTCTTCTCCTCCGAGGTGGGCATTGCCGCCGCCGCCGTGGTGGTGCGCGCCGTGAAGCGCAAGCAGACCAGCGACATCGGTAATTTCTGGGTCGATCTGAC
>JBEKIV010000129.1:0-11094 GCA_050011595.1 Tepidisphaeraceae bacterium
TGAAGGACATAGGGCGACTTGACGAGGCCATCGGTCTCTATCGTCAGGCGATTCGACTCTCGCCTGATTACGCTGCGGCGCACAACAATTTGGGCAAGGCCCTAAAGGACATCGGCCAACTTGACGAGGCCATCGCCGTCTATCGGCAGGCCATCCGGTTCAAGCCCGATGATGCCACAGTTCACAGCAATCTGGTCTTCACGCTCCAATATCATCCCGGCCACGACGGCGGAATGATCCATGACGAACTTCGCCGCTGGAACCGACAGCATGCCGAGCCGCTCAGGAAGCTCATTCAACCGCACACCAACGATCGCAACCCCGACCGCCGCCTGCGCATCGGCTACGTGTCGCAGGATTTCCGCGACCATGTCGTCGGCCAGAATCTATTGCCGCTTTTGCGCCAGCACGATCATCGACAAATAGAGATATTCTGTTACGCCAACGTGGCCCGCGTCGACGCGTTGACCGAACAATTCCGGCGTTACGCGGATACCTGGCGCAACATCGTGGGGCTGTCCGATTCGCAGACCGTCGATCTGATTCGGCAAGACCGGATCGACATTCTGGTGGATTTAGCGCTGCATACAGCGAATAAGAATCTTATGGTGTTCGCCCGCAAGCCGGCCCCGGTGCAGGCGACGTTTGCCGGCTATCCAGGCTCGACGGGCCTGGACACCATCGATTATCGCCTCACCGACCCCTATCTGGACCCGCCGGGATTGAACGATCATTTCTATTCCGAATCGTCGTTCCGTCTGCCCGACAGCTTCTGGTGCTACGATCCGCTGGTTACGGAACTGGCCGTCAACCCGCTGCCCGCGCAAACCGATGGCCACTTCACCTTCGGATGCCTGAATAACTTCTGCAAAGTCAACGAGCCGGTCCTGCGGCTCTGGGCGCAGGTCCTCAAGACCATCCCTCGGTCTCGATTCATGATGCTGTGTCCCGAAGGAAGCCATCGTCAAGCGCTGCTGGACCTGCTGCAACGGGAGGGGATCAGTCCCGATCGCATCGAGTTGGTCGCGGGCCGTCCGCGTCTTCAATACCTGGAGTTCTACCATCGCATCGACGTTGGGCTGGATACTTTCCCGTATAACGGCCACACCACGAGCCTGGACTCATTTTGGATGGGAGTTCCCGTGGTGACGCTGGTGGGCCAGACGGTGGTGGGACGAGCTGGACTGTCGCAATTGACCAATCTCGGTCTGCCGGAACTTATCGCCCAGACGCCGGAGCAATACGTGCAGATCGCCGCAGCGCTGGCCGGGGATTTGACGCGGCTGGCCGAGCTGCGCCGGACACTGCGAGCGCGGATGCAGGCGTCGCCCTTGATGGACGCCCCGCGATTCGCTCGCAATATCGAAGCGGCCTACCGGCAGATGTGGCGGAATTGGTGCGCGACGGAAGAAGGCGCTTAGGCGAATGCGGCCCTAACAGCGGCTCGCTCAAAGACGTTCAAATGTATTTATTTTGGATGGTAATTCCACCCGCGGCATCGCGGGACGGTTTCGTATGTTGCCGATTGAGCGAATACGTCCCCTCGCTGTCCAGGACCACTTTCGACGCGATGAGTTTCCGCAGAGCGACAACGACCACCGAAGACAGGTCCACTTTGATATACGCGGATTGTCCCAGGGTCTTCCTCAGCGCAACCACCAGACCAAGTATTCGCATCTCGCCTCGAGCAAGTTGATCCACAATCAGTTGGCCGATCGAGACTTTGGCGGTTCGCATCATCTTCATCATACCCGAAATTCAGCCCGCATGGTTGGTCTGACGCTGCGCGACCACTGGCAGTCGAGAGGTCGCGTCCTGAATCTGCAGTCCGTCGGAGGTCTTCTTTACCTTCAGGAACCTGCTTCTGCGCACCCGCAACTCGGTGGCCTCGAAACCGGACACCATGGGCTTACCGGTATCGCGGGGGGCTTCTTGTCCCCACCAGTTGCAGCGATAGTTGTCTCCATAGACCCGAACGCACCGCACGGTCTGGCCAATCGGCGCCTCCAAGGTCGCGATGATCTCCGCGGAGAGATCGATCTCGGCCGATGCCGGCGGTGTTACGCCCGGCGCTTTGGTTTTTGCAGGATTCTCAGCGGACATAGCAGTCACCTCCGAAGACGTCCCCAAAATCTCGCCGCTTATCCACGGCGTAGCCGATTTCGACCGGACCAAGGACAACCCATCCGTTAGATCGGCTCATTGATCGAACTACCTGAGAGAGCACAGAGTTTCCTGGCGATGGCGATACCATTCCGGCTGGGCAATAACGGAATAGTTGCGGTCCTGAGGCGTCTCCAGGCGAGGCCCCAGTTTCACCGGCCGACCGCTGCGAACGTCGAACCCCTCTACGAGCACCTCGGCATTGTCGTGCAGCGGCGCCTCGCCGGGCAGTTTTCCGATCCGCTGCCCGGCAATGCTTTGCACCTGCGCGCACGTGTTGTTCCAACTGCGGTGCTGCACCCAGAAACCAGCGCGGTTGCCGTTGCTGGCATATATGCTGTAGATCGTCATTGTCATGACTCCTGCATTTTCTGGCCGCCGGTTTCACGTCAATCGGCGGCGGCCGGGACGATCGCCCAAGCCGCCGTACGCTCTTGCTCGTTCTCTTCACTCAGCTCGCTGAGTTCCCAGTCGATCAGCCCTGTGGGGTCAAGCGCCACGTCAATGCTGTCGACCAGCTTGAACCATTGCCCGAACGGCATGGGCCGTTCACCCGTGTAGGTCACCTGGAGGCGCTGTCGCCGCGCCGGCGGATGGCCGCCGCCGTCCAGTTGCTCCTCGATTGCGACCGATGCGCCGGCAAGTCCGCAGATGTCGTCGATCACCTTCCGCACCTTGTCGGCATTTCCCTTGTCCGGCAACGCGCCGCGCAGCCCGGTTTCGCTGTTGACGTCAACCATAGATGTCCTTCCGTTTTCAGTTCACCGCCCCGTTGCTCTCTGGCTGCGGAAGACGTTGGAAATCAAATTCCGGGATCGCAACTCCCGGAGCAGCGGCTGAGATTCAACGGTGAGACTCTCAAACGCCGTGTTCCATACGATGCATTCCAAGTCGGCAACGATCAATTCCCTGCCCAGGGCGCGCTCAAGTCGAATGACAAGGCTCTGTTGCCACTGGGCTAGGGCGGATTTCCACAAATTGTCCTCTTTGCCGGTTGGCGGCAGGACGTTAGTCCCGGCTGCGTCCACCGCCGCTGGCGGCGCCCTGGCCGCTGCGGCCTCCGCTGTAGCCGCCGCTCGGCGGACGGTTTTCGCGCGGCTTGGCTTCGTTCACCGTAAGGGCGCGGCCGCCGTGGTCCTTGCCGTTGAGCCCGGCGATGGCGGCCTTCGCCTCGTCGTCGCTGCTCATCTCGACGAAACCGAAGCCCTTGCTTCTGCCGGTGTCCCGGTCATTAATGATCTGAGCGCTGCTCACGGTTCCATGCGCGGCGAACAACTGTTCCAGAGCCGAGCTATCCACATTGTAGCCCAGATTTCCAACATACAACTTCTTGCCCATAGAATGCTCCTCGGGAGTTAGGGCGTTTGGAGACCCTCGTTTTACTTTCCAGGTCAAACGGAAAGAGGCCAACACTCTAGCCCAGGAGGTGGGAGGCAGGCGGGAACAAGACTGCGGGCAGAATTGAAAACTCTCTCGTAAGTACGATTATTTCCGGATACCAACCAAATTTGATCTTAACCTCAAAACCCCTGCCCGTCTATGGCAACAATCAATTTGGTTGCCATTTGCCCGCCGCCTTTCCTCGCCGACGCGATTCACGGATAATCGACGCACCCTATGGCCAAGCGTACCGGCACGCGCGCCGCATCACCCGTGCTCTTTATTGATGCCGCCCGGCGTCGCCACCGTCACTTGTTCCTGCCCAAGTTACTCCAGGAAATGTCCGCGCGCCCCGCGATCGACGGGCTGGATTTGGAAAAGGCGAGAATGCTGCTCAACCAGTGGGCGGACCTTGCCGAAGCCGGGCATTTGAATCAGAAGGAAACATCCCTCGACGCCGAATTCCTCCAAAAAATCTTCGGCGATGCCCTCGGCTACAAGTCCGTCACCGAGTCCCCGAACGACTATCACCGTGAGAAACAGTTCACCGTTCCCGGCGCCGGCACCGCCGACGGCGCCCTCGGCTCTTTCGTTTCGGGCAAAAACGTCGCCCCCACCGCGATCATCGAACTCAAAGGCGCCGACACCGATCTTGACCACGACAAGTTCAATGGACGAACGCCGGTTCAGCAGTGTTGGGATTACCTGAACCAACTTCCCAGCACGCCGTGGGGCATCGTCAGCAACTACGTCACCGTCCGCTTGTACCACCGCGACAGCCCCGCTCGCGCCTATGAAGAATTCACCGTCAAGGATTTTCGCGACCCCGACCGCCTCAGGCAGTTTTTCTATGTTTTTCAACGCTATGGGCTTCTCGGCAACAAATTCAGCGGACCCCGGGCGATCGAATTGCTCAAGAGCTCCCAGAACCGCCTGCGTGAGGTCGGCGATGAACTGTACAAGGTATACTCCGATCAGCGGCAGGCCTTGATCGCTCATTTGATCGCCGAGCACGGCAAATCGCAGGACCAGGCGATCCACATCGCGCAGCGGATTATCGACCGCATTGTCTTCGTCGCCTTTTGCCAAACTCGCGGCCTTCTTCCGGAGCGCCTCATTCAGAGTGCTTACAAAGAGGTGCCGCGCTATACGTCTGTCGTTAATCCCCGCTGGCAACAGTTCAAAACGCTTTTCCATTTTATTGACCGCGGCAAGGACGATCAGAACATCGATCGCTTCAACGGCAACCTGTTCAAGCCGGACGTGGAGGTGGACAACCTCGAACTGGGAGACGAGTGGACCCATTTCTTCAAGCAAATTGGCGACTATGACTTCAAGGATGAAGTCAACGTCGACGTCCTGGGCCATTTGTTCGAGCGGTCCGTCACCGAACTGGAAAAACTCCGCGTCGTCGGCTTGTTCGGCAAGCAGGCCGAGCAGACATCCGCAATGATGCCGAAATCCGCCGAGCGGAAGCGGTTCGGAATCTACTACACGCCGCCGGAGTTCACCCGGCTCATCGTCGAACAAACGATCGGCAAGCTGATCGAAGAGCGGGTTGATTCGATCGAAGACTTCGCCGGCAAAGTCACCGCGTTGCGCTCGCTCAAGGTGTGCGATCCGGCCTGCGGATCGGGCGCGTTTCTCATTGCCGCTTATGATCGCTTTGAGGAGGCTTACGAGGATGTTGCGCGGCTGATGCGCATCCAGGCGAATGCAAAAAACGACTTGCCGCTTTCCGTTCGGGCCGAAAAGCTCGTCATCGACTATCCAGACTACATTCTTTCCAACAATCTCTACGGCGTGGACCTCTCCGCCCAGTCCGTCGAAATCACCCAACTTGCTCTCTGGATTCGTTCCGCCCGCAAGGGCCGCACGCTCACCGATCTGTCGAAGAACGTCGTCAACGGCAACAGCCTGGTCGGCGATCCAAACGTGCATCCCAAAGCGCTCGATTGGCAACAAGCATTCCCTGAAGCATTCGGCCGCCCCGCAAAGGGTTTCGACGCCGTGATCGGCAACCCGCCGTGGGAGCGGATGAAGCTACAGGAACGTGAATTCTTTTCACTCGGCGCACCGGAGATCGCAACGTCCGTCAACGCGGCCGACCGACGCAAGCTCATCGCAGCCGTCGAACAAAACCGGCCCGAACTATGGAATCGCTATAAGCTCGCGCAAGACCATGCCGAACGAACGCTCGCTCACGTCCGGACTGAAGCCGCGGGTTTCCCGCTCACAGGCAAGGGTGATGTGAACACGTACATGCTGTTCGCCGAGCTTGCCCGAAGGATCGTGTCGCCCTTGGGGCGCGTGGGGTTGCTGGTTCCCAGCGGTATCGCCACGGACGACACGACGAAAGAGTTTTTTAACGACTTGATGGAGTCGAACGCTCTGATTGCCCTGTACGACTTTGAGAATCGCAAATTCGTATTTCCAGATGTCGACGGACGCTTCAAGTTTAGCGTGCTGCTCGTGGGCGGAGCCGACACGAAATGCGACGCCGCCGACTTTGTGTTTTTCGCCCACGAAATCAAAGACCTCGACGAGCCAAGCCGGCACATCCCACTCAGCAACAAAGACCTGAAGCTGCTCAATCCGAACACAAAAACGTGCCCGGTTTTCCGCAGTCGGCGAGATGCCGAAATCACGCGAGGAGTTTATCGAAGGGTGCCCATTCTGATTGATGAGAATCGGCGAGCCGGCGGAAATCCATGGGGCATCAAGTTCTGCAGGATGTTCGACCAAACCAACGACGCCGGAAGTTTTCTGACGGGCGAAAAACTCAACTCAGACGGCTTCAAGCTCGCAGGCAATCGTTGGATCAAACGGAAGAGTGTCTACCTGCCTTTATACGAAGCCAAGATGGTTCAGGCGTTTGACCATCGTGCCGCGGGCGTTCGCGTTGAAGCTGGAAACTGGATGCGGCAGGGGCAACCGGAAGACACCAGCGTCGTTGAACACCGGAACCCGGAATTTATGGTACAGCCGCGATACTGGATTGCGTTGGATGCCGTGACGCAGTTTATCGGCAGCCGGCCTGGCGTGCTTGCCTATAAGGACGTCACCAGTGCGACGAACCAACGAACCATGATCGCCGCCATGGTGCCGCCCGTTGGGTTGATGAATTCAGCGCCGTTTATCTTCACGAACAATGACATCGCAATTCGACGCGAAATGTGTCTCCTGGCCAACCTGAACTCCCTTGCCTACGACTTCATCGCACGGCAAAAAGTCGGCGGGCTGCACCTGAACTTCTTCATCGTCGAGCAAATCCCCACGCTCCCGCCGGATCGCTACGACGAGAAATGTCCCTGGGCAAAGCGGACAAAGTTGGAAGACTGGATCGCCGAGCGGGTGTTGAAGCTGACCTGCACCAGCGAAGACATGATTCCGCTGGCGAAGGCGGCGGGGTTCGAGGAGAAGATTCACAAGTGGAAGGACGACGAGCGGGCAAAATTGCGGGCCGAACTCGACGCGGCCTTTTTTCTCCTCTACGGCATCGGCCGGGACGACATTGATTACATCCTCACCACGTTTCAGGGCATTGGCGACGAAGATCAGGCTCACGGCGGGCGAGGCCCCACCCGAACGGCAATATTCGATGCCCTCGACGCCCTTGACTCAACGAGCGGCAAGGGAACGTGAGTTTATTCCGCATCCGAAGTGGCCCGCTTATTCACTCGATCTCCACTTCCACGACGTGCTCCTGTCGGTCGTCGATCAATCGTAATATGCCCTGTGGCTGATCCACTCCGTCGGCCACCAGGCGTTTGACGATTTTGCCGCCGCCGAAGTTGCGGAAGTTCAGGTGATAGAAGGTTTCGCGGTAGCGGTAGTGGATCTTGAACGTTTGCCAATCGGCCGGGAGACACGGAGTGATGCGAAGCTGATCGACTTCCAGATGGAGGCCGAGGAACGATTCGGTAATCAGGCGGTACATCCACGCGGCCGAGCCGGTGTACCAGGTCCAACCGCCGCGGCCGGCATGGGGCGGGTTGGCATAAACGTCCGCGGCGACGGCGTAGGGTTCGACCTTGTACTTGCCGATGGCTGCTTCGCTGTCGCCGTGACGAACGGGGTCGATGAGCTTGAACAGCTCCCATGCCCGCGCGGCGTCGCCGGCGGCGGCGAAGGCCATGACGACCCAGATCGCGGCGTGCGTGTACTGGCCGCCGTTCTCGCGAACCCCCGGCGCGTACCCCTTGACGTAGCCCGGATTCAGGGCGGATTTGTCGAACGGGGGATCGAACAATTGAATAAGTTGAATGTCGCCTTTAACCAGGTATTGGTCGACGGCGGCCATGGCGCGGCGGGAGCGGTCGGCGTCGGCCGCGCCGGAGAGGACCGACCAGCTTTGCGGCAGCGAATCGATCCGGCACTCGGGGTTGGATGCCGAGCCGAGCGGCTCGCCGTTGTCGAAATAGGCGCGCCGATACCATTGCCCATCCCACCCATGCTTCTCGACGTTGGCTCGCAGCTTCTCGGCCTCCGATGCGCATAGTGCGGCGACCGCTTCGTCGTTGCGGCGCTTGGCAAGGGCCGCAAACTGCACCAACACGTCGTAGAGGAAAAAGGCCAGCCAGACGCTTTCGCCCTTGCCATGCTCGCCGACGAGGTTCATTGCGTCGTTCCAGTCGCCGCATCCCATCAGCGGCAGCCCGTGCTCGCCGAAACGCAATCCATGCCTGATCGCCCGAACGCAATGCTCGTACAACGTGGCGGACTCGTCGGAGCGGAGGGGCAGGTCGAAGTAGCTGTCCTCCTCCGGCTGCACGGGCCGGCCCTCGAGGAACTGGACTTTCTCGTCAAGGACGCCGGTGTCGCCGAGCGCCGCGACGTACCGGCACGTTGCGTAGGGAAGCCACAGGAAGTCGTCGGATATCCGCGTGCGAACGCCGCGGCCTAGGATGGGGTGCCACCAATGCTGCACGTCGCCCTCGCGGAACTGGCGGGAAGCGCAGCGCAGAATCTGCTCGCGGAAGACCGCGGGTTGGGCGTGCACCAGCGCCATCACGTCCTGGAGTTGATCGCGGAAGCCGAAGGCCCCGCCGGATTGGTAGAACCCGCTGCGTCCCCAGACGCGGCAGACCAGCACCTGGTACAGCAACCAGCCGTTTGCCAGGAAATTGACGGATGCATCCGGAGTCTCGACGTGCACGACGCCCAGCGTCCGGTTCCAGAACGTCCAGACGGCTTCCAACGCCGCGCGGGCCGCGCCGACGCCGTGGAAACGCGCCACCAGGTTGCGGGCGTCGGCCAAATCGCGGCCGGACCCGAAGATGAAGGCGATCTCGCGTTCCTGCCCGTCGGCGAGATCGAGCGGCACCTGCATTGCGGCGCAAGGGTCGAACCCCGCGCCCACGCGGCCGGACAGGCGTGCGCGCATCAGGCAGGCGGGATCGGCAGGATTGCCGTTGCGGCCGAGGAACTCGCCGCGGTCGCCGGTCACGGTTCGCCACGACTCGCTGGAGTCCAGAAACACGACGCGCTCGGCGAACTCGCTGTTATAGGCGTTGCGCGCCAGGAGCGCCCCGGTCTTGGGATCGACCTCCGTCACCACGTGGGGGGCATGCGTTTCACGGCGATCGCCCAGGAGCAATTCAAAGAATCCGGTGACCGACAGACGCCGGGTTCTTCCTGAAGCATTGTGCAACTTGACGGCAACGAACTTCACCGGCGCGTCGGTGGCAACGTAGACTCGCATTTCCGCGGAAATGCCGCCCTCGGTGTACTCGAATATGGTGTAGCCAAACCCATGTCGGGTGGTGTATGGCATCGGTCCTCGCGCCGGCAGGGGCGAAGGGGACCAGAATCGGCCGCTCTCTTCATCGCGAACGTAGAAGGCCTCGCCGCTGGGATCGCCGACAGCGTCGTTGTTCCAGGGAGTCAGGCGGAACGACTGCGCGTTTTCGCACCAGGTATACGCACTGCCGCTCTCACTGACGACCGTGCCGAACCACGGATTGGCCAAAACATTCACCCAAGGCGCCGGCGTGGGAGATTCGGGGGTGGTGGTAACGACGTACTCGCGGCCGTCGCGGGTGAAACCGCCGGTTCCGTTGAACGCCGCCAAGTCGTGAGTCGGCATTTCGACGGCCAATGGGATCTCGGCCCGGCGGCTGCGGATGGGCCTGAACTTGGGCACCGGCACTTCCAGTCCGCCGTGCCGGTCCATCTGCTGGGCGAGCGTGCCGGCGGTGTCGCTCACAATCACGCGGGAAACGGTCTGCATCAGGACTTTGTCCTCGTCGGAAATTTGTTCGAGGCGACGAATGAATATCCCGCCGGGCCGATCGAGCAGGTTTGCCTCCGAGCGGGAAGTAATCACTCCAACGATCTGGTCGTGCAGCAGTTGCCGGTATCCCGTTTGATCCTCGTTCCAGATCACCAGGTCGACCGCCAGCCCGTGCACGCGCCAGTAGGCATGAGCCTGCACGAGCTGACGGACCAGGTTGATCTGCGTCTGGTCCCCGATGCGCAACAACACAATGGGCAAATCCCCGGAAATGCCGTAAGCCCACAGCCCCGACTGCCCGCGCCGGTTGCGCGAAATCACGCTGCCGGAGGCCCGCAAGAATGGGTTGGCGTAGAGGATGCTGCTGGCCAGCCGGCCGTAGAGCTGCGTGTCGGCTTCAGAGGCGTCGAGTTGCCGCAACACGACCTGGCTGTGAGTCCAGGCGAGATCGAAGACCCGGTCGGCGAGGTAACGGTCGCGGTATTTCTCAACCAGCCCGAGGGCGCCCTCGCAGGTCTCGGCGGCGCCGGTCACGAGATGCGCCCGCACGGTCTCATCCGGGGCGATGACGACGGTGTTGCGGATGGCCACGATCGGGTCAAGGACGGACCCTTCGCTATCGGTGAGCAAGTCGCGGTGCATCGCGGCCGGGTCGGCGAGCGAGCGGCCGCGGCCGATGAATTCGGCGCGGGCAGTCTCGTAGGAGGTCGCCGCGGCGGTGGCGGCGTGGATGGCCATCAGGTGCATCATCCAGGGCGGCCGCTCCGCGGCGGAGCGGGGCCGGCGCGTGCAGAGAATCGCCTGACGCTCACGAACCAGTTGTGTTTGAACGAACAGGTTGCTGAACGCGGGGTGCGCCGCATCCGCCGCCGGCGGCGCCAGCACCACTTCGGCGTAGCTCGTCAATTCAATCGTGCGCGGAGTCCGTCCACGATTGGTGATGGCGATGCGACGCAACTCAATGTCGTTCTCCGGAGAAACGCCGATCTCCAGATGGGTGTGGATGTCGCCGTCGCGACGGCGGAACTCGGCGCGGCCCTGCGAATAGATCGCCTCGAAGTTCATGGGCTGCCGGGTGGTCGGCTGGCGAGCGGCCGACCAGAACTCTCCGGTCTCGACGTCGCGGAGGTAGCAGAACGTGCCCCAGCAATCGCGTGTGGAATCCTCGCGCCATCGGGTGACGGCCAGATCGCGCCAGCGGCTGTAGCCGCCCCCCGCCGCCGTGACCGCGACGTGATAGTTGCCGTTGGAGAGCAGATGCACCTCGGGCACCGCGGTCCGGGGCGTGGTGAAGACGCGGAAATTCGCCCCCGCCT
>JBEKIV010000130.1:0-11031 GCA_050011595.1 Tepidisphaeraceae bacterium
GACGTCGGCAAATTGGAGCCGGCGGTGAAGCCGTCCGCGTTGACCGAATAGGTGGAGCCCAGAGTCACGTTCTCATACACGTCGCCGGTGGGGATGCCGGTGGCCTCCCACTCGGCGGGCGTGAGCCAGGCGGTTTGCGAGCTGGGATCGGAACCGACGAAGAACACGCCGCCGTTGTTCCACGCCGGGATGGAGGCCGGCACCGACCAGACGTTGTCCATGATCTGGGCGAAGCTGTTCATGTCGTTCTCGTCCACGCTGATGAACGCCTGGCCGCTTCCGACCTGGTAATTCGGGTCGACGAAGAGGTTGTAATCGACGTAGACGTTAGCGGCCTGGCCATCGTTGATGTAGAGGAATCCGCCGTATTGTCCGGGCTCGGTGACGGTGTTGTGCTCGATCCAGATGTTGTTGGCCGTCCAGTTGAATCCGCCGCCGATTTCCTGGGCGTCGATGGTGATCCCGGCCGAGCCGTTGCCATGGATCACGTTGTTCTCGACCATGACGTCGGCAACGCCCGGGGTCAGCAGGATGGTGGTCTGGTTGACGGTGTTGGAGTCGAAGACCACGTCGGAGATGGTGACGTTGGGATTGGCCACGTCGGTGCCCAGCGGCCCGGCGTTGGCGGCGCCGGCGGTGAAGGTGTTGTGATAGACGTAGACGTATTGGCCAACCTGCGTGGAGAGGTTGTTCTTGGAGATGGCGAGCCCGCCGGGGATTTCAGGGTTGTTGGTGAAGTTGTTGTACGCCAACTCCAGGTCGGTGACGCCCGCGACGCGCATGACGGCCTCGCCGGTGGAGCTGGCGACGGTGTTGCCGAGGAAGTTGATTTCGCTGCCCGCCACCCAGCCGAAATATCCGCTCAGGGCGGTCGGGTCGGGCGAGGTGTTGTCCTGAATCAGGACGTTGCTGGGGCTTAACTGAAGGTTCACGTCATCGCCCAGGTTCAGGAAGGTGTTGTCGAGGATGGTGATGTCATTGCCTGTCGGGAGAAAGCCCAGGGGGATGGCCTGTTTATTGTCGTTGTTGAGGAAGATGGAGTTGAAGGTGAGGCCCTGGACGACGATGCCCGAGGTGGAATTGGACATTCCGATGAAGGCCCCGCCGTGGGCCGCGCCGTCGTAGTACAGCACGGGCTGAGCGCCGGAGCCGTAGGACCCGATGTAAACGTGCTGAAGACCGCCCAAGTCGATCGCGCTGGTGTTGCTCAGCGTGAAGGTGTCGCCGTCCTGGAACAACACGCGCATGTTGCTGGTCAGAAGCTGGCCCAGACGGGCCAGGCTCTGAATGGGGTCGTTGGGCGAGGAGCCGTCGTTGGCATCGTTGCCGTCGGCGGCAACGTAGATCGTCGGCCGATTGTCCGGTGCGATCGTCACCGTTTGGGTCGCCACGCCCACGTGGCCATCGGGGGTGGTGATGCTCATGGTAATGGTGTAAGTGCCGGGGTTGGCGTAAGCGTGGGCGGCATTGAAGCCGACCAGGCTGTCGTTGTACGCCGAGCCGGGGTCGCCGAAGTTCCAACTAATGGTGCTGTTCAGGAACGTTCCGCTGCCGAAGGTCGAATTGAGCGCCTGGACGTTCACCGATTCAAGCGGATAAACGGTGGCGGGGCTGGTGAGGGTAATCACCGCATCGGGGGTTGCCGGGTCATTCGGATTGCTCGGCGTGGGCGTCGGATTGCTGGACGAACCGCTGCCGGTGCCGGATGAACCGCTGCCGGTGCTGGATGAGCCGCTGCCGGTGCTGGACGAACCACTGCCGGTGCTCGATGAGCCACTGCCAGTGCTGGATGAGCCGCTGCCCGTGCTCGATGAGCCGCTGCCGGTGCTGGATGAGCCGCTGCCGGTGCTGGATGAGCCGCTGCCGGTGCTGGACGAACCGCTGCCGGTGCTGGACGAGCCGCTGCCGGTGCTGGACGAGCCGCTGCCCGTGCTGGACGAGCCGCTGCCGGTGCTGGATGAGCCGCTGCCGGTACTGGACGAACCGCTGCCGGTGCTGGATGAACCGCTGCCGGTGCTGGATGAACCGCTGCCAGTGCTGGATGAGCCGCTGCCCGTGCTCGATGAGCCACTGCCGGTACTGGATGAGCCGCTGCCGGTGCTGGACGAACCGCTGCCGGTGCTGGATGAGCCACTGCCGGTGCTGGACGAGCCGCTGCCGGTGCTGGATGAACCGCTGCCGGTGCTGGATGAACCGCTGGACGAATTGCTGCCGGTGCTTGACGCGTCGCCGGAACCCTGGAAGGTTTTTGAATCTCCCGCCGTCAGCCAACTGCACGTGCCGTCGGGGCAGACGACTTCCACGGGCGTGTTGACGTTGGGGCAGACGATCACGCTGTCGGTTTGGTCGCCGAGATAAATGACGACTTGCTGAATGGTGCTGAGCGAAGCCGCCTCGCCGGAATTGTTGGCGAATCCCAGAATGCGATTGCATGGGGCCGCTCGGACGACGAAGGCGTTTGGCTGGTCCGCATCACCATGCAGTTCCATCGCCGTCCCATTGAGGACAATCGAGGAGAGGAGCTGTCGATTTTCCAGGCTTTCCAGGCCCAGACGCGACGATTTGCGGCTGTTGTAGTTCTTCATGTGATCCGCATCGGGAAGCGAAGCGGATCACTCCTGTGACTTTAGGCCGCCGGCAGGAAGATTTTGACCCCTGGGCGTCAATTCAGGCCGCAAATGCCGCGCGATCGGTCCATATTTACGTCCGAAATGAGATTATTGGCCTGCAAAGGCTGGCCGCGGATTCAGTGCTCTTGGAACGTACAATACAATTTTGCCCCGTGCAAATCGGAAATCCGAAATCCGAATGACGAATCAAATCCGAACGGAATTATGCACTTGACGAAGTAAGTCCTAGCGGTGGTGGCGTCTCAGAATTGGAGCGCGCCCATAAAACGCGATATATCCAAAAAATAGCACGCCGCAAAAGACAATAGCGACCAGCCACCAATTGACGGCCTTATGCTTTACAAAGATCAAGTAATCCGACCTGAGTAGTTCTGCGAATGCAAGAAGACTCATTAGTCCGGCCAGTATCCGGAAAGCGGGGTGAGCTTCGGATTTGCTTTTCAGAATCCTCATCGCTTTTTTCCCCCCGGCTTGCTGGCGATGATCCGCCGCACGTCGTCCGGCTTGATCTTAAACACGCCGTCCACGAGCTGGTTCATTGTCAGCGGGACCGCACTGATTGGATTGCCCTTGCGGCCGTTGGGGTTTGGGATTTTGGGCTTAGTTGCCATGGGGGGCATTATATCAGCTTTCGCGCCGCCCGGTTAGAATGGACGGCATCGGGAAGGCCGGAGTAATTACCCGGCTTGACGTTCTCGGGCGCGGCGATGCCGTCACCTGTCGTCGTCGCGCCCGGATCGGCCCGATGGAACAGGTGAAGCATGGCTAAGTCCGTCAGTAATTACATTGCCGTAATTGAAAGGCTCCACGAAAAAATAGGCGAGGCCGTTGCATTCAAATGGATGCCAAATGCGCCGGTCGATCCCGATCCAAAGGCAACGTGGGATCAAATATTGCCATTGGTTGAAGATGTGGAACGCGCGGCAAAGAAACTGGGCATACCGCCTCTTGCCAGTTCTCAGATATTGGTTAAGGAGCAACTTTCGAGCGAATTTGCGATTGCCGGCGAATGGAGAGCGACTGCGGTGATTTTGCGAAATCCGCTAATGCAGGCGATATCGCTTCCGGTTCGGGCTGAAGAAAAAGTTCAAGGCCAATGGATTCCAGGAAAGTATTATCTCTGGAGATTATTGCCGGGGCAGCCCTTCACGATTGATTGCTATTTTTATGAATGGATCGAAGACCTCAAGAATCCTCCAGGAACCAACGGCATCCGTGATACGGGCGGCGGCGATTGTACGTGGGAAACCCACATTGAACATGAAAGAAGGAAGGAGATAATCCAGTTACAGTTCTCTCTTGGCATCTATCCGTTTGGACCAAAACCGATAGAAAATGATGCAGAATACGGACGACGGGCGGACGCCATTCTCAAGAAATATGATGGGGCAACGATTACACCGCGGTACTTGTTCGGCGTCATTGACTCCTACATACGAAAACTGAACAGCATTATTGATAGCGAAAGCCACGGGATAGCCGTCGTTCCGGCGCAACTTCGTAATATTTCAGAGTCGGTTAGATCAATCCTCACAGATGCGATGCCGTTGAATTTTTCGGGTGCGCCAGATTTTCCCGCCACAAGCGAGATGAGCCCACGCGATGCCCTTGTAACGCTCGATAGACTCCGAAAATGTGTAATCCGGCGCATCGAGACATCTTTGCCAAAGGCCGCCAGCACCCCAGAGATTCACGTTGAGGAAATCGTTGTATCTCGTGAGGCGGATGGACCAGAGCCACCGAATGTTTTTCGGTGGAATGCGCGTCCGGTTACTCTTGAACCGATACCTTGGAAATTGCTTAATCTTGTCTGGAACATGAAGGAAAAGAAATGTATCCAGGATGACATTGCAATTGATATTTGGGGTGATGATGAAGCAAGCGCGGATGCGATTAAATCGGCTTTGCGGAGAATCAATGCGGCGTTGCTGGAAGTTGGCTGTCCTCTTACGATTTCTCAAAAAGACGGCTGGTTCATCATCTCATAACCCATTAAACTGATGGCGCTTATGTCTGGTCGAAAAAGTGTCTAAAAAGTGTCGGGAATCGCTACCAATTCGACACTTTTTAGACCGTTCGCTTCGATAGGCTCTCCATTGATTTTGCGGCGACGGTCCGATGCGGGCGCGCATAAAAGCGCCCGCCTACGTTCTAGCGTAGCGGGCCGGTTCGTCATCAGTGGAGGTGTGCTGTGGTGTACAGGGTCCACCGACGACAGAACGTCGGTATTTTTAACCGAAGTCCAACAGGGCCGCAACTGTTTTATTGCGGCCGTGGTGGAATTGGCAGACACCGATCATCTGGAATGGTCCGGGCGTTTCCCGTGCGGGTTCGATTCCCGCCGGCCGCATTATATGCGATCTAATTCGCATTCACGATTGGCCGATATGTCAACCGCCTTCCTTGCGCTCCGTCAACCGCCGCATCCCGCCGTTCAGTATCTTCCAGCGACTTGCGGCCCCAGCGGAATGAAAACTCGTTGCAATAACGATGAAGATGCTTGCGGCTGACGTGGTGGAATGAACCGTGAATGCCGCGCTTGAGCAACGCGAAATATGCTTCGGCTGAATTCGTGTGCAGTCCATCGCGGACGTATTCACCTTGGCCGTGATTCACGGTCGCATGACCGCCATCGAATTCGGCAGCGGGTTTGCGGTACGCGGGCAGTTCGTCGGTCACGATCCGGGCGGAATCCGCAACAATTGCCCGCATGGCCGCGCCCAGCGTCTTTCCGTCAACGTGGTCAATCGGCTGCGCATGAGCATTGCCGCTAGTTTCTACCAGCGCCAGCACCGGGATTTTGTTGGTGCCACGACCGCGCTTCCGATCACCCTTTTGGTGATGCTTGCTCGGTGGAATCGAGCCAACGTAGGTTTCGTCGATTTGTACATCACCCTTGAGCATTCCCTTGATTGGCTCGCACCGCATTGCCTCGCGAATCCGATGGGCGAGAAACCATGCCGTCCGATACGATCCAATGCCGAGATTGCGCTGAAGCTGTAGGGCGCTCATGCCCTTTTTGGCCGTGGTCATAAAATGAAAGGCCATCGCCCAAACCTTGAGCGGCAAGTGGGAATCTTCCATGACCGTGTTGACCGTTACTGTGAATTGCTTGCGACAATCGCGGCATTCGATCAACCCGGCACGGTGAGAATCACCGCCAACGCGATAGACGTTCAGGCTGTCACAATGAGGGCAAACCGGGCCATTCGGCCAGCGGCGGGACTCAAAGTAGGTACGGGACTTCTCTTCCGCCCACATTGCCGGAAGCTCTTGGCCCTTTTGGGACTTGCCGGTGATTTGCTTCTTTCCGGGTTTGTATTTGCTCGGCATACTGGCCATCCTTCGTTCGATGGCCATATACTATCAACGGTAGGTTACTTTGTCAAGTGCATAATTCCGAATCCGAATGACCAAATGACGAAGCAAGCATTCGGTCATTCGTCATTAGGGCTTGATTCGTCATTCGGATTTCGGATTTCGGATTTCGATCTTCCCTCGTGCCTCCGCCGCCGGTTGGCTCTATAATTCCCCGCATGTCTGCAAAAGTGATCGACGGCGCGGCTCTGGCCGAGCGCGTGAAGCTCGACGTCAAGCGCCGCGTGGGGCAGTTGGCGGCGTCGGGCCAGCGGCCGGCGCTGGCGGCGGTGCTGATCGGTTCCACGCCGGCCGGGGAACTCTACGCCGGCCGGCAGGCGCAGGCTTGCAAAAACGTCGGCATCGCTTATCGCCTTCTCAAGCTCGCCGCGGATACCACCCAGGCGGCGGCCGAGCGGGAACTGAAATCGCTCAGCACCGATCCGGCCTTCACGGGCATCATGCTGCATCTTCCGGTCCCGCCCCATCTGCATGCGACGGATTTGCAGTACAAGATCGATCCGGTCAAGGACGTCGAGGGGGTCAATCCGGCCAACATCGGGTACGTGGTCTATGGCCATACGCTGATCGCGCCGTGCACGGCGACGGCGGTGATCGAATTGATCGAAACCACCGGCGTGGACCTGCGCGGGGCCGAGGCGGTGGTCGTGGGAGCCAGCGAGATCGCCGGCAAGCCGATCGCCCTGCTGCTGACGCAGCGATTGGCGACGGTGACGCTTTGCCACATCGCCACCCGCGATCTGAAATCGCACACGAAACGGGCGGACGTGCTGGTGGTGGCGGCCGGAAAGCCGGGGCTGATCGGAGCCGATCACGTCAAGCAAGGCGCGATCGTCATCGACGTGGGAATCAACCGCGTGAGTTTGCCCGATGGATCGAAGAAAACCGTGGGCGACGTGGACTTCGACGCGGTGAGCCCCAAGGCGGCGTATATCACCCCGGTGCCCGGCGGCGTGGGGCCGATGACCGTGGCGATGCTGCTGAAAAATACGCTGAGGAGCGCGGAATTGGCCGCAGAAATCCGAAGCCCGAAATCCGAATGACGAATCAAGCCCGAATGACGAATGACCGAATGTCCTGCTTCGTCATTGAGTCATTCGGATTTGATTCGTCATTCGGATTTCGGATTTCGGATTTGCCAATTGGAGTCTTCCATGTGGGGCAACGCCCTGGGCTGGAAAATCTCGGCCGTCATTTTCCTTCTGGCCCTGGCCATCGGCGCCTGGCTGCATAACCAGATGCAGATCACCGCGCCCACGGCCCTGTCGCTGGATGAGAAGAACCTGGCGGCGCTTTCGCCGCCGGCCCAGACGATCGTCGAGCGGAATCAGCCGGGAGACGCCGGGGAGAAATATTCCGCGGCCGGCGCGGCCTACGATGACAACGAGGATGCGTGCGATGAATTCGCCAAAAACCCCGTTGGCCCCCCGCCGCCACCCATACGGCTGGTGATGGATGCGACCAATTTGTCGCAGATGAACCTGCTGGCGAAGAATCCGCAGGCGGTCGTGGATTATCAGTCGGATCATCCGGCTTTGGATGATCTTTCAAAGATCGGCCAGGACCTTCAGTCCGCGGCTCTGCGATGCCGCAAGGACCATCCCGAGCAGGCCATGGATCTGCTGCGAGCGGCCTGGTCGCTCGGAGCGAACCTCTACCAGGAGCGGGTCGATTACGATGAATTCGCCCAGGGAATGGGACTCATGAACGGAGCGCTCACGGCCATGGCGGAGATGGAGCCGGCCGATTCATCGCGGCAAAAGCTGTTGCAGATGCAACAGCAGCAAATCCTGGATTTCTACGACAGCCGCGTAAGACCCATCTATGACGACGTGATTTCCAAGGCCGATCAGCAGAGCATCGCGGAACATGCCGGGGATATCTTTCGGTTCGCCAGCAAATCGAAGGAGCGGATGTTCCGGGTGGAGGCGATATTGAAGCTGGGGCGATACCGTTTTGACGCCGCCCGGGCGGCGGACCAGCTTGCCGCCCCTCGGTTTTTACGCCAATTTCAGCACGATCCCGACCCAGTAGTCCGGGCGGCCGCCGAGGCGGCGGCTAACCTCACCATCGAGCAATATCGAATGATCCATTGACGAACCCGCCGGACATGGCGAATCTTTAGTAGGGCGGGCGTACTTGCCCAACGCTTGCTCGTGCGGGTTTTCCGTTAGCCCCCGGCTCTGCCGGGGTTTGGGCGAGAATGGATCGGTCTTTCGCTCAACATGGCTTGCGATGCGCTCATCAGGGAAAACCCCGACAGAGCCGGGGGCTAACGGAAACAAGCTCTCCCCGGTCCGTGAACGGTATTGCATTTACCAGGAACCCTCCGTGAACAACCGCAAGGCCTTTACTTTGGTGGAGTTAATCGTGGTGATCGGGATCATCGCGATCCTGGCCGGCCTGCTGCTGCCGGCCGTCAACCACATGCGCCGCAGCGCCCAGATCACCGGCCAAAAAGCCGATTTCCAAACCATTGCCTCGGCCCTGGAACAGTACAAGGCGGATTTTGGGGATTATCCGAGAAATCAGTCGCTGACGAGTTGGAATACGACGAACGGCAACGCCCCCGTGTTTCTCTCGTTGGCCACCGCCCTGCTGGGACCGGGACCGGCAGTTACGAATGGTGCGGAAATCGGTGATGGTGCCGACGGACTTGGATTTCGGTGTCAGGCGACAAATGTCATTCCCGGAAACCCGGCAGCCGCATCGGTAACGGCCGGAAGTACTTCGGTGACCTTCACGGTCAACCCGGCCTACGCGGCGCAGTTTGCCGCGCTCACGGGCAATTTTGTATCGCCCACCGCGACACCAGTTAATATTACTTTGGGGCCGTCAATCGCAAACAACCTGTATTATTCGGAGACCCTCGCCGTCGCCCCGTCAGGTTTCTCTACGCCGGGGACGGTGACTACCGTAACACCTGCTGCTTACACACACACAAACGTAAATGCAACTCTTTCAGTCCCAGGTGGGAAGGTCTGGGGACCGTATATTTCGGCGGACACTTTCAAAGTGGCATTCATTCCGGGAATAGTTGGAATTTTGCCCATCGGCCAACCGGTTTTGCTGGATCGCTGGGGGCAGGTTATTCAATATTTCCCGCGATATGGGCCGGCGAACAACCGGACAGCAAATGCGGTTCCTCCAACTTCTCCTCCAGGAACTGCGCCGGTGGTTAATTCTTCGGTTTCCGCCGGGCCGCTTTTTCATTATTCACAATCCTATTCAGTTGATAATCAATACGGGTACAACGCTATTTGGGATTGGCGAGACGGTGCGGCTTTTTTCATGACTCCGGCTGGTTCTGGATGGCGAAATCCGGTGACGGGAAATATCGATGTTATTGGAGGATGGCCCAACCCATCGAGCGATTCGGCTTCCGGCTTTCAGCCGGAAATGGCAGTCGAATGGATGCTCGGAGACCTGCCGACTTCGAAGAGTGGAACCTTCAACAACGAGATCGTCTCCGGAGAAAAGCTCAGTTTCGATGGTCCGTATATCCTGATCTCTGTCGGACCGGATGGGCCGGAACGCAACAACGGCGGCTTTTGCAATATGGTCGACCCAAATAACAGCCCCAATCCACTGCCGGCCGGTCAATTGCAGCAAGCTTTTCTGGCCAGCGGCAACATTTACAATTTCGATCGTCCATAGCACATACGCGCCCGGAAAACCCGGCGACGAAACCATCACCCTAAAATCTGACTTCGCGAAACTTCGCTTCTTCTCTTCTTCGCGGTTAGGCATTTCCGGAGAAGCGTAACAAGACAGGAGTCCCAGCGATCTCCGGCCCGCCGGCCGAGATTTTTTTCCAGCAGCGGCAAAAATTCCGGAAAAATGCCACCAAAACTTTCACCTTTCCGCTATAGATATAGGGAGGCACTGTTTTTCCGGCATCCGAATCGGGGCCGTTTCCCATTTTCCGTCGCCTCGCCGCGCGGCCAATTGGCAAACCCCCGAAATTTCGCTCGGAACTGTCGGTGACAGTGACACCGTCGCGATTTTCGCTATCGAAAACCGCCACGGTGTCACCGCCCCGAAGCCTGTTTTTGTAGCTTTATGATGTCCAAAAATTCGTGGTGCAAATTCCCGGAATGCGACATCCCGCCTGGCCGGCCGCCTGGCAATGGGAGTCCAGTCAGCGGTCATCTCCTATGCCAACGACGGGGCTTTTCGCGGATAGAGCTTTTCGCCGTGCTCGGGATCATCGTGGTCCTGGGCGGAATCGTCGTCATTGTGACGGGGCGTCTGCGGCGCGGGTCGGCGGTCGAACAGCAGAGAGCGGATTTTCAAACGATCGCGGCGGGGCTGGAGGCGTATAAACAGGATTTCGGGGATTATCCGAAGAATATCGAATTGCCGAAGTGGAACACCCGGGATGGCGCCGTGCCTGCCCCGATCTATCTGACGCTGGCCTCGGCCCTTTTGGGGCCGGGCCCGGCCATCACGCAAGAAATCAACGGCAATGCCAACTATCTCGAACTCGGCGACGGCAACGATGGGCCGGGATTTCGCTGTCAGGCAACAGCGGGTATCCCGGGAAGTGCAGACATAATCTCCGGCTCGAATCAGGTGACGTTCAAGGCTGACGCCGGTTTCGCGGCTCAGGCCGGGACAATTCCAACGCCCGCTTCGCTTGCGCTTTTGCCGATCGCCGGAAATCCGGGACAACCCTACTCGGAAACGATCGGCATCCAGGCCGTTAGCGGGTCGGGCGGTTCGCTTCAAATCACATTGACGGCTGCTCCGTTTTATTCGCACGTCCGAGGCGTTATTTCCGTGGCCGGAGGCAAGGTATGGGGACCGTACATTTCCGCCCGTGCCTTCAACGTCGCGTTTATCCCCTCCGCGTCAACGGGCCAGGGCGGCGGCGCCCTTCCCGCCTTGGCCGGCTATGGCCAACCCGTTTTGCTGGACCGTTGGGGACAGGTGATTCAGTATTTTCCGCGTTATGGCCCGGCGAACAATCGCACCAATGATTCGACGTACGCCGCGAATGCTTCCGTTCAGGCGGGCCCGC
>JBEKIV010000131.1:0-11004 GCA_050011595.1 Tepidisphaeraceae bacterium
ACTTCCGTCGCCTCGTGGTACGTTATGAAAGAAACATCGCGATGTACGCCGCATTTTTCCATGTGGCCTGCGTCCTGATTACCCTGAGACGGTTTTGAAACCGCTTCTAGTCATTGGTCATTAGTCATTGGTCATTGGTATCGCCGATTCCGAATTGTCTTGCAAGTGACAAATGACAAATGACAAATGACTAATGACCAATGACCTTGGCGGTTCAATCATCTTTGTTCGCGGCGGCAGCCTTTTTCTCCTGGAACAGGAATGTCGTCGATCCGATGCCGATGCGATCGCCATGGCAGAGCCTTTGACGCGTAATCGGGTTCCCGTTGATCAGGGTGGGGCCGCCGAGGGGAAGGTCTTCGATTTCGATGCGGCCCGGGAGCAGATGAATCGCCGCATGGCGACGACCGACTTTCTTATCGCGGAAAAGATAGATCTGGCAATCCGGCGCCGATCCGATGTAGGTGGGATCGCGATAGAGGATGAATTGCTTGCCGGCGATGACTCCGGCGGTGACCTTCAGCCAGCCGGTGCGGGCGGCGTGTTCGAGGATGCCCGTGGCGGCGCCGGCGACGGCGCCGATGCAGCACAACGCCGCCAGCCGACCGAATTCCGCGCTGGACGTAATTCGCGACAGCGGGTCCAGCAGGATTCCACCCACCGCGCCCCCGACGGCGCCCCCGGCCAATCCGATCAACAATCGCTTGCGGTTCTTCACCACCAATCCGGGCGCGGCGGCCAAAAAGGCGCCCAGAACCGCCCAACTCACCGATTGCGCTAAGTATTCGCGCAACAGGCCAGGCTCGGCCCCGCCGAATACCTGGTAAACCCGATCCACCACCAACGACGCCGCCAGCCCGCCCGCCAGTCCCAGGGCTGCGCCAACCGACCCGTTAATCACCACGGCATGCAGGTTCCGGTCGATCACCGGCTCCGCCACACTCAGGCAAATCGAAATGATCACCCCGGCGATCCCGAAGCCCAGGATGTGGGTAATGAGGTTTTTCCAATAATCGGCCCGCGCCAGCTTGTCCATCCGCGATTGCTTTTCCTGTGCGCCCAAGGAAGTTTCCATCTCGATCTTCAGATAGGGGTTGTTTCTGGAATTGAGGACAATGTTGTCAATCGCGTTGTCCGCCTGCCGGCGAGTGATTCCGTACCCGTTGGGGGAAGTTCGCACCAGTTTGCCGATGTCCTGGATCGACGCCAGGGCCTGCTGGGCCTGTTGCCGGCGATCCGGCGCCAAGTGCATCAACGCCCCGCCCGACCAGGCCAGCAGTCCCCCCAGCAGCCCGAACGCCGCCAGAAGAAAAATCGGGTTGTACCAGATCGGCCAAGGCCCTTGCGCCAAGGACACGTCGTCACTGGTCATCTGGGAATAACGCCGATTGCGCAGCATCGCCTGTTGCTGACGAACGTGCTTCTCAACCTTCGACGTCTTCAGGTCGGTCCAGGAAATTTGAATCTTGTCATCGGCCATGCTTCACAGGGGTCGTCATGCACGGCGGGGGATTCTCAGCCGGCCGTGATCTCGGGCTGTAGACGAAGCACGTCCCCATCCTTGGCGCCCACGTCGGACAAGGTCTGCTCGTCAAGCAATTGCTTTCCCGAAGCGCGGTGATGGAACTTGTAACTCAACGGCTGTCCGTCCGGAGCGAACTGGGGGAACTTCATCTTCTCCAACAGCACGGCCAGAAGCCGGTTCACCGGCGCATCATCCGGCATCTCCACCTTGCGGCGCTTATTGCCGGTCGCGTCCCAAACTTCCAGCGTGATCATCCGCATGGTGAATTGCGCTCCGTGGTCCAGCCACAACTCTATACATTGTCTACGCGCGAAAGCCAGAATTAAACGGGGGCGGCGAGGATACGAAAAAGCCCGGACCATTCGGCCCGGGCTGGGTTATGGTTTGGATCGGTTGTAACGTTTATACGGTCTTGACCACCTCGATGATCGCCTGCGTCTTGATCACCATCTGGTTCTCATCGAACAGGTGGAAACTCTGAACCAGCAACTCATGGCTTCGGCGCTCGATGTCCAGAACGCTCAGCGACCCGCCGGTCTCATTCTTCGCCGGAACGTCGGCCGACATCAGTTCCCGCTTGGCCGCGTAGCTGGAAATCTCGTGCTTGGTCGCATCGTAAAGCGTCTGCGTCAACTGCTCTTCCTGGGTGCTGATCATGTACCGGATGTTTCCGTAGGTGTCCTCATGGTACTTTTCGCCCCGGCATGGGGTGGAAAGCAGAAGACCACGATCGGTCATCGGCTCGCTTTTGGTGACGATCACCTCGGTTAGCGTATTTTTGCCGGCCGTGAGGCTGATGACGTGGCCGCCCTCCACCAGCCAGATATCCGCCTCGTAGGCGCGACGGCTCACCTGCTCCGATGCGAGGATTCGGAACAGCTCCGGATGAAGCGTGCGCTGGTAAAGAAGGAGGGTCAAACCTCCCATTCGACGTTGTTTTGTTCGGTTGCTCATAGCTTCCATGCTTCTTTCCAGAAGGGAACGATCCCTTCACATTGTGACAGAAGGAACGAAGTCCAAGCTGTCAAAGCCTACAACTGTGCGGATAGACATGCTCGCCATCCGCGAGAGTTTCAGGAAAAGAGCGGGCCTCCTGCCCGACCTTTCCAATCCGCGACGCCAAGCACGATCCGCCCCCAAGGGCAGATCAATTGAAATCCCAGCAGGCCACCCTACCAGCGATTTCCCGGTTGCGAACCATTATAGGGGATTTGACCCCACAGGCGAAGAGAATATTCGGATGTTAATGTAGGGCAAATGCTTGGAGGGTAACGATCGTGATGTCGTAAGCGATGTGGCATCCTGCGGTTACACCAAATCCGCGCGTTAGAAACAATACGGCAAAATATATCCCGGCGCCTGTTCGAAACACGAAGCTCTGCAATTGGAACTTCTCCGCTCCCAAGTAATGGTAGAGGGAGAATAAGATTGCCGAGATTAACACCATTAGTATGTTTGACAGGGACTTACGCAATCTTAACAGGTCGGCGGCAACGATCGAAATCAGCGTCATCAGGCCCAGCCGAAACACAAACTCCTCATAAACCCCAGCGCCCAAAGATAGTAGGGCACTGTCGCTCCATTGGCTGGTTTTGGCGGAAAGCGGCACGTGGATGTTCCACCGCGCAACCGCCACGCCTAATCCCAACAGCGGCACGGCCAGCATCAAGCTCTCCAGCGTCATTCCCCAGAGCGTCTCCATACGAATGTGCCAAGGGTCTTTCCTGGCGATGTGCCAGGTCAACAGGATCCCAGCCACCGACAGCACCGGCACAAATCTCCCCGTGGCTCCGAGTTGATTGAAGAAGATCTGAAGCATCCGAAATGCGATGGGATCGGCACTGCGAAAACTCACGCCGATCTCAAACGACGCCATGGCCGGCACCAGAAACGCCAGGCTGTATAACGGCAACTCGGATTGCTTGAGATAGCTGGACAGCCATCTGGCCGCCGAGGCAACGGCGGCGTCGGAGGCGGGCGCGGCACGGCTCATAGCGCCGCCCCCGCCGCGGCCTTGCTCGCCGTCTCCGCCACTGCCTCCACCGGCTGCTGGATGATCTTCGTTAACTTGATCGCCCGCTTCCCCCTGAACTGCCCCGCCTGCGCCAGAAATTTCTTCTTCCCTTCCACCTGGATCAGCACGTCCTGGGTTACTTCTCGTTCCGTCGTAATCAAGTCTCCCACCTGTAGCCTCAGCAGATCGTTCAGCCGAATCGTCGTCTGCGCCAGAAACACCCGAAGCTCCACCGGCGCGGCGCTGACGTTCTGCGTCAGTTGCCGAAGATGGTCCTCGTGCGACCCTTTCCGCTGATAGCTGAACCAGTTCTGCGTCGCCAGCATCCCCATGATCGGCTCGATCACGTTGTACGGAATGCACAACGCCATCGTGCCGGTCCGGTTCCCCATCTTCAACTCAAATCCAACCACGACCACCGTTTCGTTCGGCGGTACGATCTGCACCAACTGCGGATTGCTCTCAAAATCCTCCACCCGGAAGGTCACCGGAGTCAGGTTGCTCCACGCCTCGGAAAGATGATGCGTCGCCCGGTCGGTTATTCGCTGCACCAGCCGCTGCTCGATCTGCGTCAGCGGACGCTGCGGAATGAACAGTTCCGCATTGCTTCCCCCCAGCAACCGGTCCACGATCGGATAAATGATCAGCGGGCTGATTTCCAGACAAACCTGCCCGTCAAGCTGCTCCGCCTTCAACAAATTGAAGCAGGTGGGGTTCGGCAACGAATGAATGAACTCGCTGTAGGTCAATTGTTCGATGTGCGCCACCGAAACTTCGATGATGGTGCGGAGGTAACCGGATATTGCCGCCCCGAAATTCCGGCCGAAACCTTCGTGCAGCGCTTCCATGGCCCGCATTTGGTCCTTGCTGACGCGCTCGGGCCGCTTGAAATCGTAGACCTGCACTTCGAGTTGTGTTTTCCCCTTGGGGCCGAAGACCATCGGCGCCGCTTCCTTTTCCTTTTCCTTCTGCCCCGCCGCGCCGGTGTCCACCGCCGCCAGAAGCGCATCGACCTCGGATTGTTCTAAAACGTCACTCAAAGCCGGCGGCCTCCCTGCCGCACAATCCCGTCTGTATTATCGGACATTCGGGGGGAATATCTACAGCCGGCCCATAGCAAAGACAATTGAACCGCCAAGACGCCGAGATCGCCAAGAGAAATCAATCCACTCAATTCAGATTTCTTGGCGTCTTGGCGTCTTGGCGACTTGGCGGTTCAATCGCCCTTTTTCCCCGCAAGCGTCACGGCCATCGACAGCAAAAACCGTTCGACGTTTTCCGCCGCATCGCCGACGCCGGTTTTGGTTTGGAAGTCGATCTCGGCCAGAAGATCGACCGCGCGCCTCCGTCCCCGTTGGCCCAGTTTTTTCACGCTGGTCACGAATTTCTCCTGCACGTCGCGCGGCCAGATGCGAAGGGCCTGCCCGATCGTGAACGCGTTCTCGCCTTGCTTGAGCATCGCCAGCGCCTTGCCCACGTTTTCCAGCCAGATGCACAGCCACGCCACGGCGCGGAATTCGGCGGATGATTCGCCCTGGACCAATTGCCGCCAGCGCCGCAGCGCCTCCGCCGGGTCGCCGCCGGCCAGCGCGTTGGTCAAATCCCACATTTCCCGCTCGCGCTGGAAGACCACGCTCTGACCGATTTCCTCGACCCCGATCCGGCCGCCGGCGTTGCTCAGCGCCAGCTTCGCCAACTCGCTGTCGATTCGGCCCAGATCGTCCCCGATCAGGTCCGCCAGCAATCCCGCCGCCTCCACGCTCATTGCCAGGCCATGCACGCTCTTGCTCCGCGCCAGAATCCATCCCTTCAAATCCTTGGGCGGCTGGCAGGGAACGATCTGGCCCGTTTTCACGATCGCCTTGTAAATCCGCTGATTCGCCGGCAGCGAACTGAATCGCAAGACCAGCGTCGCGCTCTGGGACGGCTTGGCCACGTAGTCTTCCATTTGCTCCCGGAATCGCGACACGAATTCGTCGGCATTGCGCACCGCCAGCACCTTCGTCCCACCGAACATCGCGAAGCTGCGCAGCTCGTCCAGCACGTCGGCCAGTTCCGCAGTCTCGCCATCCACATCCACGCGCTGCGGTTGGCCCGCAAACTGACGCAGGATCGCCGCCAGCGCTTCCTGTTGCATCAGCGCATCGGTCCCGACCAGCGCGTAAACGGGCTTTGACATGACAACGTCACTTGTATGTTTCCCCCGCCCAACCGTCAATGAAATTGCAAATGAGTTCCAAGTGTCAAGTACCAAGTTGCAAGTCGATACAGCTCACAGCTTGCAACTTGCCACTTGCAACTTGCCACTTCCCCAATCCCCTTTTCCCCGAAAATGTTTTCCGCTACACTCGATGCCCGTGGGACCATTCGGCAGTTATGCAGACTAACCGCGGTCGGGAGAAATTATGTCCAATCCATACTCTTCCTTCTGTGAGGACTTCTACGTCAACCTCCGCCTCGGGTCGCAGTTGAACCTTCCCCATCAACGCGAAACGCTTCTCCATTTCTTCGAGAGGATTCAAAAAGAATTCCCGTCCATGACGCGCTTTCGTAAATCCGACAACGGCGAGTTCAATCTCGAAGAGGACCGCTCCGGACAAAACTACCGCTGGGTGTGCCTCGAATCCCGCCGGCTCAGCGCCGGCCACGTCAACCCCCCAACCGTCGAAGACGCCCTGGCCCTGCATCGCCTGCTTTTGCAACTCGCCCCGTTTCACCTGGGAGTCAGCCCGGTAGAAATCGATTACCTCGACCTGATGTTCGGGTTCGATCTCTCCTTCAGCGGAAACCACGACGAGGTCATTGCCGAGAGCCTCCTGGCCGATTCACCCCTGAATTGCCTGACCGAGGAATCCGGCGCCAAGCCGGTCGATTTCCAGCCTTCGGTCACCGTCGCCCTGACCGAAGATTGCCGCCTCCAGGCCCGCATCGACATCGTCACCCGCACCAACAGTTACCAGGTTCGCACGGGCGACTACTGCGACGACGTCATCAGCGTATGCCTGATCCTGCGCCGTTATTGGGGCGATCGGCCGCGCCTGGCCATGGATCAGTTGCTTGGGGAACTGGCCGCCCGCGCCGAGCAATTATGCGACCGCCACGTTTTGCCCAAAATTGTCCGCCCCATCTCCAGCGCCATCGCCTCGCGGTCGTGAAATCGCCCATCTTATCTCCTCATGGCCATCGCGTCGGGCGATGGGGTTCAAGGGTTCAAGGGTTCAAGAGTTTAGGGGTTCAGGGCAGGTCATATTCCCTTGAACTCTTGAACCCTTGAACCCTTGAACCCTCCTGCCCCTTTCCCCCGAACCGGGCGCAACAATCATTGGCAACTGTAGTCCCAATCGGTATTATGACTCCATGGCGGGTTGTCCGTCCGATTCGCTGGAACTCACGGCGGCTGGTAACATTGAGTCTGTTCTGACTGAGCTTGCCAGCGATCAGAACGAGCTCGACGCCGAATTGACTCGACGCGGCTTGGATGGGATTCAACAAGGTCTGCGCGACGCCCGGGAAGTTTCGCAATCCCTCCGGCGTCTGCAACAGACCCTGATTGCATCCCAATCTTGACCGCTCGTGCGGCAAACCGGCGCGGGTTGCGAGGTCGTGTAATATGTCCAATCAAACTCAGGCTGTCGCCGCTGAACCAATTGACGCCGGCCCGGTCGTCGCCAAGGCCGGCCGCTATTATCGCGTCGCCAGATACCTGATGACCCTCCTGCTCATGGCCTACGGGGCATGGTCGATTTACGACGGCTTCTACAGTTGGCCCAATTGGCCCGTAACCCATCCCCGTGAAAATCCCAAGACCCACACCGATATCCTCCTCAACCAGGTCCTCGGCGTTGTTCTGCCGCCCATGGGATTGTTCGTCCTTGTCTGGGCCGTCTACAACTCCCGCGGCCAATACCGCCTGGAAAATGGTGTCGTCACCATCCCCGGCCATCCGCCGGTCCCGCTCGACAAAATCCAATCCATCAACCGCGAAGCCTGGGACCGCAAAGGCATCGCCTACGTTGAATACGATTTGTCCGAGGCCCCCGTCCGCGCCAAGGCCGCCGGCCCCGTCAGCTATGAGGGCGTCCGCAAAGGCGCTCAAGGCACGTTCAAGATCGACGATTTCGTTTACGAGCGCGAGCCGACCGACAAGATCTTCAAAGCCATCGAAAGCTTCCTGCTGAAAGCGGCCAGTGCCCGCCCCACAATCCAACCTCCCGCCGTCACCAAACTCCCCCCGCGTCCGAAAACGGGCTCGAAGCGGTAATCGTCGGAATTAAGGTGATGGGTCAATTTCCCCGCGTAGCCGGCGGGCTTGCCCGCCGTACGGTCTGCAAATACGGAAACTGACCCACCGCCGATTTAACCATCGAATTGCTTTAGAGCACCTCCTCCGCTGATTGTAAACCAGCTTTTTTTCTGCCCCAATTCCCCGCAAAGCACTGGTCAGTGCCAATCCCGACGTTATAATCGCGCAACAACTGCCGGCTTGGAGGCTGGCGCCATTCATTTTGGAGGATTCCATGGCGGACTCATCCCCGCAAGATTATCCCACGATCATCGGGCCCGACGCTAATTTCAAGGGCGAATTGACGTTCGAAAAAGGAATGCGGATACACGGCCGCATGGAAGGGAAGATCACCACGACAGGACGGGTGCACGTTGCCAAGGAAGCCAAGCTCCAGGCGGACGTGGAGGCCGGGTCGGTGCTGGTCGAAGGCGAAATCCATGGAAACCTTGTGGCGAGCGATCGAATCGAGCTGAAGACCACGGCGAGGTACGAAGGCGATCTGCGGGCCAACAAGCTGGTCGTCGAGGAAGGGGCCGTGTTCACGGGGCACGTGAGCGTGGGTCCCGAAGCGGTGAAATCGGGTCAGCCGC
Source organism: Tepidisphaeraceae bacterium (assembly GCA_050011595.1). Lineage (GTDB taxonomy): Bacteria > Planctomycetota > Phycisphaerae > Tepidisphaerales > Tepidisphaeraceae > PALSA-1353. Next base: position 8,415 of record JBEKIV010000131.1, read on the forward strand.
GGGTGACCGTGCAGGTGGCTCGTCAACCGGGCCAAACCCCACAACCGGCCAGGGTGGGATGACGGGGCAAAATGGATAATGGATAATTGGCAGTGGATAATTGTCCACTGTCAATTTTCCATTATCCATTGCCTCTTGGCCGATTGAGGCTTCATGGCGATACCGCTAGAGCCGATTGCAGATTCTCCCACCGGCGACGATCGGGCCAGCGTCGTTTGTCTCCATTGTGGACAAAGCCAGCCGGCCTCGCGCAAGGCGATCAGCGTCGTTTGCAAATTCTGTCATAAATCGCTGCGGCTGGAAGATTTGCCGATCAAAGACTACCAGGCCCGCCGAAGCATCGAAACCTGCGGCGTGGTGACGGTCGAGAAAAAGGGGCACGTTGTAGCCGATCGCGTTCTGTGCGGCGGGATGGTGATCCGCGGAAAGGTGAAGGCGACGATTACCAGCCGGGGACCGGTCCTGGTTGGCCCGGATGCGGAGATCAAGGGAGACGTGCTGGCGCCTTCGCTGGCCGTGGGAGCGGGGGCCATTCTGGAAGGGCAATACCGTATCGGCTACCCGAACCCGCCGCAGCAAAGACCTAATTGACGTCAACTTTTAGAATGAATTTTACCGCGAAGGCGCGAAGGACGCGAAGTTGCGCGAAGAATTATCAATTGAAATTCCTTCGCGCCTTCGCGGTGGGGCTTTTCCGGAAAAGCACAATAAGACAGGGCCTGTCCTCATGGCTTGACTCGGAAATGCCGGCCGAGGTTCGGGTTGTAGTACGGGTCGCGGGGAAATCGCTCCCGCCAGGTTCTGTGGAAGGCTTCAAATTCGCGGCGGTACGTCCCGGTCTTGCTCGCCGATTCGTAATGATACAGCTTGGCGTAAGGCGTATAGACGATTCGTTTGCCGATTGCTCCGAGCTTCAGGCAATAGTCGATGTCGTTGTAATTGAGCGGGAACCGTTCGCTGAATCCGCCGACAGCCTGGTAGTTCTGGGCACTGGTCATCATGCACGCCCCCGTGACGGCCGAGTAATTGCGATGCGCCTGCGACGAATGAAAATATCCCGGATGTCCCGCCGGCTGGCCGTAAAACGGATGACGGGGATTGCCGTTCAGCAGGATCACGCCCGTGTGCTGCTGCGTGTCGTCGGGAAACAATAGCTGGGCGCCCACCGCGCCGATCTGGGGCTGCTGCGCGAATTCCAGCATCGCTTCGATCCAGTCCGGAGTGATGACCTCAATGTCATCGTTCAGAAGGATCAATTGCTCGCCCCGCGCTTGCGAAGCGCCCAGATTGATCTTTCGCGTCAGGTTGAATTTCTCGATGAAGGGAACCCGCCGAACCTCCAGCGGCCCCAGCGCTGCCGCCAGTTCGGCCGGCATGTCGTTGTTGTCCAACACGATGATTTCAACGTTCTTGTAGGTGCTCAATCGCCGAATGCTCGATACGCATTCCAAAACGAACCAGCTTTGGCGACCGCGAATCGTCGCCGGGCGGCAGGCGCTGGGGATGACGATCGACACCAGCGGATTGCCGGCCAGGGCGAAGCGGACGCGATGGACGCCGGCCGCGCCGCCGCTCTGGACCGTCGCGGATTGGCCGGTGGATGCGAGATAGTCTTGCAATGCCCGCGCGGTTGTCTCCTCCGATTGTTCGGATGCGGCGGATTTCCGGCGGTGATACAGAACGTCGGGCAGGTGATGAATCGCCGCGTTGCCCGCAACCAGCCGCAGAATCAGGTCGTATTCAAAGGCATCGGAGAATTCCTCCCGTATCCCGCCGATTTTTCCGATCAATTCCCGACGATACGCCGCCAGCCGGCCCGTGTAATTCCAGGCCAGAAAATACTCCGGCGACCAATCGGGTTTGAAAAACGGCTCGGCATGTTCGCCCGCGTCCGACACCGTGTCTTCATCGCTGTAAATCACGTCCAGCGACGGGTTGCCGACGATTGCTTCGGCAACGCGAAAGAGCGCATGCTCCGCCAGTTCGTCGCCGGGATCGGCCACGCAGACGAATTCGCCCACGGCGGACGCAACCGCCGCTCGAATCCCGGCATCCTTTGCGACAAATCTGATTCGAGAATCGAGAAAATCCGGCGTGGCATCCCCCATAACAATCAGTTCCCAATTCGGATAACTTTGCCGCGAAACGGATTCGATTGAAGCACGCGAACCTGCCCGGCCTTCCAACCATCGAAGAACAACCGAAATGCGCGGCGACCTGGGCCAGCTTTTCATTTGCTCTTGCATTCGCCGGCGATCGCGGGCCGTGATTCGATGGAATTCCCGCCATCGCTGATAATCGGACGGACATGCCGCCCGCCCCAATGCCGCCAGGCTCTCCCGCTTGAATGCGGGCCAATTTCCCTTCGCCAGAAACCTGAGCGCCAATCTCAGGTTCGGCGGCGTTGCCGGATGAGTCGAGTTGACCATACTCTTCGCGTTCTTCGGGACCCGGCGTTTACTCGCCGGGACCCCGCCTTCGCGGTTCATTTCTTGGGTTCACGAAACGCGGTGGCGACGCTCAAATACAGATTACCGCGAAGGCACGAAGGACGCGAAGTTGCGCGAAGGTCAAAATCAAATCTTGCTTT
>JBEKIV010000132.1:0-11003 GCA_050011595.1 Tepidisphaeraceae bacterium
CGGATGCGGCTTGAGCGTTCCGCCAGGAACAGGCTGAGGCCGCGCCCATCGGTGGTTCCCGCCTCGGACCGGGCCAGCGTCAGCAGAACCTCGCCGCACCCGTTGGTGATGAATCGTTTCACTCCCGTCAGCCGCCAGCGCCCTTCTTCATCCTGCCACGCCCGCAATGACACCGCTTGCAGGTCCGACCCCGCGTCTGGTTCCGTCAGCACCATCGCGCCCGTCAACTCCCCTCGAGCAAAGCGCGGCAGGAACTGGTCCTTGACGGGCTGGTCGGCAAATGCGTTGATCGTGTCCGCGATTCCTTGCAACCCGAACAGATTCATTAGCGACGCGTCGCCCCGGCTGACGATCTCGTTGGCCATGGTGTAAATCAAGCAGGGGCAATTCAGCCCGCCGTACCGGCGAGGCAGGGTGAACCCCATCAAATCGGCCTGGGCCAGCGCCTTGAGATTCTCTCGCATCGAAGGATGCAGCGTGACCGTCCCGTCTTCGTTGAGGAGATTGCCCTGGCGGTCGATCTCCTGGGCGCGCGGAGCGATGTGTTTGGCGGCGATGTCGCCCACGATGCACAGGATTCGCCGGTAATTGTCGATGGCGTCCGCCGCATCCAGCGGGGCATAGTCCCCATCGCCGCCGCCGCCAAAGTCGTCCTCCTGCGCTGCGGCAATTTGCACCAGGTCAAGGTGGCCGAATAGGAACTGGATATCATCGTTGTCGGTGAAGTAGTTGGGCATGGGCTATCGTTCCAATTCATTATGACAGATGCGTCTCATCCGCGCTCACGGATCGCCTTGATCATCATCGGGATCACCTTGTTGAGATCTCCGACAATCCCGTAATGGGACACGCCGAAGATGGGGGCATCCTTGTCCCAGTTGATGGCGATGATCTTGGCGGATTCTTCCATTCCAGCCCGGTGCTGCACCGCGCCGCTGATGCCGCAGGCGATATACAGCGCCGGCCGCACCGTGGTGCCGGTTTGCCCCACCTGATGTTCCTTGCCGACGAAGCCGCTATCGACGGCGGCGCGGCTGGCTCCGACGGCGCCGCCCAACACGCCCGCCAGATCGTGGATCAACCGGAAATTATCCTTGCTCCCCACGCCGCCCCCGCCCGCGACGATGATCCTGGCCCCTTTTAGATTCACCTTGCGTTTCACGCGATGCCGGTCGATCAATCGCACGGCCTGCTCGAAATCATTGAGTTCGATTTTCTCCTCGATGATCCGGCCGCTACGGCGCGGATCGCCGTCGCCCATCCGCAGCACGCCTTCGCGGACGGTGGCCATCTGCGGCCAGCGGTCGTGGTTGACGATGGTCGCGATGATGTTGCCGCCGAAGGCCGGGCGGATCTGGAGCAGAAGGTTTTCATGGGTGATTTTCGTTCGCGGATCGGTGTAAGCGCCGAGGCGCAGGTCGGTGCAATCCGCGGTGAGTCCGGCACGCATCTCCGAGGCAATTCGCGGGGCCAGGTCCCGGCCCAGGGGCGTCGCTCCGTACAGGACGATCTGCGGCTTATACTTGCCGATCAACTGGCACAGGGCCCGCGCATAAGGGAGCGTCCGGTAGTATTCCAGGCGCGTGTCGTTGACGTAGTAAACCTGATCTACCCCGTGTGCGATCAGCCGGTAGGACAGCTCGCGCACGTTCCATCCCACCAGTACCGCGCCGACGCCGACCCCCAGCCCATCCGCCAACTCACGAGCCTTGGAGCACATCTCCACCGAGGTATCGCTCAGGTGCTCGTCCTCCTGCTCGGCGTAAATCCAAACTTCGCCTTTACGATTCGGTTCGATCATGGCAAGCCTGTGTGCCCTGGGGCACAACCGCTGAAATTCGTTCCCGTCATCCGAAGGTATGGTCCTTGATTAACTCATGGATCATCTGCCGCACGGCTTTCTCGTTAGGCTCCACCGGCGTGAACCCCTCCTTGGTCAGGATGATGGATTGCACGCGGTGGACCTTGGTGGGCGAGCCGCTCATGCCGCACCACTGTAAGTCGGCCTTGATGTCGTCCAGGTCCCACTGCTCGATGAGCAAGCCGCCGGCCTTATTTCGCTCGGCGCGACGGGCTTGCTCGGCTTCCTTTTCGGCGGCCGAGGCGGTGGGCATCGCCGCGGCCACCTGGTTGCCGATCTCACCCGGTGCGCGGGCCCGCTTGAATCGCATGACCCGCTTGGCGGCAGCCGGACGCGGCTCGTTGGCGCTGTCCAACACCGTCAACAGTAGCGGCAACCGCGCCTCCAGCACTTCCCATCCGTTACCGACGTTGCGCCGAACACGGATGGTGCGATCCGTCAAATCCACCAATTTCTCGAAATAAGTCACCTGCGCGATGCCCAGCTTCTCGGCCAGTTGTGGACCCACCTGGGCCGTGTCGCCGTCGATGGCCTGACGCCCGCAGAACACCAGGTCGAACCGATCGATCTTGCGGATCGCCCGGCTGAGAATATAGCTGGTGGCCAAAGTATCGCTGGCGGCGGCGCGGCGGTCGTTGATGAGAATGGCCCGGTCGGCGCCCCGGTATAAACATTCACGCAGCACCTCGGCCGCCCCCACCGGCCCCATTGTCAACACCGTAACGCTGCCCCCGAAGGCATCGCGGATTTGCAACGCCGCTTCCAACGCGTGCAGATCGTCCGGATTGAACACCGCCGGCAACGCGCCGCGATTGACCGTGCCGTCCGCCTTCATCGCGTCGCCCGTGACATTGGCGGTGTCCGGCACCTGCTTAACACAAACGATGCTGTCGTATCCCACCTGCGTTTCTCCAGATTGTTCGAAGTCCGCTGGCCGATGGTTAACCGACAAAGCGGTGGAGAGTCAAGCTACAGGGCCACTCCAGACCGGTTTCCACAGGGCCATCGCATATGGCATTCCCCCCTCGCCCGGTACTCCGGGAGAGGGTTGGGGTGAGGGTCTTCAGTGGCCTTTCAGTGGGCAATCTTCCTTGCAGGCCCGGTGTGTTTCGCGGGCTGGATGGACTTGGGGACGCGGTATTTATTCAAGTCTTCGGCGATTGCGCGAATGCAATAGCCATGTTTCCGGGCGTATTTGTCCCGGAAATTGCGAATCTCGGCAATGATCGGGTCTTTTGTCATGGCAGTTCCTCTGGAGTACATATTACGGGCAAATGAAACCAAAAACTCCCCAGACCCAATCAGAATCTGGTGTCGCCGATGACTTGCTCCGCGAAGTTTGGCGCATCAAGGACGAACTATCCGCGTCTTACGGCCACGATCTTAACCGTCTCCTTGCCGAGGCGCGTGAGCATCAGCGCAAGTCAGGCCGTCCGTCGGTCAATCTGCAAACGAGGGGACATGCAGTGAAGCGGTGACAAGAGCGCCCCGTCCTCAAGCCCGGCGGCGAACCGTATCTTGTTTGACCCGGCATGGTGCCACACGCTAAATTTGCGTCCATGCAAACGCTTCGCGGTACGCTTCTGCGGCCTCGCTCAGTGGTGGATTGTCAGGTGACTCCCGGTGCTATGCTCCGCATCGGCGATGATGGGCGGATCGCTGAGATCGGAACTCAAGCCCCCGGAGTCCGCGACGAAATTGGGGACGAGGGCTGCTGGATTCTTCCGGGGTTCATCGATGCTCATCTTCATCTTCCACAATGGGACCGCCGCGGGATTGACGGGCTTTCCCTCTTTGAATGGCAGCAGAAAATCGGCTTCCCGGCCGAGGAGCGTTTCCAAGACCCTGCCACGGCCCAACGCCTGGCCGAGGAGTTCGTCACCGGTGTCATCGCCAACGGGACCACAACCGTGGCCGCTTTCGGGAGCTCCTTTGCCCAGGAGATCGACAGTTCTTTCGCGATCTTCGCGCGGCGTGGGCTGCGCGCCATCTATGGGATGACTCTGCATGACGTCGACACGCCGAAACCGCTCCGTCAGGTCGCCGACGAAGCGCTTGATGCCTCGCGCGGCCTGGCCGCCAAATGGCACGGGGCCGAGAACGGCCGCCTCCGATACGCCTTCAGTCCCAGGGCCTCCATCCGCTGTAGCGAGAGGCTGATGCGTGGCGCGGCTGCCCTGGCCGAGATGCTCAAATGCCACGTTCAGACCCACATCGCCGAGTCTTTGGAAGAGTTGACCGTGGTGCGCGAGAAGTTCCCCGAACAGGTGGATGAAGTCGATCTCTTCCTGGAGTTTGGGTTGTTCAGCCGGCGGTCCTTGATGGCCCACGGGGTATTTCTGGGACATGAACAACTCCGCCGCTTCGCTGACCGTGGGGCCAGTCTAATTCATTGCCCCACCGCCAATCTCTTTCGGGAGAGCGGATTGATGGATTACGTGGCCCACCGGGCCGACGGCATCCGCCTGGCCCTGGGCAGCAGCGTGGCCGGGGGTTTCGAGCCTTTCATGCCGCGTGTCGCCGTGGAGGCTCTGCAAACCGTCAAGGCCATCAAGGTCCACTCGCTGCCGCGAAGCCCGATTCAGACTCCGGCGCCCGCCGAAGCCTGGTGGTTGCTGACGGCCGGCGCGGCGGATGCCCTGGGTATGGCAGATCGGGTTGGATCCCTGGAAGTAGGCTACGACGCCGACTGCCTGGTCGTGCGTCCTCAGAAGTGGATCGCCGAACTGCCCCCGCAGCAACAGGTCTCGGCCCTGCTCTACACCATTAGTCCCCGGCAGATCGAACACGTCTTCATCGCCGGCCGGCGTGTGGGACCCTAACTCCTCTTGGCGGGCGAGTGTCAGGATAAGATTGCCGCGCTCATGGTCCAGCTTACGATCCAACAAGCCTTCGATCTGGCATTGCAGCACCACAAGGCCGGGCGGTTGCGCGAGGCCGAGCTGCGTTATAGGCAAATCCTGGCCCAGCAGCCGGAGCATTCCGATGCGATGCACCTTCTGGGAGTGATTGCCCATCAGGTGGGACGGAATGACGTTGCGGTGGATTTGATCCGACGGGCCATCGCCTTGAACCCCAACTTGCCCGAAGCCCACAACAATCTGGGCGTTGCGTTGTACGAAGCAGGCCAACTCGAAGAGGCCATCGCCGCCTGTCGCCAAGCCATTGCCTTCAGGCCCAGCTACGCCGAAGCCCACAACAATCTCGGCATTGCCTTGTACGAAGCAGGCCAACTCGAAGAGGCCATCGCCACCTATCGGCAAGCCCTGCGCCTTAAGCCGGATTACGCTGAAGCGCACAATAATCTGGGCAACGCCTTAAAGGACATCGGGCAATTGGACGAGGCCATCGCGGCCTACCGGCGGGCGATTCGGATTAAGCGTGATGATGCCGTGGTGTACAGCAATCTGGTCCTGGCCCTGCATTATCATCCCGGCTACGACGGCAGAATGATCCATGAAGAACTGGGCCGCTGGAACCAACAGTACGCCGAGCCGCTCAAGAAATTCATTCAGCCGCACACCAACAACCGCGATCCAGACCGCCGACTGCGGATCGGCTACGTCTCGGCGGATTTCCGCGACCATACGGTGGGCCAGAATCTGCTGCCGCTGTTGCGCGAGCACGATCATCGGCAAATGGAGATTCTCTGTTACTCCAACGTGGTCCGCGCTGATGCGATAACCGATCAACTCCGGGGTTACGCGGATGTCTGGCGCAATATCGTGGGGCTGTCCGATTCCCAGGCCGTCGATCTAATTCGTCAGGACCGGATCGACATCCTGGTGGATTTGTCGCTGCACACGGCCAAGAAGGGTCTTATGGTATTCGCTCACAAGCCGGCCCCGGTGCAGGTGACGTACCTGGGCTATTGCGGCAGCACGGGCATGAATGCGATGGACTACCGCCTGTCCGATCCCTATTTGGATCCATCGGATTCCGATTTATCGCTTTACAGCGAGCGGACGATCCGGCTGCCGGAAACCTACTGGTGTTACAGCGTCGCCGGCCCGACTCCCGATCCATCGCCGCCGCCCGCGGCGGCGGGATACATCACCTTCGGCTGTCTGAACAATTTCGCCAAAGTTTCGCCGCCCGCGCTGGATTTGTGGGCGGAGATTCTGCGAGGGCTGCCTTGGTCGCGGCTGATCGTTCATTCCCCTCCTGGAGCGCACCTCGATGCGGTGCGCGAGCGATTTGCCGGCATGGGGATTTCGCCGGATCGGCTGGAGTTTGTGGGCAAGCAGCCGTGGCCGCAATACGTGCGAACCTACGGCCGGATCGACATTGCTCTGGACCCGTTTCCCTGGGGCGGAGGAATCACGACGTGCGATGCCCTGTGGATGGGCGTGCCGGTCGTGAGCCTGGTCGGCCGGACGGCCGTCGGCCGCGGCGGCGCCAGCATTTTGGCCAACGTCGGCGTGCCGGAACTCATCGCCCAGACGCCGGAACAATATGTGCGGATCGCCGCCGCGCTGGCCAGGGATTTGCCGCGGCTGGCCGAGCTGCGCCGGACGTTGCGAGCGAAGATGCAAGCTTCACCGTTAATGGACGCCCCGCGTTTCGCCCGCAATGTCGAAGCGGCGTACCGGCAGATGTGGAGGAACTGGTGCGCGTGCGGGACGCCCGACGGCAACGGCCATCTCAAGCCCTATCCTCCGCAAGCGAATTCGCAACGCGCTGGATGACATTCGCCCAATCGCCGATCGATGTCTGCCGGAACAATCGCATCGTTGGATACCAAGGCGAATCTTCACGGCGCAGAAGCCATCTCCAATCCGGCGCATAGGAGACGAGAACCCATACGGGTTTTCCCATCGCGCCGGCAAGATGGGCGACGGCGGTGTCCACGGTGATGACCAGATCGAGATTGTCCAGCAGAGCCGCGGTGTCCGCAAAGTCGTTCAGTTCAGCGGTGAAATCGTGCAGCGTCATTTCGGCTGGAGGGACCTGCTTGCCGGCTTCGCCCATTTGAAGGCTGAAAAAGCTGTTTCCCGGGATAGCCGCCAGAGGAGCCAGTTGCGACAACTCAACGGAGCGAGTCCGATCTTTCTTGTGGGCCGATGACCCGGCCCAGGCCAGGCCGATGCGGCGGTGGGGATATTCGGCCGCAAGGCGTTTTTTCCACATCGCGGATTGTTTCCGGTCGGGTTTTAGATAGGGGACCGAGGCGGGTATCGAACTCCAATTCGTCCGAAAGGCCAGGGGCAAACTTAACAGGGGGCATTGCACGTCGAAAGGCGGCAGCGGCTCGCCTTCGGTGATGACTGCCTGAACCGATGGAATCCGCGACAACAACCGCTTGAGCGGGGTTTGGCACTCGACGACGATGCCTCCGCCGCGGCGGGCGACCCGCGGAATATAGCGAGCGAACTGGATGGCATCGCCTATTCCCTGTTCGGCGTAAAGGAGAATGGTTTTCCCATCTAATTCTTCGCCATTCCATAGGGGCTGGGCGAAATTCCGGCACGGCGAGGAAAATCCGTCCCATCGCCAGCGCCATTCGTATTCCCTCCAGCCTTGAACGAAATCGCCCTGCATGAGCAGACTCAGCGCCAGGTTCCAATGCGCCAGGGCGTAGTCAGGCATGAGTTGTACGCTGCGGCGGAGGGCGGCGATGGACTCCTCGGGTTGTCCGACGTCACGCAGGGCGTTGCCCAGGTCGTTGTAAGCTTCGGCGAAATCGGGCTTCAGGCGGATGGCCTGGCGGCGCGCGGCGATGGCCTCGTCCAATTGTCCCTGGTCCTGCAAGGCCCTGCCCAGGTTGTTGTGAAATTCGGAACGTCCGCCATCGAGCCGAATGGCCTGCCGGCCGGCGGCGATGGACTCTTCGAGTTGTCCCTTGCTGTGCAGGTATACGCCAAGGTTGTTAAACGCCAGCGCATAGTCGGGCCTGATCCGAAGCGCCTCTCGCGCGGCGGCGATGGCGCCGTCGAGCTGTCCCTGATCGGCAAGAACGTTGCCGAGGGTAATGTAGGCCTCGGGAAAGTCGGGCTTAATCCGGAGGGCTTCCCGGCAAGCGGCAAACGATTCATCGTACTGCCTCTTATTTCGCAGGGCATCGGCCAGATCGTTGTGGAAGTGAGGGTCGGCCGTGTTGCCCGCGGCGGCCCGCCGAATCAACTCAATGGACGCATCAAGCCGTCCGATCTGGCGGGCAATGATGCCAACAAGGTGCAACGCGGCGGGATGCCGCGGCTGATGCGAAAGAATCTGCCGGCAATTCGCGATCGCTTCTTCCAACTGGCCGGCTTGATGGCGTTGAATCGCCAATTCCAGGAGTTGGGCATCGAAGGCTTGCTCGTCCCATGACATCGTACGGATTTCCTTCGCATGAAGTTACCCGCAAAGTCATTGGAGGCAAACATTCGGGGGCTAATGCCCGTCGGTCAGTTCCTTGGCGACGGCGCCGATCACCTGCTTGGCGTCGCCGAAAAGCATCAGCGTCCGGTCCAGCGTGTACAATTCGTTGTCGATCCCGGCGAAGCCGGGGTTCATCGACCGCTTGATGGCCACCACCGTTTTGGCCTTGTCGGCGTTGATGATCGGCATGCCATAAATGGGGGAGGATTTGTCGTGGCGGGCGGCGGGGTTCACCACGTCGTTGGCGCCGACGACCAGGGCCACGTCCGTCTGGGGAAGATCGCCGTTGATATCGTCCATCTCTACCAGCCGGTCGTAGGGGATTTCGGCCTCGGCCAGCAGGACGTTCATGTGTCCGGGCATTCGTCCGGCGACGGGGTGGATGGCGAATTTCACGTCCACGCCGCGGCGGGTGAGTTGATCGTACAACTCGCGCACCTTGTGCTGGGCCTGGGCGACGGCCATGCCGTAGCCGGGGATGATGACGACTTTTTGCGCCGCTTCGAGGATTTGCGCCACCTCCTCGGCGTTGGTGGCCCGCACCGATTTCTTCTCGGCCGCGGCGGCGGACGCTTGAATCTGTCCGAAGGCGCCGAACAGGACGTTGGCGAAGCTGCGGTTCATGGCCTTGCACATGATGATGCTGAGAATCAACCCGCTGGCGCCGTCCAAGGCCCCGGCGATGATCAGCAGTTTGTTGGCCAGCACGAATCCCATCATGCTGGCGGAAAGGCCGGCGTAGCTGTTGAGCAGGGAGATGACGGTGGGCATGTCCGCCCCGCCGATGGGAATGATGAGCAGGACGCCGAAGAGCAGGGCCAGGAGCAGGAGGATGGGGAACAGCCAGGCGGATTGCGGGTGGACGATCAGGGCGACGGCGCAGGCCACGGCGGCGCCGAGCAGGGCGAAATTGTAGATGTTCTGATTCTTATAGGTGAGCGGTCGCGTGGGCAGCAGGTCCTGGAGTTTGCCGAAGGCCATGAGACTGCCCGTGAACGTCAGGGCGCCCAGGAGGACTTCCAGGCAGAGGAAGAACATGATGACGGCGGTCGGGGGATTATGTTGGAGATCGAAGAGGAAGTAATGAGCGGTGCCGACCAGAGCGGCGGCGAGCGCGCCGAAGGCGTGGGAGAGGGCGGTTCGCTGGGGCACGGCGGTCATGGGCATGAAGACGGCCATCGGCACGCCCAGGATCGCCCCGATGGCGAATCCAATGATGATCCATTCGAACGTGACGATGTGATAACTGAGCAAAGCGCCGAGGATGGCGGCGGTCATGCCGATCTCGCCGGCGAGGTTTCCGCGCCGGGCGGTGGCGGGGGAACTGAGCCATTTGAGCGCCAGCACGAACAAGCACGCCGCCAGAATGGAGGTGGCGGTGCCAATGGTGCTGGCGATCCTCGCCTGTTCACCGGGGTCGAGACTGGCCAGGATTAAGCTCACGGTTTCCTCTTTTTGAACATCTTGAGCATCCGATCGGTGATCATGAACCCGCCGATGACGTTGGTCGAAGCGGCGGCGACCGCGGTGGTTCCCAGGACGATGGAAAGGGTCGTATGTTTTTCACCCGCGGCCCCGGCCAGCTCGATGGCGGCGATCACGCTGATCGCCGAGATGGCGTTGGTCAGGGACATCAGCGGCGTGTGCAGCAGCGGGCTGACGCGCCGAATGACTTCCAATCCCAGAAACGCCGCCAGAATGAACACGTAAAGATGGGACGTGAAATCAGGCATGGGCCACAAGCTCCTTCACGCGGGGATGAACGATCTGTCCGCCCTGGCACAGCAGGATGCCGGCGATGATTTCATCCGCCGGATCCAGCTTGGCCGCCCCCTCGGCGGTCAGGATGAGTTTCATCAGGTTCACCAGATTGTTGGCATAGACCTGGCTGGCGTGGAACGGCACGGCGCCGGCGACGTTGGTGAGGCCGACCAGGGTGACGTCGCCCTTGCGGACGATCTTGCCGGGTTCGGTGGATTGGCAGTTCCCGCCGCTGTCGGCGGCCAGATCCACGATCACCGCGCCCCTCTGCATCCGCGCCAGCACCTCGTCGGAGATGAGCTTGGGCGCGGGCTTCCCGGGGATGGCGGCGGTGGTGATGACCACGTCGGACTCGGCGACCACCTGGGCCATCAACTCCCGCTGCTTCTGCTGCTGTTCGGGTGAAAGCTCCTTGGCGTATCCCCCGGCATCCTGTGCGGTCGCGGTCTCCAGCGGAAGCTCGACGAATTTTGCCCCCAGGCTGAGCACCTGTTCCTTGACGGCCGGGCGAACGTCGTAGGCGCTGACGATGGCCCCCAGCCGACGCGCCGTGGCGATGGCCTGCAAGCCCGCCACCCCGGCGCCGATCACCAAAACCTTCGCCGCCCGCAGCGTGCCGGCGGCGGTCATCAGCATGGGAAAAATCCTCGGCGATTGATCGGCCGCCAGGATCACCGCCTTGTATCCCGCCAGATTGGCCTGCGACGAGAGCGCATCCATCCCCTGGGCCCGGGTGATTCGCGGCAAATATTCCAACGCCAACGCCGACACGCCCCGCCGGGCCATCGCTTCGATCAACGCCGGGTTTTTGTGCGGCGAGAGCAGCCCGGCCACGATGACGCCCGTTCGCAGTTGAGCAATGTTCTCCTCGGCCGGAACGCCGACGACCAGCACGACGTCGGCCTTGGCCCACCCCTCGCCGCCCACGATGGCCGCCCCGGCGGCGCGATAAGCCTCATCGTCATAGGAGGCGGCGCTGCCGGCGTTGGATTCGACCAGGATTTCGACGCCGGGGAGG
>JBEKIV010000133.1:0-10994 GCA_050011595.1 Tepidisphaeraceae bacterium
CGTGCGTCATGATCGTGCCGTCGAACAGACTGTTGGCCGCGAATACCTGGGTCAATTCCGTCTGCGGATGGCCGGGGGATTCGAATATGTCGTCTTCCACCACCGTCCCGTCCGAGCGATGAAGCTTTCCGCCCTGGACGTAGCCGTGATAGATGCTGTTGTTGAAATCCCGGGGATGATGCTCCGTGGTGATGAAGTCGATGCGGTCGACGCCATTGGAGGCGTATTTTGTATAGCCATTGACGTAGCCGAGTTTCTGCTCCGTCAGCAGTTTGCCCGCGTAAGACCACTGCTCGCCGTTGTTGGTGGAGACCAGAATCGACGGGTCGTCATTGATCGCCCGGGAAAAGTCGTAGGTCTTTCCCTCCGCCGAAAGATAAAAGAGATTGGAATACGTGACGTGACTGGCCGCGCCGGCGGCGCGAATCGCATCCGTCCAGTCGAACGTCTGTTCCGGGCCCCAATCGCCGGCGTCGTGCGGCCGGGTCGAAACTCGCCAGTACGACAGAGTGTCGCGAGTGTGCCGGGAGTACATCGCCAGGTAACGGCCGTCGGGACGGATCAGAAACGCTGCGGAGTTGTGATCGTCCTGCGGCTCCAAGGCGTGGTGCAAAACGTACCGGCTGCTGACGCCGGTGTCGGGATGAAATGCAACCACGTCCACGTCCCCGGCGCGACTGTCGCCATCAATGCCTTCGAAGGTGGCGATCGACGAGATCAGGACGGTATTGTTGGCCTTGTCGATGAGCAGGCGCGGATCCTGATACCAGCACCATGCGCCGTTGTCGTTGAACTGGATGAGATTGCCCGCAACCAGGTCCGCTGCCGGAGAAATTTGCGCGCCCATGATCAGCACCATCCAAGCCATGGAAAAAGCGGATAAAGCGATTCGCATGACGCGGATTACTCCAGGTTCATTTCCAGCCGCGAGCCGCCGGGAACGATCTTGGCCGCGACGGATTTGGTCTTTCCTCCGGATGTCACGGTTATCTCGTATTGTCCGTAAAACCCGCGAACGGTTGTCTCACCTCGCTCATTGCAGACGGCCGTCACGTCGGTGCTCCACTGCTTCTGGGTCAGATCGATCCACACTTGCGCCGCAGGCCTGGCTGACCAATCGTCGGCGAATATCCCCGATTCCGGACGCCAATGCCGTTTCTGCCAGAAGCCCCACAGGATGATGTCCTGGACATTCGGCTGCGAAAACACCGCGATCATATAGTCGCGAAGGTATTCCGCCTGCAATTGCCGGTCATGCAGATTAATGCTCACCTCGGTCGATTCGAGCGGCAACCCAAACCCGCCGAACCGATCCAGTATCTTAATCAAATCCGCCGGCGCAGGAAGCTCGGTGCCGAAATGCGATTGAATGCCGATCCCTCCGATTGGAGCCCCGTTGTCGATCAGGAACTTGATGTCGTCGTAAACGTTCTCGCGATGTTCGCTGTGCGCCCCACCGTCCAGAATCCCGAATTCGTTCAAAAACAATCGGCAATTGGGGTCCGCCTGATGCGCCAGCTTGAACCAATCCACCATGATCGCCCGGCCCCCAAGCAAGTCGATCAGATCATGATTCTTAACCGGTTCGTTGACGACATCCCATTCGTCCAGTTGGCCGCGAAAATGCCCGACCATGTCGGTAATGTGCCGCGCCGTGATTTCGCGCAGCTTTTTTGGGTCCTTTTCATACCTCTTCAGCTCCGGCGGAAGCCATCGCCAACTCGGCCAGACCAGATTGTGGCCCCGGACCGTTATGCCGTGAGAACGCAGCCAAAACAGCGCCCGGTCAACGTCCGGAGGCACGCCGTTCCAGGTTGCCTGCCATTTCATTTCGTTTTCAAAAACCGCCCGGTTAAACAGCGCCAGAATGGTTTGCTGGTAACGCAGAGCGTCGGGAGTTTTTGACACCAGAAGATCGGCATCCACGCAGGTTCCAAATCCAAAGGCATGCCTGCGGAGCACCGCATGGACCGTCGCATTCGCAACCGGGGCGCCTTGGGCATCGGTGACATAGACGTCCAAGTCCCCCTTGCGAATCCGCTCGATCCTTTGCAACGCTTCCGCTCGCCATGGGGCATCGGCGGCCCGGCCCTCGTACGTCACTTTTGTTTCGGGAAGATCATCACGCTTCACTTTCGATTCGTAATTGAGAACTTCGACGCCGCCGACGTCGATCGTCTGTCGATCGTATCCCGTCCAGAACCCGACGCGCGCCTGACCGACCGCGAAATCCCGCGGCGACACAAACGGCACAAACACTTCCTTCCAATATTTCCCCGCGCTGATGCTGAATTGCGCCGCCTTGTTGAATTCCCCCTCATTGGACTCAAACACGAACGTGGTATACCCCTCTCCCGTCATCGAATCCTCGCATCTCAACCAGAAATGTCCCAGCAACACGTCGCCCCGCTTCACCGGCCCGATCACCGGCGCAATCGCCTCCACGTTGAATTCCCCCATTGCCCCCGGCAACGTCCCAATGCGCATTGCCCGCTGAAATTTCTCCCTCTGCACGTCCACGATCCACAGTTTCCCAATCTCCTGCTGCGTCCCGATAAGACTGAACGCCTCCAAGGTATGTGCCGGCAACATCGCCCGTCCTTGCGGAAGTTGAATGCCGGTATCCCCCGCGGGTCGGCTTGCGCACCCAATCAGTCCGCACAACACGAGCGAGACGAGAATGCCGCCGTAAATTGCTTTGCAATAAGTCTTAGCCTTTCTTTCGCGGCCTGCCCATTTCAGTGGGCAGGTGGTGTAGTTACTCAAAGGTCTCAAACCGTTTTTCAAAGCAAAATCGCGCCAATGCTGTGACATGAAAGCACCCTTTCCTGACTACGCCTAATCGCCGCGCCCTCACATGCCCCCCAAAAAAACCCCAGCTTGCCATTTCGCGTTAGGTAATCGCTTACTGGCTATACCCTTGCTATAGTCTTTGTCAAGGGAAACTCAGCAACGAGCTATCGCGGAATTCACGCCGGATGCCGACGGATGGAGCAAAAACGCCCCTGCCCAGGACAATGACCAGTGCGTGAAGCCGTTAAACGAGAACTCTATCCAGCTTTACCATTTTCCGGCGAATCGATTGCCATCTACGTCAAAATCCGCAGATTTTGCTTGACGCTTCGTCTTTATGGGTTAGATTGGGTAATCGCTTACGTTATGAATGAGCGTTGCGGCGGAACATAAGCGCAAAAGGCTCGCGCGGGCTAAATTGACAAGCCCGCGGGCTCATCTCGGAAACTGTCAAGAATTTGGAGGGCAACTATGCGGCGGAAACTCTCTTTTTTGGCGGCGATGCTAGTTGGGTCGGGATTGGCAATTGCTAACGCCAGCGCGGCGGTTTTCACGGCCCCGCTCGAGAACAATCTACTTTTGAGTGTGGATTTGAATGGCGGTCCGGTCAGCGGCGCTGCTGTTGATCCCACCAACGGTTATAATGAAGCCAGTCCTGGCGGTTTTTCCGCCGACCCCTACGGTGTCCTTTGGACGCCTTGGGGTGGAAATCTATACTCTGGCGGCGATGGTATTCAACTCCCCAGCAGCAATATCAGCCCCAACGTCAATGCCAGTTCCATCAACAAGACGTTTTCGGTTCAAGGTTCAGTGTATTACGGTGTGACTGCCCCGATGGCTTCCTCCATCACGGCCTTGATTAGCATTGACACGGCCCTCAATTCTGCAAAATATGGGCAGGTGAACGGTGTCGCGTCGATGAATTCTCGTGATCGCGGCAGCCCGACCGCCGCCAATGGCGCCAATGACAGCGACATGTTCCGCGACCTTCTCTTCGCCGGTGGCAGTGGTAGCCAGGTTCAGGGCGAAAATTACATGGAACTTCAGTTGAGCGGCCTGATCACGGGCGATGCGTATGAAGTCGCAGTATACTCCTACGACAGCACGGGCAATCACACCACAAATTGGACCGCCACGGCACCGACGACTTCCAACAACCTTGATGGTTGGTGGGCGCCCTCCCCTGTCGGTAATAACACGTTCACGGCCCCGGCCGATATGCAGTCCATCACATGGACTGCGGGAACCACCCCGGCTGAGGCGGTCTTTACATTGACTGCTGACGCTAACGGCGACGTGACCCTGTGGGGCTTCGGTGGAAGTGGCTCCGGACAGAGTGCCGACACCACTTACCTCAACGGATTCCAGATCGCGACAGTGCCGGAGCCGGCGAGCATTGGGTTACTTGCCGCGGCAACGATCGGGCTGCTGGTCCGGCGGCGCAACGCCTGAAACGTCGATTTCCGAAGGGTAAAATCCTTGCTCTTAAACAACCCCTGCTTACAGCGGGGGTTTTTTGGACTTTAGTTCAGTAAGCGGTTACGTTGTTTCGGCCAGGATTTCCATCCTGCGGCTCTGGGCGGAAGGCTATGAAGCAAATGACCCCGGTACAATTCAGCGTCCGGTTCGATATTCACGCGCGGCGGGACGACAAGCCCATTCCCCGATGCCTCTGCGGAATCAACCACTTCCACCGCGCCCACCGTGCTTTTGCTTTCTCTGCCATGCCGCTATGCTTCCGGATCACTCGCCTTCCCACAAAATGAGAACCACGCCATGTCCGAGCAGATAATCTCCCAGCACAAGCCGTCCGAGCAGATTAAGAAGCTCTCGTTTGGCGAGAAGGCGGGCTACAGCCTTGGCGACGGCGCAGCCAACTTCGTCTTTCAGACGATGATCCTGTTCCAGTTGAATTTCTATACCGACACGTTGGGGATTGCCGCGGCGGCCGCTGGTTCGCTGCTGCTGGTCGGTCGTCTGTGGGACGCGTTCTTCGATCCCATGATGGGCCTCATGGCTGACCGCACCAACACCCGCTGGGGCAAGTTCCGTCCCTGGGTGCTCTGGACCTCGCTCCCCTGGGCCGCGGCCATGGTCCTCGCCTACTCCAGTCCCCACCTTTCAACCACCGGCAAAGTGCTCTATGCGTGCATCACCAACATCGCGCTGATGACGCTCTATTCGGCGAACAATACGCCCTACTCGGCGCTCACCGGCGTCATGACCGGCGATGTCAACGAGCGCACCAGCCTGTCGTCGTTCCGCTTCGTGGCGGCGATGGTCGCGCAACTGCTCGTCGGCGGTTTCACGCTCCCCCTGGTCGCGCGATTCGGACACGGCAACAACGCCAAGGGCTGGCAGATGACCATGGGGCTTTGGGCCGCGATCTGCGTCGTCTGTTTTGTGATCACGTTCCTCAGCGTGCGCGAGCGAATCCAGCCCGACCCCAAACAGAAATCCTCCGCCCGCGACGACTTCCGAAACCTAGTGCGCCTCGGACCCTGGATCGCCATGTTCGTCCTCACCATCACGCATTTCACCGTACTGGCCATGCGCGGCGGCACGATGTTCTATTATTTTCGGTACTACGTGGACAACGACAGGCTATTCGCCCTTTTGCGGAACCTCGGGCTGACCGAATCCGGCGTCACCGGAATCTGGCACTCAATCCTCACCAAATTCGGCCTGATCGTCGATCCCGCTCATTCCAACGTCGCGGCTGTCGGATTCAGTCTGTTCAACATGTCCAGCCAGTTCGTAACCGTGATCGGCGTATTGGCCTCCACGTGGCTTTCCATCCACTACGGGAAGAAGGCGGTTGCTATTACGGGATTTGCAATAACCACGGTTCTTATGGCCGGCTTTATTTTGTTGCCCGCCAACGCCGTTGGCGCAACGTTCATTCTCGAGTACGTCCGCGCCCTAAGTTACGGCCCGACCATTCCGCTGCTCTGGGCGATGTTTGCCGATGTGGCCGACTATGCGGAGTGGAAAACCGGCCGGCGCACCACCGGCGTCGTTTACGCCACCATTCTATTCGGCCTCAAGGGCGGCTTAAGCCTTGGCGGCGCTATCGCAGGTTGGTTGCTTTCCGGTTACGGGTATGTCGCCAACGCCGTCCAGACGCCCCAATCGCTGCACGGCATACGAATGATCGTGAGTATCTATCCCTCTATCCTCTTCTGCGTCGTAATCATCTGCCTCGTTTGTTACAGGATCAATAAAAAGCTCAACTTGCAGATACAGGACGAACTGGCCGAACGCCGGAAACACTTCGCCACCACATAACCGGAATGAATATGTCTTTGAAACTGACGGCACTGACCGCAAAATTGACGACCCTGACCCTGCTGCTGACAAGCGGATGTATGGCCCAGACGCCCGCGCTGAAGGACGCATTCAAGGATTGTTTTCACGTCGGCGTGGCGCTGAATCAGAGCCAGTTCGGCGAAGAGAACGCCGCGACAACCGAACTGGTCAAGACGCAGTTCAATTCCATTTCCCCCGAGAACGTATTGAAGTGGGAGGTTGTCCACCCGGAACCGGCCATTTACGATTTTGCTTTGGCCGACGCCTACGTCGCATTCGGCGAAGCAAATCACATGTGGATCATCGGCCACAACCTTGTGTGGCATTCGCAAACTCCCAACTGGGTTTTCCAGGACGACAAGGGGCAGCCGCTCGGACGCGAGGCGCTGCTGGCGCGGATGCACGATCACATCCGTACCGTGGTGGGCCGCTACAAGGGCCGCATCAATAGCTGGGACGTTGTAAATGAGGCTCTCAACGAAGATGGCACGATCCGCCAGGATTCGTGGATGAAGATCATCGGCCAGGATTACATCGCCAAGGCGTTCGAGTTCGCGCACCAGGCCGATCCCGACGCCGAGCTTTGTTTCAACGACTTTTCCGTCGAGAACGAGCCCAAGCGCAACGGTGCTGTGGCGCTGATAAGGAAATTGAAGGCTCAGGGCGTTCCGGTTACCGCCGTGGGTATCCAGGGGCACGTCAAGATGGACTGGCCGACAATGGACCAGATCGATGCAACCATTGACGCCTTCGCTGCTTTGGGCGTCAAAGTGAATATTACGGAGCTCGACATCGACATGCTGCCCAAGGCCGTTGAGGGCAACACCGCTGAAATCTCCCTCACGGCGAAGGCGCGGAAGGAACTGAATCCCTATCCAAATGGTCTGCCGGATGCGGTGCAGCAGGCGCTGGCCAAGAGATACGCGGCTTTGTTTGCAACCTACGTCAAGCACCGTGGAGCAATTGGCCGCGTGACGTTCTGGGGCGTTACAAACGCGGATTCTTGGCTGAATAACTGGCCGGTTCAGGGACGAACCAGTTATCCGCTGCTGTTTGATCGGGAAGGCAAGCCCACCCCGGCATTCCAAGCGGTGATCCAAACCGCACCGCGTCAGTAAATGCAACGATGAAAAGCGGCTAGGGTTGCTTATGGGCCGGCCGGTCGCTATATCCCTGTTAAATTAGGTCGTTTTCGACCAGCGCGCTTTCGCCGGGAATTTCCTTTTGTTGGGACGAACAATCGCTACAATACACCTTAAGTAACCGGTTACCGATAAAGGGTTCTTTGTGATTACCAAACTTTTGCCCTTCGCTGGGAACATCAACTTCAACGCCCAACACTCGCCCATTGGGGCGTTTATGAGCTTTACCTGCGGCCACTTCAATACTTCCGGCGGGATCGGAATCGAAATTGGAAAGCCCGCCAACCAGAATCTTTACATCGGAGTGAAGGACGGCCCCCGCACATCCGACCAGCCAATCCGCTGCCTGCCGTTTTTCAAGGCTGGCTCCGCACTTCCCGATCCAGCCTCCTCCTACGAAGCGGATGAGCCCGTTTCTCCGCCGGCCCATCAGTCGTTGCGACCCTATGCGCCAAACGAGATCAGCCGGTTTTTCGGCTGGGCGTCCGACATCTGGCAAACCCCGGATTTCAAGTTCGGAATCTACACTCCCTTTTCCTCGATCCCCGAACCCAACGTTGATTCAGAGGCGATGAAATCCTCCTTGCTGCCGGCGGTCGTGGCGCGTCTCGAAGTCGACAACCGCCAAGGCGATCAGACCAAAACCGCCGTGTTCGCCATCGACTTCGTTAATCCTGGCGCCCGCATCCTCGACATCGAGTCCTCCGCCACGGACCCGCCCAAGCTCGGCTTTGCCTGGCGCCGATCCATGGGGGTTCTGGGCAGAATCGAATCCGACTCCGACGAGGGCCCCGGCGAGTTCCTCGCGCTGCAACGATGGCTGGTCGCCGAGGGACTGACCGATGTCAACCCCGTCCACGCCCTGGGCACCTGCGCCGGACTGGCGATGGAAGTTCCCGCCGGCGAGAAGAAGACGCTTGTCCTGGCGATTGGCGTGCACCTTCACGGCGTCGTCACCACCGGATTGGAAGGCCAATACTACTATACGCGTTACTACACCAGCCTGGATGAAGTCCTTATCTCCGCCCTTGAGCGGGCCAACGAGCTGCGCTCCGCCGCCGCCGCGAAGGATGCGATTTTGCTCGATTCGGGATTGTCCCCCGATCAGCAGTTCCAGATCGCTCATGGCACCCGCGGCTATTACGGCAACACCCAGCTTCTCGACGTGGGCGGAGAACCCCTCTGGATCGTCAATGAGGGCGAATACTGCATGATGAACACGCTCGATCTCTCGGTGGATCAGGCGTTCTGGGAACTGAAATATAATCCTTGGGTCGTCCGCAACGTCCTGTCGCTTGCCGCCAGACGCTACAGCTATCACGACCAGGTGAAGGCGCGCGCCTCGCAGTTGCTCCCCGGCGGCATCTCCTTCTGCCACGACATGGGGATCAACAACAATTTCTCCAGTCCCGGAAACAGCAGCTATGAATTGCCCCACCTCAAGGGATGCTTTTCCTACATGACCCAGGAGCAGTTGTGCAACTGGGTGCTCATGGCCGCCAGCTACGTCGTTTCCACCCGCGACATCGACTGGCTCCTGGCCAATAAACATCTGCTCGACGCCTGCGCCCAAAGCATGGCGGCGCGCGCCAATCCCCGCACCGGCCTGATGGTATACGACAGCGCCCGCTGTGCCGACGGCCGGGAGATCACCACCTACGACTCCCTGGACGAATCCCTCGGCCACGCCAGGGCCAACGCCTATTTGGCCGGCAAATGCTGGGCGACCTGGCTGGCGCTGGATCTCATGTCGCGACTGCGCATCGTGGCCGGCGACATGCCCGCCGAACCGTTGGCCAGCCTCGCTGAACCGCTGGCGACAACGCTCATCAACTCCGCATCCGCCGATGGGGTCATCCCCGCTGTGCTGGAGAAAAGTAGCCCCGGCTATGAATCGCGTATTCTGCCTGTGGTCGAAGCCTTGGTTTATCCGGCATTCTGGCTCGGTCTCATCGCGGCCTGGCCGGCCCAGGCCGCCGGGGACGCCGAGGAAATGCTCGCCGCCCAGCTTCAGGGTCCCCTGGTCCAGGCGCTGCGCCGCCACGCGCTGACGCTTCTGACCGATCGCAAGACCGGCAATCTCTTCCCCGACGGCGGAATCAAGTTGTCTTCCACGTCAAACAATTCCTGGATGAGCAAAATCGCGATCTTTCAATACGTCGCCCGCACCATTCTCCGGCTGGAACAGGCCGACCCCCGAATCGCCCCGATCCTTCGCAAAGCCGATTCCGCCCACGTTCGCTGGCAAACCGACGGCAGCGGATACTGGGCCTGTTCCGATCAATTCGTCAGCGGCGAAGCCAAGGGCAGTCGCTATTATCCGCGAATCATTACCTCCGCGTTATGGCTGGAAGAGTCCAGCCGCGCTTGGCTGAACACAAAGCCAAAGCCCCCCGAAAGCTTCCCGTCGCTGTTGAAGCCTGTCTGATCGGTTGGCCGTCGAGCTTCCGCTCGCCTCGAAGCCCAAAACCGGCTATTCTTTTCCATTTGAAATGGCTTACGAATCAGGCACGGACCCGCACACTCTGTTTCAACTGGACGGAGTAACCAAGACCTACGCCGCCGTAACGGCGCTGGACGATCTTTCGGTGACCGTCCCCCCTGGCGCGATCGGGCTGCTGGGACCCAACGGATCTGGCAAGACAACCCTCATTCGCACGCTACTGGGGCTTATTCCCGTGGATGCCGGTTCGGGGCAAGTCATGGGCATGGATTTTCTTGTCCGTCAACTGGAGATCCGGCGCCAGGTGGGATTTGCCCCGGAAAACGAATGCCTTTTCCCCGCCGTCCAGGGCGTTCAGTTTGTCGCCTACGCCGGCGAACTGGTCGGCATGCGCTCAAAGGATGCCATGCAGCGAGCGCATGAGGTCCTGGATTATGTCGGCCTTGGCGAGGCGCGTTATCGCAAGGTGGAATCCTACTCGACAGGCATGAAGCAGCGCCTGAAGCTCGCCTCGGCCATCGTGCACGATCCCAGGCTGCTTATCCTGGATGAACCGACAAACGGCATGGACCCGGACGGCCGGGAAGACGTCCTCCAACTTTGCCGCGACCTGGCTCGCAACAAGGGAATGAGCCTGCTGTTTTCGAGCCACCTTTTGCCCGACGTGGAGGCGGTTTGCGATTATGTGGTTGTCCTGGGAAATGGAAAGCTTCTGGCCCAAGGCAATATCCAGCAGCTCAAACAAGTGCACAATCAGTGCTTCGATGTGCGCCTCAAGGCCGGCACGGAGGTCTTTGTGCAAAGGCTTTCGGCCCTCGGTTGCTTGATTGAAATGACCGACGACGTCCTGCTCGTGCAGATTCCCGAAGGTCGATCGCCCCAGATGCTCTGGCAGGCGGCTGCCGAGCAGAAACTGCAAATCCGCTATCTGAGGTCGCGGCGCAGTACCCTTGAAGAGGTTTTCCTCAAGGCCGTGGAGCAGAAGTAATGCCGATTTTCGATCAAGGCTATCAACATTGGTCCGGCCAATTGTCCGGACGTGTCTGGCGTTGGTTTGCGGTGACGCGCCAGGGGATTCGCGGCGGCCTGAAAAACCGCTTCTTGCGATATGTTCTGTTTGCGGCATGGATTCCCGCTCTGGCGCTGGCGCTGATGCTCTGTATGTGGGGATTGCTCGAACGCAGATCCAGCCTCGCATCCACCTTTATGCAGTATATGAGCTTGCTGCAACCCGGCTTGGTGACCGATCCGCAGCATTACCGGGCCGATATCTGGCGGCTTTCCTACGGATATTTCCTTCAGATCGA
>JBEKIV010000134.1:0-10924 GCA_050011595.1 Tepidisphaeraceae bacterium
TTGGTGCCGTTGGCTTTCAAATGGTAAACCACCTCGCCGCGCGGCTGCTCGGTGCGCGTGATGGTCTCGCCGTTGGGATTGCCGGTGACTTTCACGGCGATCTCGCCATCGGGAATCTTCGCGAAGGCCTGCCGGATGATGTTGACCGACTGGAAAAGTTCCTCGCAACGGACGGCGCAGCGGGCGTAGGAATCGCCCTCGGTGCGTGTGACGGGCGTCAGGTCCAGGTCCTTGAACGCGGCATAGCCGAGCGTACGCATGTCCTGGGCGACTCCGCTGGCGCGCAGGGTGGGGCCGACGCAGCCGAGGTCGTACGCTTCCTGCCGCGAAAGCACGCCGACGCCGCCGAGCCGCGCCTTGACGGATCGGTCGTTGAGGAACACGCGGGTGATCTGGGCGATCTCCTGCTCGATGCAGTCCAGGTCCGCGACCGTTTGCTTGATACATTCGGCGTCGATGTCGCGGCGCACGCCGCCGATTTTGCAGGAACCGAAGATGACGCGGCCGCCCGCGGTAGCTTCCACGACGTTCAGCACTTTTTCCCGCACGCGCCAGGAATGCATGAAGAGGCTTTCAAATCCCATGGCATCGGCCATCAGGCCGAGCCAGAGCAGATGGCTATGAATCCGGGAGAGTTCGCCCCAAACGGTGCGCAGATACAGGGCGCGCGGGGGGACGGCGACGTTCATGAGCGATTCGATCGCCTGACAATAGGTCTGACAGTGGATAAAGCTACAGATGCCGCAAATGCGTTCGGCGACGTAAACGAACTCGACGTAATCTTTCTTCTCGACGAGTTTTTCCAGTCCGCGATGGATGAAGCCGATGGAAGGCCGCGCTTCGACGACTTTCTCGTCTTCGACGACCAGATCGAGATGAACCGGCTCCGGCAAGACGGGGTGTTGAGGGCCAAAAGGAATGATCGTGCGCGGCATAATTTCCTCAGGTCGCGGCGGTTTTGGGCGAAGCGATGGGTTTCGGCTCCGTCCCGGCGCTGGCGCGGGGCGCTTTCAGGCTGGCGAACGGGTGCTTGATCGCCGTCCTGTATAAATTGCCGTGAAAATCCACCGCCATGCCCTCGACTTGGATGCCGAACTGGTCGTGTATTTCGTTCTCATAGAGCGATACGCATTTATAAACGGAGCTGATGCTGGGCAGGCGGGGTTGGGCGAGGGGCAAATTCAGGCGCAAGTTGGCCAGGCGGTTCTCACGGTCGAAGCTGTAGGTCAGTTCCATGGATTCGGGCAGGCGCGCCGCGCCGATTTGAACGAGCCGATATCCTTGATCGCGCAGCGCCTTCACTTTTTCCAGCAGCGCGTCGACCGTGATGATCTCGATGTTTGCTTCGCCGCTCATCGGCGCTCCTTCCGGAGATGAACGCAAGTGTCGGCGGGCGCGGCGGGCATGATCTGGACGATTTGATAACCCTGCCGCTGAAGCCAGGCGATGCTATCCTCGCTCTTGCCGCCGACGGCCGTCTCAAACAGTTTCACGTCGTTCTGAAGAGACTGTTCGATCTCCGCCAACAACCGGCGGCCAATGCCGCGGCGTTGAAAATACGGATGGACCATGATGCGGCTGACTTCGGCGGCGTCGTGGTTGGGGTGCGCCCGCGCGGAGCCGATAAGCTTGCCGTTGACCACCGCCTTGACGAAGCGCCTCGGGCCGAATTCGCCCGTCAATTCCTCCAGAGTTTGCACCAGGGGCGGGACGTTTTCCTCGCCGCCATAGAGTTCTTCGTGCGGCCGATAGGTGATGCGCTGCAACGCGAGGATTTCCGGCGCGTCCTGGGGATCAGCGGGGAGATAAAGGGCCTGGTCCCGGTTGGCGTTGGACCTCATGGCGCGATGCTTATGCTCCAGCACTTGGACGGCTTTGACGACGCCGTCAATGATGGCTTCCGGCCTGGCGGCGCAGCCCGGGACGTAGACGTCCACGGGGATGACGCCATCGACCCCGCCGGAAATGTTGTAGCACTGGCGGAAAATCCCGCCCGTGCAGGCGCAGGCGCCGACGGCCACGACGGTCTTCGGCTCGGGCATCTGCTCGTAGAGATTGCGAATGACGGATTTGCTCCGTTCGTTGACCGCGCCGGTGACGAGAAAGATGTCGGCATGTTTGGGATTGCCGGTGTTGACGACGCCCAATCGCTCGACGTCGAAGAGCGGCGTGAGGCACGCCAGCGTCTCGATGTCGCAGCCGTTGCAGCTCGACGCGTCGTAGTGCAGGATCCAGGGCGATTTGGCAAAACCGGCCATGTGCAGCCTCACCCGTGCAAGAGCGAAAGAACAAGAATGTTTCCAAATCCCAACACCAAGGCGACGGCCCAGGAACTGCGGATGGCCGCCGGCCATTTGAGCCGGGCAAACACGTTGTCCACGAAGACGACGATCACAAACGCCAGAATGGACGCGGAGATTCCCAGCAGCGGCCGGGAAGCGAAAAACAAGTAGACCCATCCGAGCAGAAACACGATCTCATACCAGTGGGCCACCTCGATCAGGGCCAGGGTTCGGGCGGAGAACTCGGTGGTAATGCCGCGGACCAATTCCTGGTGGGCGTGGTGCGAAGAGGACAGATCGAAGGGAGATTTGCGGAACTTGATGACCAGGGCGTAAAGGAACCCAAGAAACACTCCGGGCAGCGCCAGCACGAGAAGCGAGCCGTGATTGGCGATGTCGTGAACGGAGAAGCTTTTGGTCACCACGTACATGCCGATCGGGGTCAGGAGGATAAGCGGCTCATAAGCCATCATCTGGATCAGTTCGCGCTCCGCGCCGATGAAGCTGTAGGGAGAACTGGCGGCGTAGGCGCCCAGCACGAAGAAAATCGCCCCCAGGGTCAGTGCGAAGATCACCAGGAGCAGGTCCGAGCCGGCGAAGAAAATCGCTCCGGAGAAGATCACCAGCAGCAGGAAGAGGACGATATAGAGGTTTTGCGGACGCCGGGCGACCAGATTCTGCTTCTGCCAGAGTTTCCACACGTCGTAGAAAGGCTGGAGGATGGGCGGTCCGAGCCTCGATTGCATGCGCGCGGAAATTCGACGGTCCCAGCCGACGAGCAGTCAGCCGGCGATCGGGCCGGCCAGAAGATAGAGGATGAGTCGAATCCAGGGACTCATAAGAATGCCACCATGACCATTCCAGTCAGCAGCAAGGCGCAAGAGACGACGCCCCAGCGGGAAAGCGATGCTTCGTTGAGCAATTCGCGCAGGTAGTAATTCTGCATGGCGAAGCTCTGGGCCTCGCCGCCGGAGCCTGAGAATCCCCCGCTGTTGGGCAAATTTGCGCCGCCGAGGTAGGCCCCGACGATCTTTGCGCGGCGACCGTAGTTGACGATGCTGATCGGAAACAGCAGGACAATCGCCATCATCAGGCCCATGATGACAAGGTTGCCCTGGGCGAAGGAACCGGACTGGCCGTAAACCGCTCGAACGTAGGGTTCGACCAGCTTTGACGAAATCAGGGGGAAACACAGACAAGCCAGGAACGTTGCGATGCCCAGGCCATAGATGGCGATGAACTCGCCGGCGCCGAGTTCATTGCCGATCGGCTGGCACGGCTCGACGACTTGCAGCAGCTTGCCCATCCATTTGGCCCAGAAGAAAAGCGTTGCCGAGCTGCCGAAGACGATGAAAACCGTGAGCATGGGTGAAGCATCGACGACGGCTTTGAGCACCGCCCACTTGCTGATCAACATTCCGAACGGGGCAAGGAACATGCCGGCCATGCCGAGGAGCATCATCACCGCCACCTGAGGCATCTTGACGATCAAGCCGGACATCGCTTCGACGTCGCGGCTGTGCAGCTTGTGCTCGACGACTCCCACGCAGAGGAAGAGCAGGCACTTGGCGATGGCGTGGAAGATGATCAGCAGGATGCCGGCCCAAACCGCTTCGGCGGTCCCCAGGCCGCCGCAGAGCACGATCAGGCCGAGGTTGGCAACGGTGGAATGGGCCAGAACGCGTTTGGCTTCGCTGGTGGTGATCGCGGCCAGGGAACCGATGACGAACGTCACCCCGCCGACCAGCGCCACGAGCAACCCGACGCGCGTGTGGGCCACGACGGGGGCAAGGCGCAGGATCAGGTACACCCCCGCCTTGACCATGGTGCTGGAATGCAAGAGGGCGGAGACGGGAGTCGGGGCCACCATCGCTCCGAGCAGCCAGCTTGAGAAGGGCATTTGCGCGGCCTTGGTGATTCCGGCAAAGCAAAGCAGAGCCGCGGGCAACAGGGCCAGCGACTGACGCGACGCGATGAGCGTTTGCAATTCGACGCTGCCGGTTTTCCGATAGAACCAAACGATCGCCGCCGCAAACGCCAGTCCTCCCGCCAGATTCATGACCAGCGCCCTCAGCGCGTTGTTCCGGGCTTCGTCGGTTTGCGTGTATCCGATCAGCAGGAACGAGCAGAGCGTGGTGATCTCCCAGAAGAGGAACAGCCAGACCAGATTGTTGGCGAAAACGAGGCCGAACATTGCGCCCATGAAGACAAGGAGCAGGGCGAAGAAAAGGGGACGGCGGTCTGCGATCTGGGGATGGGCGACTTGGTGATACTCGCGCATGTAATCCAGTGCGTACAGGAAAATGCCGCCCCCCACGACGCCGTTGATCAGCGCCATGATGACGGCAAATTTGTCGATGAACAGATTCCTGGTTATTTCGAGATGCGAGCCGAAGGCGCACTCAAACCAGACCATCAAGGCCCCTTGAGCCAACATGATGGAGACGATCAGCGGACGTTTGGCGCGTACGCCCACGTAGATCACGTAAAGGGCCATCGCAACTTCGATGGCGAGGACTCCCAGGTTGAGCCAATGAAGGTTTATCGTGATTCTGACCGGTGGGATGGCGGCGGGCCTGACCGCCAGGAGCACCGCGCCGATGCAGATGACCAGAGTCGCCAATGCGACGAGAATTCGGCGGAGGGGATCGGAGCGCACCGCCAACAGGCAGGCGCCGGCGGCAAAGGGCAAGATAATCAATAATGGCGGGAGCGGTGCCATATCGCGGCTTCCCGAGACGAAGATCGACCCAATCTCGGAATAATCATCAGAGCTTCGTCGTAAATGGATTAGCCCACAATCGGGGCGGGTACTATGTAGCTCGTAAGTAATAACACCTAAGGAACGTCCGCGCACAAACATTGTTGCAAATCAGTCGCAGCGCCAAATGCGCGTTGATGAAAGCCGATACAATAACGCAATCGTGCCGACGTTATATGGAGAGGAGGTTTCGTTGCGTTTTGTATCACATCGGGCCTGTGCCGCCGCGGTTTGCGCGCTTTTACTGCTGGCGTCGCCCGTGGCGTTTTCAGGTTTATCGGCCAAATCCGGGGAAGCCGACGTGTTCCAGGCGCCCGGATACGCTTGGCCGATCAATCGAATCGATCCGTTCGTTGTTGCAAGGTGGCGCAAGTCGGGAATCACGCCGGCGGCAAACTGTTCCGACGCGGTGTTTCTGCGGCGCGCGTATCTCGGCGTCATCGGCACGCTGCCAACTTCGACGGAGGCCCGCGAGTTTATTCTGGACGACGATCCGGACAAACGACGGAAGCTGATCGATCGTCTGCTGGACCGCCCCGAGTTCGCCGATTACTGGGCGATGAAGTGGGGAGACGTTCTGCGGGTCAAGGCCGAGTTTCCCATCATCCTCTGGCCCAATGCCGCCCAGGCTTATACCCACTGGATTGTCCAATCCGTCCGGGATAACAAGCCGCTCGACCAGTTCGCGCGCGAACTGCTGACCGCCAGCGGCAGCAATTTCCGCGTGCCGCCGTCCAACTTTTATCGCGCCGTGCAGAGCAAGACTGGCCGGGAAATCGCCC
The DNA here is from genome assembly GCA_050011595.1 of Tepidisphaeraceae bacterium. GTDB lineage: Bacteria > Planctomycetota > Phycisphaerae > Tepidisphaerales > Tepidisphaeraceae > PALSA-1353. Next base: position 5,826 of record JBEKIV010000134.1, read on the forward strand.
AGGCCGTGGCGCTGACGTTCCTGGGAACGCGGGCGGACAAATGGCCCCAGCAGCGGCTGGACGGGATGGCCGAATTCTTCTCGCAGGTCGGCTACAAATCGACCGGGGAGTGGAAAGAGGAGATCGTCTTTTTCGACCAGGCCAGGGCCGCCACGCGCCCGTCGCATGCGGTGTTTCCCGATGGCACGGAGGTCGACGTGCCCGGCGACCGCGATCCGCGCCAGGTGTTCGCCGATTGGCTTTTATCTTCGGGCCATGAATGGTTCGCGCGGGCGATGGCCAATCGCATCTGGTTCTGGCTGATGGGCCGGGGGATCATTCAGGAGCCCGACGACATCCGCCCCGACAATCCGCCGAGCAATCCCGAACTGCTGGCGTATCTCCAGGAGCAACTGGTGGCCAACCACTACGACGCCAAACGCCTGTTCCGCCTGATCCTGAACTCGCAAACGTATCAGTTGTCCTGCATTCCCGCCGATCGCCGGCCCGCCGCCGAGGCGCAATTCGCCAGCTATCCGATCCGCCGGCTGGGGGCCGAGGTGTTCATCGACGCGCTGTGCCAGATCACGGGCAGCAGCGAGGATTATTCCACCGAGACCCCGGAGCCGTTCACGTTCATTCCCACGGGCACGCGCGCGATCGCGCTGCCCGACGGGAGCATCAGCAGCGCTTTCCTGGACCTGTTCGGCCGGCCTCCGCGCGACACCGGAATGGAGAGCGAGCGCAACATCCGCGCCACGCCCGATCAACGCTTGCACCTGCTCAATTCCAATCACATTCGCCGGAAACTGGAACAAAGCAAATGGCTGCAATCCGTGCCGATGGACAACGGTCTTTCGCCGGCGGCCATCACGGAAGTTTATCTGACGATTCTCTCCCGCTATCCCACGGGCCAGGAGATTCAGACCGCGATGAAATATTCCCAGTCCGGCGTCGTCCATGGCCGCTAGCCGCTGGTGGACCTTGCCTGGGCGCTGTTGAACAGCGCCGAGTTCGCCTACCAGCATTGAATTCGCAGGAAGGACGTTGTGATCCGATGAACGCCATGCTCGGTTTTGACGGTGTGATTTCAAGACGCGGCATGCTGCGCCTGGGCCTGATCGGCGCAACCGGGGTGCTGCTTTCCAATCGACTTGGCTGGGCCTCGGCGCCGGCATCACAGCCGACCGTCATTGCAACCAAAACGCGGGCCAAATCGGTGATCCAAATCTGGCTGTCAGGCGGACCGTCCCACCTGGATACATTCGATCCCAAGCCCGAGGCCGGCCGGGATTATTGCGGGCAGTTCGATAAGCCCATTGAGACCAACGTCAGCGGCATCCGCATCTGCCAGTTGCTTCCCCTGCTGGCCAAGCAGGCGGACAAATATTCGCTCATCCGTTCGATGACGCATGGCAACAACGCGCACGAGACGGCGGCCTACTGGGTGCAAACCGGCCGCGAACCGGGCAATGGGCAGGTCTATCCGGGCGTGGGCGCGGTGGTCTCGCTGTTCAAGGGATATGCCGCGGGTTACCAGGGCCTGATTCCGCCCTACATCGTGCTGACCACGCCGCAGGGCCGATTTTCCGAAGCCGGGTTTTTGGGATCGAAGTACAAGCCGTTCGTGACCGGCGGCGACCCCGCGCTGCGGCGCTTTGCCGTCGAGGGCGTTGTCGCCGAGGGGATTACCGATCAGCGCCAGCAGGCCCGCCGCGATCTGCTGCACGAGGTGGACGCCCTGGACAATTCACTGCCCGATGATCCGCAACTCGCCTCCTGGCGCGATTCGGAAAAACAGGCCTACGACCTCATCCTCGGCGACGGCGGCAAAGTGTTCGATCTCTCCCAGGAAAAAGACGCCCTTCGCACGTCCTACGGCCGAACCGCCTTCGGCCAGTCGTGCCTGGCCGCTCGCCGGCTGGTGGAACGCGGCGTGCCGTACGTCACCATCAACAACGACGGATGGGATACCCACAAGCAGAATTTCGAGACCCTGCGCCGCAAGCTCCCCGAGTTGGACAAGGCCCTGTCAACCCTGCTGAGCGATCTGTCCGACCGGGGGATTCTCGATAGCACCGTCATCTGGTGCGGCGGAGAATTCGGCCGGACTCCCAAAGTCATGTGGGAAGCGCCGTGGAACGGCGGACGCGGGCACTGGGGCCAATGCTTTTCCATGCTCGTCGCCGGGGGCGGATTCAAAGGCGGACAGGTCGTCGGCGAGTCGGATGCCAAGGGCGAACAAGTCAAAAGCCGCCCCGTCTATCCCTGCGACCTGATCGGCAGCATCTACGAATTGCTGGGCATTGACACGGATGCCCGCCTGCCCCATCCCCAGGGCCTGGAGGTCTACGTCACTCCGCGAACCTCCGAAGGCGTGAAAAGCGGCGGCCGATTGAAGGAGATCATGTCGTGAACCATGCGCTTGTCCGATTCTGGCCGGGAGTGGTGATTGGGCTGCTGCTGGCGCCGGCCCCGACGCTGTGGGGGCAGCAAGCGACGCGCGGCGCGCATGTCGGTTACGCCTATCCTGCCGGAGCTTGCCGCGGGGCCACCACCCAGGTAGTCGTGGGCGGCCAATTCCTCGACGGCGCTTCGCATGCCTACGTCTCCGGAAGCGGAATCCAAGTCACGGTGAAGCAGTACGTCAAGCCGCTGACGATGCAACAGATCAACCAGTTGCGCGACACCGCCAAAGAGTTGGTCGACCGCCGCGCCGCCGCCTTCGGCTGGCCGAGGATGTCACCGGCGTCGCGGCCTTCGGTTCGGCCGAGCTTCACCCCGGATGATGCCAAGCTGCTGATGGAAATTCGGGAGAAGCTTTCGACGGCCGTGATCCGCCCGGCAACTCCGGCGATCGCCGAAAACGTTGAGCTTGAAGTCACGGTATCCAAAGACGCGGCGATTGGCCGCCACGAACTGCGGCTGCAAGCCGCCGGCGGATTGACCAACCCCTTGGCTTTTTTCGTCGGTGAGCTTCCAGAAGTTTGGGAAATTCCGGCCAAACCGCGTCCCCTGGCCACCGCCAGCGTTGCCGGGCATCAGATGACCGTGAAACTGCCGGTGATGATCAACGGCCAGATCCTGCCGGGCGGCGTGAATCGCTATCAGTTCCAGGCGCGCAAAGGCCAAAGCCTCGTCGCCGCCGCCTGCGCCCGCGGACTGACGCCTTATCTGGCCGATGCCGTGCCCGGCTGGTTTCAGGCGACGCTGGGGCTTTACGATGCCAAGGGCAACGAACTGGCCTACGACGATGACTCGCGCGTCGATCACGACCCGCTGCTGCATTTTGTCATCCCCGCCGATGGCCGGTACGTCGTCGAAATCAAGGATGCCCTGTATCGCGGCCGGGAGGATTTCGTGTATCGGCTGGCGCTGGGCGAACTCCCATTCGTCACCAGCGTGTTTCCCCTCGGCGGCCCCGCGGGGGCGCAGACGGCCGTCGATCTGGCGGGCTGGAATCTGCCGCTGAACAGGCTGATCCAGGATTCCCGGGACACGCTCCCCGGCATCCAGGCGCTGGCGCTTCCCGAGCAGGAGCAGTTGATCCCCCAGCGTCTGCCGTTTGCCGTTGACGATCTGCCCGAATGTCTGGAGCAAAAGCCGAGCAACGATCCGGCCGCCGCGCAGGCCGTGGATCTTCCGATCATCATCAACGGCCGCATCGACGCCCCCGGCGATTGCCACGTGTTTCGGTTCGAGGGAAAGGCGGGCGAGCAAATCGTTGCCGAGGTAATGGCGCGCCGGCTGGGCTCGCCGCTCGATTCGGTGCTCGAACTGAGCGATGCATCGGGCAAACCACTGGCGGTCAACGACGATTTCGACGACAAGGCCGCCGGCCTCGTGACCCATCAGGCCGACTCGTATCTGACCGCCACGTTGCCCACCGACGGCACGTGGTACGTTCATCTGCGGGACGTGCAGGGGCAAGGTGGACCGGAATATGCCTACCGCCTTCGCATCGGTCATCCGCGCCCGGATTACCAGTTGCTGCTGGAGCCATCGAGCATCAGCGTGCGGGCAGGGGAAAGCGCCGAGGTCACGGTCCACGCGATCCGCCGCGACGGATTCTGCGGTCCCATCCGCCTGGCGATGACAGGCGACAGCCGGGGATTCAGACTGCCCGGCGCCGTCATCCCCGCCAAACAGGACAAGGCACAGTTCAAACTCCTGGCGCCGGCGTGGACCAGCGATCAGCCGGTGCGCCTGCACTTGGAAGGACATGCGACCATCGGGGGGCAGGACGTATCCCGCCCGGTCGTTCCGTCCGACGACATGATGCAGGCCTTCGCCTATTGGCACCTCGTCCCCGCCGAGGAGTTGATCGCCATGGTCCAGCCCTCGCGCGCAAGACCCGACCAGATTGCCCCCGGAAACCTGAAACTGGCCGCCACCCTCACGGCAAAATTCGTTGCCGATCAATTAGGTCTGGCCGGCGACAGGTCCAGCATGTTCGTCAACGCTTACGTCACCCAGCGGTTGGCCAGCTTCGAGCAACTGCGCGCTTCCGCCGCCGGAACTTCCGCCGCGGGCCCAAACGGGCGCGGGGCCGCGGCGGCGGTTGCCGAGGCATCGCGGGCGATGCGAGGCGTACTCGAATTCAACCTCGACCCTCAACAGGTTGCCAAGGCCGTCGAATTGATCGGCCCGCTGTACGGCGTCCTGGAACGGTGCGCCGCCGGCCTCCTGCAATTGGACGTGCCCCAGGCGAAGGTGCAGCAGGCGATGCCCATGCTTTCCCGCTTCGCCCACACGGCAAAAATCCAAGTGTACGACCCGGTTTCCACCGGCATGCTATCCCGGCAGGATGGGTTGATAAAACTTCATGAACTGCGCCTCGCCGCCGCCAAAGACCTCGCCCCGATTGTCGGTGCTGACGCCGCGAATAAATGGGTCGAGCAAATGCCGCAAGGCATGCTGGCGCCTCCGGCTCGAAGAACTGCGCCGACAACCGCGCCGGCTAAACCCCAGGTAATTACGTCCGCTGCAAAGTAGTTCCAGATGAATACGATCGTCCGCAGCATCGAATCCGAATCCGGCCGCGAGCTGTTTATGACGGTCCGGCCCGATCCCACGCAACCCCTGGCCGAGCAGGCACGGGCGTTTGCCGCCGTTCGGGA
>JBEKIV010000135.1:0-10918 GCA_050011595.1 Tepidisphaeraceae bacterium
ATACTGAGCCGCTGCCGCTCGGAGATTCCGCTTCCAGGCCGCCGGATCGGCCGGGACGTTGGCGGCATCCATGGACCTGATAAAAAATTCGCTGTCTAAAATTCGCTCCGGAAACGCCAAATTGGCTACCGAGGCTCCAGCGCGAACCGGCGCATAGATCACTGGTCTGTGAAATTCAAACCCGTACATCGGGTAAATCATGAATTGATTCGAATAAGCGATCGTCGCGGTCTGGGGAACATCGTTATCCAGAAAACTCCACATCACCGCATGCGAGGGATAGACAGCCTGCCAGGCCGCGAAGCGGGCGTCTCGATATTCGCCAAGATAGCGACTCCAGTGGGCAGACAGGTAAAGAAGCATAACGGCGATGCAAGTGCCGCTTAATACCGGCCATCGCAAACGCAAATAGTCATTCTCCAGCAAGCGAACCAGGAGCCCGACAAGCCCCACGGCAATCCCGCATATCGAAAGGGCCAAGATTTGATCGGCATTGCCGGGAGCAAAGCTGGTACAGGTCGCGATCGTAACCGCGACCGCGGCGATTGCGACGGCCCGACCGCCGGCGAAAACAATGGCGATGGCCGCGAACATTAGTCCGAATATCGGAAACAGGAACCTCACTTCCGCCTGCGGAGTGAGCAGCACGTAGGTTGCAATCCCCACAGGGGGCCCAAGAAGGACGAGTCGTCGAAGCGAATCATGCAACAGCGATCTTCCCAATCGCACCAGAGCCGCCAGCCATACCAGGCACAGAAAGACAAATAACACCGGAGGCAATCCAAAATGTTCGCCGGTCAATATCTGCCAGCCGCCATCCGGCGTTTGAAATGATTGAACGCGAACGGATGAAAACAGTCCGGGTAATTTCGCTCCGAGAATATTGAGCTTCATGGGAAACAGCGGATTGCCGAAACAGACGAGATTTCTAACGTACCACGGTCCGGCCATGAGCGCGACGCAAGTCGCCACGATACACCACTGCCGCCAAGCCCACCTGGCGTGAAAAGGCGCATCGGCAGCCACGAGCAAAATCGGCAAGGTCAACATTGCCGTATATTTCACCGAGAGCATCAATCCAAGCGCAATTCCTACTCGCAGGGCGCCGAATCTTGCGGAACATCTATCGGGCGAAAGCGCGGCAACAGCCGTCAGAAAAAACGCAGCGACGAACAAATCGTCCATCGCCAGAACGGACTCGGCGACGAACGGTCGGGATAAAACCGTCGCCAATCCGACGAGCGCGGCCGCCGGCAACGCGGCGCCGGCGCTTCTGGCGAGATTCGTGACTGCGAAGAATATCATGATCCACGGCCCCGCCTGCGCGAACCGCGCCAAGGCGTCATTTCCGATTGGGGCCAGCAGCCACAGGTCAAACATCGATCCAGCCAGCGGAGAATACGTGTTGGCCGGATTGAAGAACCATGCTTGAAAGAGAACGATGCGTTTTTTTTGCAGCCACAAGACGGCTGCCGGGAGATGATAGGTGAGGGCATCGGTTGCGGAGGGCGGATACATCCTGTGGAAATAGATCAGCGCGGCCAGAAAGCCAAAGGCGAAGAGGCAAATCCCCAGGACCCATGGCCGATGCTGCGGGAGCGGGGGTGAATCCTTCGAGGGGGGCACCATGTATCCCGCGGAAATCCACAGGGCGGCGCAAATAGGAAGTGCGATCAGCGTCAAAAAAAAAGGCGAAAGGAATCCCAGGGCGCCGGCCACCCCAACGGAAACATATTGAATCAAATAACCGATCAGGATGGCATCGCTGATTGCAGGCAGAGGCGGCTGGAGCCTTCGTGCGAAGCGAAACCCCGCGGCCAGCGGCAACGCGACCAGAGCCGCCGCCCAAAGCAGGCGCAGTTGGTCGGATGTCGGAAGCATGCGCGATTGCTCGCTTTCAATCCTGGGGGCGTTGGGGCGGCTGGTAGGCCGCCAGTTCATCCGCCGTCCGCTCGATCAGGTCATTCCATGCTCCGAACTTGGTTTGCCGTATGAGCCGCATCGACGGATACCACGGGGTCGCGTCGCCCTCCAGAAGCCAGCGGAAATCCGGAGTGAATTGCAGGAACACCCATACCGGTTTGCCCATGGCTCCGGCCAGATGCACGACCGCGGTATCGACCGAGACAACCAAATCCAATTCTGAAAGCAGCGCGGCGGTGTCGGCGAAATCGCCGATCATCGAGGTCAGATCGATCATCTTCATTCCCTGGGGCGGATTGGCGGCCTGAAGACCGGGCTTGCCGAGTTGGAGGTTGTAGAAATCGACGTTGGCGCGCGCCAGCGGGGCAAGGGTCGCCAGGGTGATGGAACGATGGCGGTCGTTCTTGTTGGTCTTGCTTCCGGCCCAGGCCAGGCCGACCTTCAGCCGGCCGCCGCTTGGCAGGCGAGTTCGCCACTGTTCCTTCAGGGCCGAATCCTCCTTCATGTACGGGGGCTTGATCACGTCGTCATCGCGCGAGGGGTCCAATCTTCGCAGCAAAAATGGCAGGCTCATGAGGGGACAATGCAGGTCGAAGGGCAGGGACGGTCCGGCTTTGGACTGTCGCGGAACGATCTGGACGCCGGCGAGGATTTGGGTCTGCTTCATCAGCCGGACCAATTCGCTCTGGCATTCCAGGACGATCTTGCCGCCCATTTTCGCCACCATGGGCAGGAACCGCGCGAAGTGGATGGTATCGCCCAGACCTTGCTCGGCATGCACCAGGAGCGTTTTGCCCTGGAAATCCGATCCGTCCCACATCGGCTGGCGGAAACGATCGATGGAATTGAAATAGTTCGGCAAGCGAAGCCGCCATTCGTACTCCCGCCAGCCTTGCTCGAACCGGCCCTGCACGAGCAACATCAGGGCCAGATCCTTGTGGGCTTCGGGGAATTCCTTGCGAATGGCGATCGCCGCGTGACATTCAGCCATGGCCGGCTCGTATTGGCCGGCCAGGTGCAGCGCCGTGCCGAGATTGACGTGCGCTTCCTCCAGGGTCGGCTGGAGTTCGACGGCCTTGCGGCAAACGGCGATGGATTCATCCAACTTCCCCAGCCCCCGCAGCGCGTTGCCGAGGTTTCCGTAGGCCTTGGCGAACAGCGGCCTGAGTTCGATCGCCCGGCGATAGAGCGGGATCGCTTCTTCAAGATTTCCCTGCTCCTGGAGGCAGTTTCCGAGATTGTTGATCGCGTCGGGATGGTCCGGGCGCTGCTGAAGCGCCTGGCGGAAACATTGGATCGCCTGGTCCACGTCTCCCTTTTCCTGAATCGCATTGCCGAGGTTGTTGTAGGCATCGGGATTGCTGGGCTGAATCTGGATGGAGCGGCGGCACAAGGCGATCGCCTCGTCAAATTTCTTTTTGCTCAGCAGGGCGTGACCGAGATTGCTCATCGCTTCGGGATAATCCGGCCTGAGCTTCAACGCCGCGTGGTAATTCTCCATGGCCTCATCGATCTTGCCCATGGCGTGCAGCCCCGCGCCGAGATTGTTGTACCCCTCGGCAAAATCCGGGCGGCAGGCGATGGCGCGGCGATGCTCGGCGACGGACTCCTCCGTCATGCCCAGGGCGTACAATGCGTTGCCGAGATTCGTGTGGGCATCGGCAAACTCCGGTCGAAGCGAGATGGCCTTGCGGTGAGCGTCGGCCGCTTCGGCAAATTTTTCCTGCGAATATAGCACGCTGCCGAGATTGACGTAGGCCTCGGCGAGCCGCGGATTGAGCTGGATGGCCCGGCGGCAGCAATCGAGGGCCTGGTCCAATTGGCCGCACTCGCGCAGGAGGTGGCCGAGATTGGCCAGCGCTTCGGGATAATTGGGCTGCAACTGCAAAGCCCGACGAATGAAGGCGATGCCCTCCTGACGCCTGCCGGTCTGGAAAAGGGTAACGCCCAGCAGGTGGGCGGCCGGGGCGTTGTTGGCGTCATTGCGCAGGACTTGACGGTAGATGCCTTCGGCCTCGCCGAGTCGCCCCGCGCGATGGTGGGCCAGGGCGATTTCCATGGCCTGGGCGATGGTGACTGGTTGATTGCCCTGCATGAAACTCATTCCACCGTGTTGCCGCCGTTGACGGAAACCTTTTGGCCGGTGATGAACCCGGCGGCATCGGAGGCCAGGAACGCCACGGTTTTGCCAACATCCTCGGCACAGCCCATCCGCCTCAGGGCGGTGTGGGAAGCGTATTCTTCCATCACTTTGGCCGGAACGTCGGCATGTCTGTCGGTTGGAATCCAGCCTGGGGAGACAATGTTGACGGTGATTCCCCACGGCCCCAATTCCCGCGCCCAGGAACGTGTCAGGCCGAGCTGCGCGCCCTTGGCGGCCACGTAATCGGAAAATCGCCCCAGCCCGGCCTCGAACACCTCCGACCCGATCTGGATGATCCGCCCGTGCTTCCGCTCCTTCATGCCCCCCACCACGGCCTTGGCCAGAAGAACGGGACTTTTCACAAAATACTCCAACTGATCCAGGCAGGAGCGCCAGGTGATCTGCTCCAGGGGCAACATCGGCTGAGGGCCGGTGGCGTTGACGACCAGAACATCGATCGGCCCGAGCGTCCGGGCAACTTGGCGCACCAGGCGATCGACGTCCGCTTCATCCCGGACATCCGCCGCGAAGGCCTGCGCGACGCCGCCGGAGGCGCGGATGCTCTGGGCCACGGCCTGTGCCTTGTCGGCATCGGCGAAGTAATTCACCGCGACGCCGGCCCCACAGCCGCCCAGCGTGCGCGCGATGGCCGCCCCCAAGCCGCGCGACGCCCCCGTTACCAGTGCCACCCGGTTCTTCAAATCCATTTGGAACTCGCCGTCAGGAGGACCGAAATTCGTTTCGTAACTCGCGACGGCATCGTAACGCCGGTTGTTTCGTGCGACAAGCCATGCGAACAGCCCGGCCGGGGTTCATTTTGGAGGATTTCCGCGATTGCCGCGAGATTTGGATCAATACGGCGAGCAAGCTCGCCGGCTACACGTGACGGATCACCGACCGGGACTAGGAGGGGGCGATTGGGGCGGTGGTACAAAAACTCCAAGGCCCGCCGCGTTCAACGGTGAGAAGGCGATGACGCCGATCAATATCCGAGGGTTGCCGGCTCCGGCACGATGTACGAGGAGAATGCCAGGCCCATCGAACTGCTGATCTGGTCATAACTCGAAAGGTAGTACGACGGCGAATAGCTGCCGGATACGGCATCGTCCAGGAGATGATACGGGCAGGCGGATTCAGCGCCCGCAGGTAGGTCGGAGCCGGTGATCCCGTAATCGCGGTCATGCCATCCCCATTGCGGGGTGGCTCCCGGGCTTGGGAACACCAGGGACACGATGCTGATCCATTCAAGCGGGTCCGTGTCCAGCGTGCTGGAGGCAAAAGTATCGGGGAAAGTCTCTGCCAGCCAGCTCAATTCGGCGTTGAATTCGTACAGGCCGCCGTCGGTTGTCGCGACGGCGCAGGGTTCATCCTGGGCGAGGAAAGCGGCGGCGGTATCGGCGGCGAGGGGGACATCCGGCTGGGAATAAACGCCGGGATCGCCGCCGTTCAGCGGCCACCGCAAGAAATTCAATGGTTCGCCCGGCAACGGATTGGCCGACGCGAACGATCCGATGCCAAGAGGAATTAACAATACAACTGTAGCAGTTACAATCAAACTGGTTGGAAGACTGCAACGAGACACGAGAACCTCCTGCAAGCTGCGGAACTGGCGGCGCAGTCCAACCACGTCGAATCGCGCGGGTGCTTCCGGGACGATTGGTATGGTGCGGACTGGCCTGACCTGGGGTCGCCGACGAGGGCCGGGGCCTCCGGTCGTCAATGGGCAATTTTACGCAAAATCAACGCCGAGCGCTCAAACTTGTCTTGCCGGTCTCTTCCGGCCTGACGAGAGACAGTTTGCGATATGCCGGGGATGATATGATGCAGCATCTGTTCTGTCAATAGTAATTTTGCGTTATCTATAGACAAATACGCGACTTATGAATGTCGCAAACGCTTCCATCATTGGCGCATACGACGAAAAGCTTCGAGAGCGATATCTCCTTGATTTATCGGCATCAGGGGAATGAGCGAATAGCGCCTTCGATGAAACGAGGAAGAATTGCGGTCAAAACAACCCGAATAGTGTCCGATTGCCAGAAGCGCTCAGGAAAAAAATAATCTTAAAAGGATCGAGTGTTAGCGGGTTCGACGGAGGGTCGGCGGCAATTTGGGCGAATATCCCGCCCGGGGCATTGGCCTTGTTTATTCGCGGTAAAGCACGCAGTCATCTCGCCTGCTATTATTACCGGTCCCAGGGATCTGTCACTTATGTCACGTATCATCAAGACCGATGCGAAGACGTTGGCGGAAACAACGGAACCCAAAGATATGACCGCGTTTGTGGAATCATGCGTTGAGACGGTAGCCGGCTCCGCGGAGGCGGCGCAGCGGCATGCGCGGCATCGGCTGAGCTTCGGCAAACTGCTTCGCCTTCTGCACGACAAGCGAAACATCCTGGTCACCACGCATCGCCATCCGGACCCCGACGCGCTGGCCAGCGGATGGGCGCTGTGCCTTCTCCTGGGCGAACACCTGCCGGACGCGTCGATCACCATGTCCATCACGGACAAGCCATCCGGCGGAATCAACGAGATCTTCATCCGCCGAACCAATCTGAAGTTGGCGCCCTGGGACGAGGCGGGGCTGGGCCGGTTCGACGCGATCATTCTGACGGACGTGATGCCGGGGATGGCCAGCAACCCGTTGCCCGAGGGCGTCACTCCGCTGGCGGTGATCGATCACCATCGGACGCGCCGCCGGCCCAAGTGCGCGTTCTCCGACATCCGCCCGGACGTGGGGGCGACCAGCTCCATCATCTTCAGCTATTACATGGAGGTGGAGCAGGCGATCTCACCCGACCTGGCGGCATCGCTGCTGTACGCGATTGAATCGGACCTGGCCGGCGCCGCCGGGCAGCCGGGAGAATTGGACAACATCGCGCTATCCGGCCTGACGCTCCTGGCCGACACGCGCAAGCTCTACCAGATGCGCTACGTCGACCTGCCGCAGAGCTACTACGTCTGCTACTGGCGCGCCCTGTCCAACGCGATGTATTACGACAGCGTGATCGTGTCACATCTGGATGCGTTCGATTCGCCCGAACAGCCGGCGATGATCGCCGATTTCCTGCTGCGCTTCGAATTGGTGCAATGGGCGTTGGTGACGGCGGTGGAAGAGAATCGGCTGGTGATCAGCCTTCGCACCAGCAGCGGCAAGCTGTCGGCGGCGGACATGATCCGCCGGCTGCTCCGCGGCCAGGGCGAGGGGGGCGGCCATCGCACCAAGGCCGGGGGCTTCATCCGGCTGGAATCCAATACGCCCGCTGAAATCGAACGCAAACGCGCCTTCCTGCGGCGCCGATGCCTCAGGGCCTTGGGCATCAAGGTAACGCAGGGCAAACGACTGGTGCCCGGGGAATGAAGCATTCTGTTTAGCATTTTTCGGCCGTAAATCGAGAGGCAAGGGCGATTGCCAACGCGCGAAAATCCCCACGGCGGCGCCGTGGGCGTTCTCGGGAACCCCAACGGGATTTGAAACAGTTTCCAAACGGAATGCGGGCGGCTCTTTTTTCGCTTGTGCAATCCATTTCCGCGGGCTAAGTTAATACCATCGATTCGCGAATCGCTTTGTGGACATGGCCCACAAACCCGCACAAGATCGACTCGTCCTCATTCACATCGACGGCATGCATTGCCACCAATGCGAACGGAGCGTGAGCGCGGCGATATCCGCAAAAGCGGGGGTTCGTGAGGTGGAAGTGGATTTCAACACCCGGCAGGCCTCGGTGCTGTTCGACCCGGCCGCGGTCAAAATCGCCGAACTCATGGCGGCCGTGAACGAGGCCGGCTACAAAGCCGTCAGCTTCACCAAGACAACTCCCAAGACCAAGTCCTAGCCTGCCAAGATCAAACGCGGCGTCAATTGCTGCGACAGATCGATGAGCCGGTCGAATTCAATCTCGTCAAACGGCCGGCCGGAAAAATCGAGGATGAGATGGTCTGCATACAGAACCAGGGCGACGTCGGCGGGCAGAAGGGCCGGGACGGTTGACTCGGCCAATGCCCTGGCGGCGCGGGCCTGGGAACCGAAAATCATGAAGCGCTGCGTGGGCATCAGGGAGGGGTAGCTGGAGAGGGAAAACAAATCGACGACGCTGACGGTGTGGGCCGTGGGCCGCAGGGCCGTCGTCGGCCAGGCGGCGCCGAGCTTGCGCACCAACACGTTCCAAATTCGCGGGGAGGCCGCGGCCGTGGTCAGGCCCGCATCCGCCGTCTCAATGCGCGCCAGCGTGACGTTTTCGCCGCCGATCGCGCCATGGATTTTCGCATTGAACTGCTTGAGCGGGGCAAGGCCGGGGAGATTGCTTGGTTCGGCGGCCACGCGCAGGCCGCGCGAGCGCGCCCACTGCGCCAGCGCGACCGCGCGGCGGCGCTTGGTTTCGCGTCTCACCAAGGCGATGAAAACCGTCACGCTCGCGCCTAAAATCAACAGAAGAGTTCCGAATACCAACGGGGATGGATGGCTGATTAATACCTCTTCGGCGGCGAGCATGGCCGGCCATTGTAGCGGAGGAAAAGCCCTAGCGTGGATGCCGCCGATAATTTCCGCCGCATCACTCGTATCGCAAGGGGAAGGGGGAATGGCTTTGCCTGCATGGCGCGGAACGGTCCGGGTAAGTCAATCCACCGAAGGTTTTGTGTCGATAGCACCCAGCATGGCGGACTTCATGGGCATCGTTGAGGAGATGAAGCGGAGATACGACGTGCGCATCCGGCGATGGCGCACCAGCATGAGCGGCAAAGCCTGGCGCGTCTACTATCACAACGGACGGGCCGTCAACTGGATCGAATCCCCCCGACCGAGGACGCCGATCAGCCTGGCCATTTTCCTGCACGAGGTGGGCCATCACGCGATCGGTTTTCAGAAATACCGCCGGCGATGCGAAGAGGAATTCCACGTCTGGACGTGGGCGTTGAACGAAATGAGGCGGCACCGCGTGGAACCCGGCCCGAAAGTGCACCGCCGCGTCGAGCTATCGATGCGCTACGCCGTGAAAAAAGCCGTGCGGCGCGGCATCAAGCAATTGCCGGAAACCCTGCTCCGATACCTGCCGCACGCGGCTTAAAATCAATTCCCGGTCGCCACTGCTGGTTCGGCGGACTCGGGGCCAACGGATGCCGATTGCGCCTGGGCGATCGCCTTGGACTCATCCTCGATAGGCTTCGCCTCCGCCGCGGTAGCCTTCGCCTCCGCTTCCGAGCGGGGATTGACGCGCAGGACGCCGTCCTCCATCACCGAACGAATCTTCGCCAGGGCCTTGTTCTGAATCTGGCGCACGCGCTCCTTGGTGACACCGATGACCTTGCCGACCTCTTCCAGCGTCATCGGCGACTCCTCGGCCTGCTGCCAGTTGAAGCGTCGGCGAATGACCGTCTGTTCGACGGTGGACAAGTCGGCCAGGTTGCGGTCGACGATGGCCTTGAGTTCGTCGATGCAATCATCTTCGATCTGGTCGCGGCGGCGGTCGGCCCAATCACTCTGTTCCATTTCCGGCTCAAACTCAACGGGGAAACGAGTGCGATGCTTGGAGGCCTTCATGGCCGTGCGGCTGAAGGCCTTGAGGATGGCGCGGCAGGCGTAGGTGCTGAACTTGAATCCGCGGTCGGCGGAGAACTTGTCCACGGCTCGAAGCAGGGCCATGTTCCCCTCGCTGACGACTTCGGCGAAGTCCACTTCCCCGAGCCGGGTGCGCTTGGCCATCGCCAGCACCAGGGCCAGGTTCGTGCGAACCAGGTATTCGCGGAAGTGTTCGAATTTCCGATGCCAGTGCACAAACTCCCGTGCCAAGCTCAGCGTCAGGCCGTCGGCGCGGATATGCTTTTGTAATGCCACCAGCCGCTTCTTGCAGTAGTTGAAGCGCAGGAACATCAGCCGCTCTTCCGGGGCCTTCATCAATTGCGGCGGCGAGCCGCCGCCCGAACCGGCCAGGTCATCCCGCGTCGGCTGATACCAACTGGTGAGCGGCAACTGGGGCTGGGCATCTACGGTAAAGAGTTCTTGTTCAACGCGTTTATGGCGGAACGTGGGGCTGTCCATGTAATTGTAGTTTTCTTCCAACAGGCGCAGAACCAGTTCCCGCGTCCGGCGCGGAATCGAAACGCTACGACGCTCCTGCTTTCTACCTTTCACCATCGTGGCCATCTGTGGCCTCCTGTTCTGCCCGTTGTCCAACCCGCCGCTTCCCCCCTAGGAGCAAAACACGTTCGCACCATTATAAAATTATTCAGTCGGTTTCGCGCCAAAAATCCATACGCTGCGCGACGGAGTTCTGTTCACTCTCTAAGTAATTAAACACAAGGCACTAACATAGTATTCCTCATCCACCAAAGACCAATCAGGCTCAGGTGGACACCTATACCGACTCGCGCCGCCTATTCCGCCATTGGTCACTTTTTGGCAGAAGAGTTATTCTCATCTGCCAGAATCATCCACAAAGGCGCTATTCGATGCGGGAAAAAATTTGCTTTGGCGGTACGTTCAATCCAATTCACCACGGGCACTTGGTTTGCGCCCGCGCCGCCGCCGAGGCCGTCGGCGCTAAGACCGTGGTCGTGTTTCCAACGGGTCAGCCGGCACATAAGGGCGACGAGGCCGCCCTGGCCTCGCCGCGGCATCGATTGGAAATGTGCCGCCTGGCCATTGCCGGCGTCCGCGGCTTCGAACTGGACGACCGGGAAGTGCGCCGATCCGGGCCAAGCTACACCCTCCACACCGTACGCCAGCTCAGGCAGGACGGCTGGAGCGACGTGGATTGGCTCATCGGGGCGGACCTGCTCAACACGTTGCCCAGTTGGCACCAGGCCGAGGCGCTCCTGGGGGAAGTCCGCTTTATCATCATGGCCCGGCCGG
>JBEKIV010000136.1:0-10905 GCA_050011595.1 Tepidisphaeraceae bacterium
ACGCGGTCGATCGGCAAGGTCACGGAAGCAAACGGCTCGCCCATTTCCTTGCGGATGGCAGTGGCATTGTAAAGTCCGGCGCGGCCGAGCAGGGAGAGATAAAATTCTCCGTCGCGAGTTACGCCATCTGGGGGCGAGACGGCGGCGAGGAAGGGCTGAATCTTCCCGGCATAATTTTCCCAGCATCCGTCCTTCTCGGCCCAGGCGGCGGCCGGCAAAACCACGTCGGCCGATTCGCTCAGCGGCGTCGGCAGCAAATCCTGGACGACCCGGAAACCGGATTTCAGGGCCGCGGGAATCTCGCCGGTAATCCAGTTCGACAAATACCCGCCGACGATCCACCCGCCCTTGAGATTTCCTGGCTGGGAGAGGGCGAACTGATCGTAGGTTGCGGCCGGGCCGCCGAGCATGGAGATGACCCGGCGAACGCCGGCGGCGTTGGGGACCTTTTCGGCCTTGATGACAAAGGTCTGCTGGCCGGTCTGCGAATGGCGGAAGACCTCGTCGTGTCCGGAGCTGGGGACCGGACCCAGGACCAGCAGGGCCTGGGGGTCGAGGGCGCGAATGGCGTGGGCGAGCAGATAGGCCTCTTCGCAGGCCATCATCGGCGAGAGGACCGCGTAGAGGGCCGCCGGCCCCTGCGCCGCCAGCGATTTCAATTGTTTCACCGCCAGGGCAAACGCCTCGTGCGACGCCGTCGCCGCCAGGGCCCCGTGTTCTTTTTTGTAAGCGGAGGTCAGGCGATTGGGGTGCTGGATGATCTTGTAGGAATAGCGCGTGTCGTCGCTGATCCACCAGGCATTCACTTGGGGGTTGTATCTCGGCTTGATGCGGTAGACGACGCCTTCGTTGTGTTCAAGGAAGACGTTTTCGCCGCCCGAATCGACGGGGGAAATGGACGGAGATTGTTTCAGGAGCCAGACGCGCTGCTTGAACAAAAAATCCTTGTCCAGCAGCGCCCCCACCGGGCAGAGGTCAACCACGTTGCCGGCGAGTTTGTTGTTGCACGGCTTGCCGGGGAAGACGTCGATTTCCTCGCGAAATCCGCGGCCATCGACGTACAACTCGCTGGTCCCCGACACCTCGCGCGTGAAGCGCACGCAACGGGTACACATGATGCAGCGGTCGGCATAGAGGTAAATGTGCTCGCCCACGTCCTTCTTGGGCTTCTTGGCCTTGTCCTCCTCGAAGCGGGATTGGCTCCGGCCATATTCGTAGGAATAATCCTGAAGCGTGCATTCCCCCGCCTGATCGCAAACCGGGCAGTCCAGCGGATGGTTGATGAGCAGGTATTCCATCACCTGTTTCTGATTCATGACGGCCTTGGGGGAGCGGGAATGCACGACCATCCCGTCGCGCACGGGCGTCTGGCACGACGGCACGAGCTTGGGAATGCCTTCGATTTCCACGAGGCAAATGCGGCAGGAGGCGGGAATGGAAAGGCCGGGATGATAGCAATAGCGCGGCAACTCGTGTCCGGCGTCGAGACACGCCTGCAACACCATCTGGCGATCCTTGCATTCGATGAGCTTGCCGTCGACGGTGATCCTGGGCATAGGGCGGGGATGGTACACGAGAATGAATTGGATTTCATCCACGCTTGGGGGGATTGCGGTGGAAATCCGAAATCCGAAATCCGAATAACGAATCAAATCCGAAGCCAGAATGACGAAACCGCCTTCATTCGGTCATTCGGATTTCGGGCTTGATTCGTCATTCGGATTTCGGATTTCCCTTGCTATCTGCGCATATCGCGGACCAATTCGGCATGTGCGGCGGGACCGCCCATCACGTACGGCACTTTCCCGCCGCGGTAGCCGGCGAGATTGAACGGGAAAATGGGGTCGCCCTTCGGATCGGTGACGATCGCGCCGGCCTCGATGGCGATGGCAGCCGACGCGGCGATGTCCCACAGCTTGCCGTTCAATGTCACCGCGCCGTGGGCGACACCTGCGGCGACGTTCGCGGCTTCGATCGCGGCCGAGCCCAACATGCGGATTTTCCAATTCGTCTGATCGAGCCAGCGCCGGGCGTAGGCGGGCGCTTTGCCGTCGGGACCAAGGAGATTGCTGGTGAGCATGAGCACCGCGTTGTCGGCCAGCGGAGTCTTAAGGACGTGGAGCCGCCGCGTTCCCAGCCAAGCCCCGCGGCCGTCGGCGGCGGTGTAAAGCAGATCGCGCGTGACGTCGTAGACGACGCCCAGCACCGGCTTGCCCGCGTCCAACAGGGCGATGCAGACGGCGAAAATGCCCAGACCCGCGATGAAGTTGTTGGTCCCGTCGATGGGATCGATCACCCAGTTTCTTCCGGCGGGATTGGTGACGTCAAATGTGATCGCATCGCCGGACTCATTTTCCTCGCCGACGACGCCGTCGTTGGGAAACCGGCTTCGCAGACCGGAGACGATGAGGCGTTGGCTGGCGCGGTCGGCCTCGGTGACGGCCTCGTCGTCGCGCTTCAGCAGCCGATCGACTTTCCCATATTTTTCCAGCACCCCAGCGCCGGCGGCCCGCGCCAGATCGGCGGTGAATTGCAGTTCGTCATGGAGGTTCATGGCCGCCGAGATTAACCGCGCGCTCGGCGGCGTCAAACCACGGGGCGCCAAAACGTTCCCGGCCCCACAAAAGCATGACGCCCAGGGCCACGGGCGTCATGGCCGAATCATTCAGCGAGGATTCGAGCTTTTCACGGTCCGGCTCGATGGCCAGGCAAGCCTGGTGCTCCGTTGCGTCGAGCATGCGTTCGATTTCGGTCCGCGTGCGCGAGGATTTGGCGCTGAAGACCAATTCGGGCTGTCCGATGGAAACGTCCTCGACGATGCCGGCGCACCACATCGACGCGACATCCGCGTCTTCAAAGCGCAATTCCTCGGCGAGTTCGCGTTGCATTTCGGCAAAGAGGTCCAGGGGATGGATCGGTTCGAGAGTTCCGGCAAAGGGATGGACCCGCGAGGGATAATAGGCCACGGTGGGGCTTCGACGACCCAGCGTCAAAAACCCATCGGCGCTCTCCAGGGCGCAGCTCAAGCCGACGGCGTTGGCGAGGGCTTCGGGACCGTGCCGCAGTCCCAGCCATGAATTGTGCAGGTTGGTGCCCCAGAAGATTTTGTAGGAGGTGGGGCTCAAGTCCAGTTCGAGCTTGGCCCCGGCGACGAGGCGTTCGAGGCGGCACATCGGCCCGTCAAACAGGTTCAATCCAGGCCGGAGGCGGGCTTCATCCCACGCTTGCTCGACGATTCGGTCGATCTCGGCGATGCGAGGTCGCCGATCCCCCACCCATTGCACGATAACATCCGGCGGTCCCCATCGGCCGACGGCTCGAAAACGGACTTTCACGCATTTCACCCGAAGACGTTTGAAGCGGGCAGGAAAAATGAGAAGGTGCTGCCCTTGCCTGGCTCGCTGGCAACTTCCAGCTTGCCATCCATCAGTTCCACGAGCCGCCTGGAGATCGCCAATCCCAGGCCCGATCCGCCGGTCTTGGCGCGTTGGGCGCTCTTCAATTGGGTCAATTCATCGAAAATCGAGTTCAGGCTGTCGGCGGCGATGCCGATGCCCGTGTCGGTGACCTCAAATCGCAGGGTGCGGTCGTCCATCAGGATGGCTTCAACGCGCACCTCTCCTTGTTGGGTAAATTTGATGGCATTGTCCACGAGGATGCCAAGGACGCGCGCGAGCTTCGCCTTATCGACGCGAAGACAAATGTTCGAAACCGGCTTGGTGACGATGAATTCAAGGTTCTTTTGTTGTGCCAAGGGTTGAAACCGGCTGCATAACTCCTCGACCCAGGGGCCCACTTCGATTTCGGTTTCGTTGATCTCCGGCGGGCCCAGGTCCAGGCGCACCAGTTCCAGGGCGTGGCTGACCAGGCTGACCAGACTGTTCGAGGTGCGCTCCATCTGTCGGGCGATTTCGGGAATCCCGGCAATCTGGGCCGGATCGCGGGCGGCTTTGCGGAGCAGTTCGGCCAGGAGGTTGATGGCGTTGGCCGGGTTGCGGACATCGTGGTTCACGGCGGCCAGAAACCGGCTCTTGCGGGAGGAGGCATCCTCGTCCTGGCGACTGCGGCGATCCAACTCTTCCCGCATCGACTTATGCGAACTGATATCCACGAATGCGCTGACGGCGCCGGTAATGGCGCCGGACCGATCTCGGATGGGGGCGGCATTGCACAGCGTCCTGAACGTCTCGCCATCCGCCAGACGCACATCCAGTTCCATCGCCGCGATCACTTCGCCGTGCAGCGCTCTGAGCAGCGGGTCCCTGCCCTGGGGGATATCCCCTTTGGGACCGATGAGGGTCATTTTCGGCCAGTCCCGGGATTCCGCCTCGACGATTTCGGGGAAGCCGAGCATGTCGGCGGCGGCGGGGTTGCAGATCA
Organism: Tepidisphaeraceae bacterium; assembly: GCA_050011595.1. Taxonomy (GTDB): domain Bacteria; phylum Planctomycetota; class Phycisphaerae; order Tepidisphaerales; family Tepidisphaeraceae; genus PALSA-1353. Next base: position 4,381 of record JBEKIV010000136.1, read on the forward strand.
GCCGCGACGCGCGGGCATCGGTGCGGAGAATCCCGAAGGGAACGGCGTCCACGATGGTTTGCAATTCGCGATGCTCGTCTTCCAGTTGCTCGACAAGCGAGGTGGCGGCGATGCTGACCGAGGCCTGGGCCGCCAGCGATTCCACCAGCGAGACGTCGCTTTCCGTCCAACCGCGAGGCTGCGGGCTGTAAATCACCAGCGCCCCGACGACGTCGGGGCCGGATTTCAGGGGCGCGCCCAGCATGGCGTTGAACGGTTCTCCGTGGCGAATCCGCTCGGGCGCCAGTTCCGGCCGCTGCGATAACTTCCCCAGGGCCACCGTCTTCTGTTGCTCCATGACCACGCCGGCGAAGATCCCGCCGCGAGGCGCGCCCAGCGTCTCGGGTCCATTTTTGCCGAAGCCCTCGTGAACCGTCATCTCGACGTTTTGGCCGCGCGCTTCCCATAGCGCGGCGGCGGCGCTGGCGCCCAACAGAAGGCGGATGGTCTGGGCGATGGCGGCGAAAATCTCCTGGCGGTTTTGGCCCACCGTCAGCGCCCGCGAGAGCTTCAGGAGGATTTCCATGGTCTGCTGCCGCTCGAGCAATCCCTCGTTGCTCATCTTCAGTTCCTGCTCGCGGCGGTAGAGGTCCTGTCCGCGCAAATGGAACGCGGCTTCGCGCCGGATGACCAGGTCGACGATTCCGGCCACGACCAGAAGGTCGCCCATGAGCAGCAGGAAGTTGACGATTCGCTGGTTCAGCGGCAGTTCACTGACGTGGGCGTTGAGGACGAATTTGATTGCCGCCATGGCCGCGAAAACCGCGCACATTCCCCAGACGAAGCGCCGGCGGCGGGTCCAGCCGACCAGGACGATGGGCAGGCCGTATCCGATCCCCACGGAGGAGTGCTGAAAGACCACCAGCCGCAGCCACGCCACCAACGCCGTCAAAACCGCGCAAAACAGAATCGATGCCCCCGGCGAGGGCCTGCGCCAATCAGACCGCATTGAAACCACGTTCATAACTAGCGCTCGTTGGTGCCGCGCTCACTCGCCAGAAACAGCCACACCGGAGAAATGACCGCCAGCCCTTCCGGGGCTCCAAACTCATGCATCAAAATACTTTGCCTGGGGATGATGCACAATAAGCGCATCGGTGGATTGTTCGGGCACGAGCATGAAATTCTCGCTGAGCTGGACTCCGATAGCCTCGGCCTTCAGCAATCCGAATATCTTAACCCGATCCTCAAGGTTCGGGCACGCGGGGTATCCGAAGCTGTATCGGCTCCCGCGATATTGCTGATGAAACAGCTCTTCGATCGAAACCGCATCCTCGCTGCCGAAACCCAACTCCTGCCGCATGTATTTATGCCAGAATTCGGCCAGACCCTCGGCCGACTCGACGCCGAAGCCGTGCAGAAAAAGATAATCCTGGTATTGGTCGGCGTGGCGGAGGATTTCGGCGGCTTGGGTGGCGCGATCGCCGACGGTGACCAATTGCAGGCCGAGGACGTCGAATTCTCCGGACTGCGTGGATCGGAAGAAATCCGCGATGCACAACCGCCGCCGGCCCGTTTGCCGCGGGAACTTGAAACGCAGATGCTCGCGCGGGCGGCCCAGGGGCGTGCGGCTGGCCGGCTGGAATTCCTCCAATCCATACACGATCACCTCCTCGCCCTCGGATTGCACGGGGAAATAACCGTACGCCACCTTCGGCTGAATCAGCTTCTCATCCACCGCCCGGCGTTTCAGCGCCTCAAACGCCGGCTCGGCCTTCTCGGCGATCAGCCGGCGATATTCCTCGGGGGACATTCCCTTTTGCTTGAAGCCCCATTGCCCGGTGAACACCGCGGTCTTGTTGATGAACGGAAACACCTGACGCGGAGAAATCTTCTCCACGACCACCGAACCCCAGAACGGCGGATTGGGAATCGGATTATCGCGGGCAACGGACGACTCGGCCCCGTCGCCGGCGAGGATGTGACCGAATTTCTTTTCGCTCTCCTGGCGAAGGGTCTTGCGGCGCTGGGCGCGGTCGCGCTGGCGAGTGACGGCGGCGGCAATGGTCCCGTGGGAAATCTCGTCCATGGCGTGCAAACCCTCGAAGGCGTCCTTGCAATAAAGCAGCGGACCGCGATAAAGCCCGGCCAGGGTGTCTTCCGCGTAATCGCGCGTCAGCGCCGCCCCGCCCAGAAGAACGGGAAGCGTCACGCCCTGCGCGTTCAATTCCTCCAGGTTCTCCTTCATCACCGCGACGGATTTCACCAACAATCCGCTCATGCCGATGGCGTGCGCGGATTTCTCCCGGGCGGCCTTGAGAATGTCGTCCACCGGCTGCTTGATCCCCAGGTTGAAAACCGTGTAGCCGTTATTGGTCAGGATGATATCCACCAGGTTCTTGCCGATGTCGTGGACGTCGCCCTTGACCGTTGCCAGGACGATGCGGCCCCGGCTTTGTCCGCCGGCCTTTTCCATCAGCGGTTCCAGGTGCGCCACCGCCGCCTTCATCGTCTCGGCGCTTTGCAGGACGAAGGGAAGCTGCATCTGCCCGCTGCCGAACAACTCTCCCACCACTTTCATCCCCTCCAACAGGATGTTGTTGATGATGTCCAGCGGCGGATAGGTCTTGAGCGCTTCATCCAGATGCGTCGTCAGATCGCGCTTCTCGCCGTCGATCACGTGGCGTTTCAGCTTTTCCTCGATGGGGAGATTGTCCTGAACCGGGACCTTGGCCGCTTCCGTATCGTCGGGGAACAACGAAATGAAATGCGTGAGCGGATCGAAGCGGTCGCGGCGGCGATCGTAGATCAAATCCATCGCCGCGTTCCACTTATCATCCTCGATCTTGTTGCGCGGTAGGATTTTGCTGGCATGGACGATGGCGGCCGTCAGGCCGGCTTCCATCAATTCATGCAAAAACGCGCTGTTGAGGACCACCCGCGCCGCCGGCTTCAGGCCGAAACTGACGTTGCTCAGGCCGACGACCGTGTGGCAATCGGGCAGTTCCCGGCTGATCCGCCGGGTCCCTTCGATGGTCTCCAGGGCGTTGCGGCGGTCCTCTTCGATTCCGGTGCTGATCGGCAGGACCAGCGGATCGAAGAGGAGGTCCGCATCTTTCAGGCCGCATTTGCCGACGGCCAGATCGCGGATGCGCCGGGCGATGGAAATTTTGCGGTCGGCGGTGCGGGCCATGGCGTTTTTTTTGTCTTCGTCGATGGTTCCAGCCACGACGGCCGCGCCGTATTTTTTGGCCAGGGCGCAGATTCGCGCCACCCGCTCCTCGCCGTCCTCAAGGTTCATCGAATTCAGCACGCATCGTCCCCCGGCGAGCTTCAAACCGGCTTCCATCACGTCGGGATTGGTGCTGTCGAGCATGAGCGGCGCCGCCAATGCGTTGACGTAGCGCGAAACGACCTGCTTCATGTCGGAAACGCCGTCGCGGCCGACGAAATCGACGCACACGTCCAGCAGGTGCGAGCCTTCGCGCAGCTCGTCGCGGGCCATGCTGACCAGCGCGTCCCAATTCTCCTCCTGCAAAAGGCGTTTGAATTGCCGGCTGCCGTTGGTGTTGGTCCGCTCGGCGACGATGAGATAGCTGTTGTCCTGCCGGACATCGACGGCGCTGATGAGGCTGGAAAGCTGCGGCTTGGATACGGGCCGGCGATTTTTGGGCGGACGGAATCCGACGGCCTCGCATAGCAGTTTCAGATGTTCCGCGGTGGTTCCGCAGCACCCGCCGACGATGTTCACGCCGAATTCCTCGACGAACCGCATCACGCCCTTGGTGAAATCGGGCGGAGTCATGGGGAAATGGGCCTTGCCATTGACGTACACCGGTAACCCGGCGTTGGGCAAAACGCTGACGAAACGCGGCCAGGTTTGACAGAGATAACGGACCGTCTCGGTCAATTCGTATGGCCCGAACGCGCAGTTCAGACCCAGCACGTCCACTTCGTCAAACGGCTGAATGGCGGCGACCAGGGCCGTGGCATCCGAGCCGGTCAACATCTGCCGGCCGTTCTGCTGGTCCATCGAAGCCTGGGTCATAATCGGCACACGCCGGCCGACCGCCGCAAAGGCGCGATTGGCGGCGGCGATGGCGCATTTGATGGCCAGCAAATCTTGCTGCGTTTCGAAAAGCAACACGTCCACGCCGCCTTCGAGCAAACCCCGGATTTGCTCGAAGAAGCTGTGCTCCATCTCGTCCCAATTGGTCTGTCCGAAAGTGACGATCTTCGTGCCCGGGCCGATGGAGCCGACGACGTAGCGCGGGCGGTCGGAAGTCTCGAAGCGGTCGCACGCCCGGCGCGCGATCTGGGCGGCGAGGCGGTTGATCTCGACGGTCTGGTCTACCAGCCCCGCCTCGGCCAGGACGATTCGGCTTCCGCCGAAGGAATTGGTCTCCACCCCGTCGCAGCCGACGGCCAGAAAGCCTTCGTGAATCTGCTCGATCAGATCGGGACGGGTGAGGTTGAGAATTTCGCAGCAGTTTTCCTGCCCGCGCCAATCGCGTTGAAGATCGAGCGGAAAAGTCTGGAGCGTGGCCCCCATCGCCCCATCGAGGACGACGACACGCTGGCGAACCAAATCCAAAAACGGCTGACGGGCCATCGCAAATCGCTCCAAAACCAGAGTTTAGGCTGGGAAAGTATAGGGGGCCCAGGGGCAGAGACAACAGCGCCCGCGACACTCCCCTTTGTTTAGCCGGCGAGCTCGCTCGCCGTATTTATCTCATCAGCGGAATCGTCCCGCATTCCGGGCAACGCTCAGGCGTGGCGCGGAGGTCGTAGCCGCAATTAGGGCATTGGCCATTCGCAATGCGTTGTTGTTCCCGCTGTTCCCGACGGCAACGGCGAAATCCGACGATCCACCATGACGGCGCCACTGTCGCACAGAGGACAATTGGCCAATACGGTAGTCGCAGCACTGGCGGCTGCGGCCGATATTTTGCCATACGCGTTGCTGCGCTTTCGTACTGGTTAGATCCGGAAGGAGGCGAGAACCTTCCCAAGTAGAGCCAGCCATGTCTGGACAAAAGCCAGTAGCGTTGCCCTTGCCCGGTGTTGATTGAAATCCCTTTGGCGTCGTGCAGGGTCAGCGCCCACATAATCACCACCGCCACGCACAATAGCAGCGACGTCGCCGCAAGCCTATTCAACAGCCATCGGCGAAAGGGTTTCATTCGGGGGAAATTGTACCGCGCTATGGTCGATCGGACCCGCGGCGGCGCCGCGGGGATTCGGGGAGAATCGTGGGAGTGACGCGATCTACGGGGGAAAGAGGAAACGCCGCGTAAACGTGGCCGCTAAACGCGAGGCGGGGGATTCACCGCGGAATCGGCCCCAAGTTTCGGTCGCGGCACAATTCTCCCGGCGGATTCAGCGCGTCCACCGCTTTCAGTTCGTCGGCGGATAACGTCACCTTCAGCGCGGCCATGTTGTCCTGTAACTGCTCCGGCGTGCGCGGGCCGATGATCGGGCAGGTTACGCCGGGAACCTGCAAACACCAGGCAATTGCGAACTGGCTGGAAGATATGCCGTGGGCGTCGGCGAGTTTGTCCACGGCTTCCATCAGCGGCCATTGGCTGGCGGGAAAATCCGATTTGCCCTGGGATTTGTACCAGGTGCCGTCGGGAATTTTGCGTCCGCCGCGCGTGTAAGCGCCGGCCAATCGGCCTCGCGCCAGCGGGGCCCAGGCGATCGTGGCGATCTCGTACTTGCGGCAGAACGGCAGAACGTCCGCTTCGATCCGGCGGTCGATGATGTTCAGCGGCGGCTGCTCAATGTCGAACCGGGCGGTTCCCAATTCCCGGGCCAGGAAATGCGCCTCGGCCAATTCCCAGGCCGCGAACACGCTGCTGGCCAGATACAACACCTTGCCTTGCCGAACCAGATCGTCCAGGGCGCGCAGGGTCTGATCGATTGGCGTATCGGGATCGGGACGATGAACGTGATAGACGTCGATTCGTTCGGTTGCCAGCCGGCGGAGGGAATTCTCCACCTCGCGCACGATATGCCAACGATGGTTGCCGGCATCGTTGACGTTCGGCGAGCGTCGGCCGTGGACCTTGGTGGAGAGGACGATGCGGTCGCGCGTGCCGCGGTCTTTCATCCACTGGCCGATGATTTCCTCGGATTTCCCGTCGTTGTAGACGTTGGCGGTGTCGATGAAGTTTCCGCCGAGTTCGAGATATTGGTCGAGAATTTGTTTGGACGCCGCGGCGTTGCTTCGGCCGCCGAAATTCATCGTGCCCAGGCAGAGCGGCCAAACCTTCACGCCGGTGCGGCCAAGGATGCGGTATTGCATGGATCATTCCTCCGGAATCGAACCGTGCCTGTGCTCTGGTGTGGTTTATTTTTAGGCGATGTAAGCGTTCGAATCAACCAGGGTCAAAGTCCAGGGAGGCGGAAAAACGGCGGTTCACAATCGCCGGGCGAGGAGGAACGTGCGGTCGTCCGTGACCAGGGACGGGCCGCGATTTAACGCCCTAAGCGTCATAGCGTTGGCACATTCGGCAAAGTCTAGTGTGCAGAAACCGGCATTCG